>JAILNP010000006.1:0-8954 GCA_024691475.1 Eggerthellaceae bacterium
TGATAGCAGATGAGCTACATGCGTCCCGAAGATGCCGCCATGATAATGCCCTGCAGAATGTCAGACTCACTCACCGTGAACGACCCCAAACCCGAGCAATCAAGCACCTGGCCAAGGATTTCCATGCCCGCCACAATGACAGGAGCACGATCGGGCTGCAACCCCGTAACGGTACGGCGCTGCTCGAGCGTCATGCCCGCAAGACGCCGCGTTTCCTCGTGCAGCACGTCGCGCGAGACGCAATAGCCATGCACGCGCGAGGAATCGTATGGGTCCATAGCCTCATGCACGGAAACGACCGACGTAGCCGTACCCGCGACGGCCACCATGCGCTCGGGCACGAAGCCCCTGTCGGCAAGGCGGTCGAAGAAGGGCCGGAAGTTACGCTGGCACAGCTCGCGCGCCGCCTGCAGCTCTTCATCGGTAGGAGGATCGCCCGCCAGAAGGCGCTCGGTCACACGACGGCAGCCGATGTCGAACGAGTGCGCCACCAGAGGATCCTCACCGCCAACGCCCGCGATGACCTCCGTCGAGCCACCACCAGAATCAACCACCAGCAAGCGCTCGCCCACGAAATCACACGAGGCGCCCATGAAGGAAAGAGCCGCTTCGCGCGTGCCGGGAATAACGGAAAGCTGCACGCCCTCCCCCGCCAGGATACGTGCGAACTCGTCGGCGTTTTCCGCATCGCGCGACGCAGACGTAGCCACAGCCGTAAGGGCGATGGGGCAATCGGGTGAAGCGTACGATTCGATAATCTCCTGGTACTGGGCCACGCATGCACGCACGCGCTCCATGGCCTGGGGCTTCAACACGCCCGTCGCATCAACGCCCTCGCCCAGATTCACAATGGAAGAGCGGCGCACCAGCTCGTGCAATCCGCCCTCGTCAACATCCGCGATAAACAAACGGCACGTGACCGTGCCGATATCAATAGCTGCATAGCGACCCATGCTGCTCCTATCCCGAATAGCCGAATAGAACGTCGAGCACCCCCGAATACCAAGTCTCGGGAGCCTTGATATCACCTGAAGGAGTAAGGCTCGAAACGTCGATGGACGTGCCATCGGAGGAGAGCCCCGATACGCGCACGGACGTTTCTCCTTCGCGCACCATGCCATAGTCCTGCCGCGCGGCATCTTCCATGCCCTCGTCGGTGGAAAGGTTCGCTACATCGGACTGGAGCTCTTCGTTCTCCTGCGTCACGATGACGTACTCGGCCTCCATCTTCGCCTGATCGCGAACGGCCGTATAGTAATCGCGCGCCGGAGCGTACAAGAACGCGGCGCAGGCAACTACGCATGCCACGACCGTGAGCGGCACGGCCACGGCCATGCGAACCCTATGCGACGCCTTGCGCGCAGATGCCGAATTGGCTCGCTGCATCGAAGAACGCTCGTTCTGCATGCGCGCCGACTTGCGATGCGTGGAACCCATCTGGCCACGGTACACGGCCGCACGAGGGCCCGACTCCGTTGGCGTTGCGGGCTGATCTTGTACGAAGCGATCGAAGGCACGCGATGCCTTCTTCTTGCGCGCATCATGACGATGCTTCTGAAATGCGCTTTGTTTGGGATGGGTCTGGGCCGGCTCGGAGGCTTCCTGGCTACGCCGGGAAGTGCTGCGATGAGCAGAACGGGATGCGCTCTTGCCGCCACGCGCCGACATGCGCGCCTGAAGACGCTCTTCGGCGGAAGCACGGTAGTCTTCGCCCGAAACAAAGCGGGCGCGTGCACCAGAATTTGCGGCAACGGAGGATTTGTAGCCACGACGTGCGCGGGATGCGGATTTCGCAGTTTCGAAATCGACGATATGCGCTTGGCTAGACACCTGAACAGACCCCTTGAGCATTGTAGTTGGTTTATAGTGCGTGTAATGCTTCGGTGGCCTTATCTTATCACGCGCAGGGAGGGACAATCCAGGTGGATTGCAAATCGGACGCGAATTCATAACCACCCGCCACGAAAGCATCCGAAACGCAATCTACCTGGGACAATTCAATTTCAGCACTCTACATTCGAAAGCTACGAATTCAACACTTTTGAAAAGAAAAGGCACCCACGCGAACCTATGCGCGTGGGTGCCTTCTAGCAACGGCGAATGTAGCGCTATTCCTCTTCCAGGGCAGCGGCGATTTCGTCGGTGATATCCATGGTGTGGTACACGCTCTGGAGGTCTTCGAGCTCTTCCAGACGGTCGACCAGACGCATGACCTTCTTGGCGTCGGAAGCGCTCACCTGCGTAGGCGTGGTGGGCTCCATGATGAATTCGGCGCCCTGCGTTTCAACGCCCGCAGCCTCCAGCGCCTTCTTCACGGCCATGAGGTCGGAGGGAGCGGTGTAGACGATCCACTGGTCGTCGGCGTCTTCGTAGTCCTTGCCGCCGGCTTCGTCGACGGTCATCATGAACTCTTCCTCATCGCCGGCGGTACCGTTGGGCTTCATGCCCTCCTTCTTGCCGCCTTCGATTTCCTTCGGAACCATGATCTGGCCCTTGCGCTCGAACATGAACGCAACGGAGCCGCTGGTGCCCAGGTTGCCGCCCGCATGCGTGAAGGCGCTACGAACGTCGGCAGCCGTACGGTTGCGGTTGTCGGTGAGAGCTTCGCAGTAGATGGCAATGCCCGCGGGGCCATAGCCCTCGTAGATTACCGACTCGTACGAAGCGGCATCTTTGCCGGTGCCGAACGCCTTGTCGATAGCGGTCTTGATCTTATCCTTGGGAAGGGAATAGCCCTTCGCCTTTTCGATGGCGGCCGCCAGGGATGCGTTGTTGTCGGGGTTGGGGTCGCCCCCTTCCTTAGCCGCAACGGTGATGTTGCGGGAAAGTTTACCGAACAGCGCCGAACGCTTGGCGTCCTGGGCCGCCTTGCGGTGCTTGGTGGTTGCCCACTTAGAATGCCCTGACATAGCACTCCCTTCGAATACTCGTTGATGCTTTGCGTGCGCGTATGCGCAAAACGCAATTGCCTAGTGTAGCACAGGGCAACGCACTACGCGCCCCAGCTGCCCATCTCTACAGCGTACGTACAGACAGAACAGCCAGGGCGCGCCATTCGAGGCAACATTCGCAAGAAGAAAAACTATGCGCGCTCCCACAGGCCAGACTTGCCGCCGTCCTTCTTGAGCAGGCGCACGTCCATGATTTCCATGCCGCGGTCGACCGCCTTGCACATGTCGTACACGGTAAGGCAGGCCACGCTGGCGGCGGTAAGGGCCTCCATCTCGATGCCCGTCTTGCCCGTGACGCCAAACGTCGAGGTGATGTGAATGCCCACGCGGCCATCGGCACGCTCGCCCGCGCGCACGGGAGTGCACTCCACCTTCGACTTCGTAATGAGCAGCGGGTGGCACATGGGAATGATGGAGCTGGTCTGCTTGCCAGCCATGATGCCCGCCACGCGTGCGCACGCAAGCACGTCGCCCTTGGCAGCCTTGCCTTCCACGATGAGCTCGAGCGTTTCGGGTTTCATGGAAATGAAACCCTCGGCTACGGCAATGCGCACCGTATCGGGCTTTTCGCTTACGTCAACCATACGTACCTGACCCTGCTCATCGATATGAGTGAGTTCCATTGTTTGCTCCATTCGCAATTGCTTCGTATCAAACCATCGCCCACAAGGGCATGCGTTCATGCCTAGCCGCCGATGGCGTTCATGTTCTTTTCCGTGGCGCGTGCGTGGTCGCCTTCGTGATGCTCTTCGGGCTTGGCACCCAGCGCCTGCATGAGTACCGACCGAACGTCGTCCTTCGTGCCATAGCGCACGGCATCGCGCACATTGTATTCCTCGTCGGAAAACAGGCAGGGACGAATACCACCCGTAGACGTGAGCCGCAGGCGATTGCAGTCGCCGCAGAAATGACGCGACAGCGGCGAGATGAACCCCACCGTACCCTTTGCGCCGGGGAATTCCCAATAGCGAGCAGGGCCACCACCTTCGGGCTTGCTGGAATCCTCCACGGGACGCAGTGGCTCCATGCCAGCGGCAATGGCCGCAGCATTGATGCTCTCGCGGATCTCGTCCACGCTTACCACGTCTTCGGGACCCCAACCAGACCCGCAGCTACCCGCCGAATTGCCCACGGGCATGTACTCGATAAAACGCATGTGCAACGGGCGATCGACGCTCATGCGCGCAAACGCGAAGTAATCCTGGTTCATGCTGCGCACGGCAACGGCGTTCACCTTCACGGGGTTGAATCCCACGCGCAACGCGGCATCGATACCCTCGAGCACCTGGTGAATGTTGCCGCCGCGGGTAACGCGACGATACGTTTCCTCGTCGAGCGTGTCGAGGGAGACGTTGACGCGCCCCAAGCCTGCCGCCCGCAAATCTTCAGCCATGCGGCCAAGGAGGATGCCGTTCGTGGTAAGCGATACGTCCTTGATGCCGGGAATAGCGCAAATGTCGCGGACCAGGTCTACGACGCCCTTGCGTACCAGGGGCTCGCCACCCGTAAGGCGCACGCGCTTGATGCCCAGCTGAGCTGCAGCTTCTACTAGCTCGACGATTTCGTTGTAACGCAAAATCTCATCATGCGGCACCTGGGCGATGCCCTCGGCGGGCATGCAGTAGATGCAACGCAGATTGCAGCGGTCGGTTAGCGACACGCGCAGATAATCGATTGTGCGCCCATGGTTATCCTTCATAGGCTCACCTTTCTCGTCTCTATTCTCCCGAGAGATTATAGGCGAAGAAGACGCATAATCAAGCGGCTATACCGTACGGTTAACTGCGAACGGCAACCCGCCACACGGCAACGCAGACGCCTCTAGCGGCTTACCAGATACAGGCTTTCGGGAGGGATGCGAATGAGCAGCTCCTCGCCCAGCTCGGGCCAAGAATCGCGTGGCTCCTTCAGCGTGTCGACGCGCCAGAACAGACGCTGATGCAAGTAGCGCATTTCCTCCTGGTTCTCGCCCACCAGCTCCTGCGCGCCCTCCTCGCGATCTAGGAAGCACAGCAGGGCCGAGCGATCGTAGCGCGAGTCGCTCACGCGGTCTACGCGCACGCGATACACGTTGGGCCCAGGCTCGGAAGCTCGCTCCAGACGAAATGCGCGCACGCCAAACGCCTTGATATCAGACGGAATGGGACGCATGGCATCGATTTCGATGCCCCACGAAGGGCAGAACAGGCGCGTTGGGGACACGCGCTCGCACGACAGGGCATTCTTGCACCCCGACAGCTTGATGCCAGCCAGGCTCTTCGGATCGTCGATGAGCTCGCGGCCCTTGTCTATCTCCATGATGTGCCCCGCCTCGACCACGGCGATGCGATCGCAAAAGTGCAACGCCTCGTCGATATCGTGGCTTACGTAGATGATGGTGCCGTCGAACGAATCGAACAGACCCACGAGGCTCTGCTCGAGCAGCGTCTTCAGATGAGCATCAAGCGCCGAGAACGGCTCGTCGAGCATGAGGATTCCCGGACGCGCCGCAAGCATGCGGGCAAGCGCCACGCGCTGCTGCTGGCCACCGGAAAGCTGAGATGGATAGCGCTTGGCAAACGCAATGACATCGAAACGCACGAGCTCGGCCTCGACAATGCGCGCTCGTTCCTCGGGCGGCAGGCTGCGATCGACGCCAGCGGCGACGTTCTGTTCTACGGTGAGGTTCGGAAAGAGCATATAGCTCTGGAACAGGAGCGCCGTCTTGCGCTTCTGCGGCGACAGATTGATGCCCTGCGCGCTATCGAAGAACGTCGTACCGTTCACCACGATACGACCCTCGTCGGGCGTATCGATGCCCGCAATGCAGCGCATGGTAAGGCTCTTGCCGCAGCCGCTGGCGCCCAGCAGACCAAAGGTCTCGTCCCCCGCTTGGAAGGCAACGTCGAGCTGGAACGAGCCGTATCGCTTGCGAATATCGACCTCAAGGCTCATTATTCGACCGCCCCCTTCCGGTAGCGCGTAGTATGCCTATCCCACAGGTTGATGAACAGAATGACAACGAAGCTGAAGATCATGATGACGATGGTCCAGAAGATGGCCACGTCGGTGTTGCCGTTCATCCACTCGAAGTAGATGGCGATGGGAATGGTGCGCGTTACGCCCAGGTAATTGCCCGCAAGGAACAGCGTGGCACCGAATTCGCCCAGCGCGCGAGCGAACGCGAGCACGGTACCCGAGGCAATATTGCTCCAGGAAAGCGGCAGCATAAGACGGAAGAACACGCGAGCGTCGCTCCAGCCAAGCGTACGCGCCGCATCGAGCATGTTCGGATCGAGGCTCTCGAAGGCACCGCGCGCGCTGCGGTACATAAGCGGGAAGGCCACGACCACCGCGGCGATGACCGTTGCGGGCCAGCTGAAGATGAGCGGGAAACCGATGTCGATGAACCAGCGCCCCACTGCCGTGTTGTTTCCCAGGCAAAGCAGCAGCAGAAAGCCGCACACCGTGGGCGGCAGCACCATAGGAATGGTGAAGATGGCGTCGAAGATGTCACGCACGCGCGCAGGCATGCGCAGGCAGAAGTACGCCGCGGCAAGGCCCAACACGAAAATGAACACGATGGCCGTGAGCGTGGTGCGCAACGTAACCCACAGCGGCGAATAGTCGAGCGTGGAAAGGAACGTGCCAAGGGATTCCCACATTGAGGGCTGCGCGACGATCGTCGCCTGGTCGGACGCAACGACGTTGGCGAAGGAGGCATGCGTGGGCTTCGCATAGCGCGCGTTGCTGGAGTCGGTGACGTCACTTCCGTCCTCCCCCATCACGCACGCATAGAAACGCCCGTCCGAAAGCTCTTGATTGAACGTGAACGCCACACCGTCGACCACATAGCGCGTCTCGGTCGTGACATAACACGTAGCATCGGCGTTAAGCGTTGCCCCACCCGATGCATTCGCGCTATCGAGCGCGCATAGCAGGGAAAGCAGCGAAGCCGCCGCATCACCCGATGAATCGCCGTAGCCAATCTGCCGGGCCGCCTCCGGACTTAGGTAGACGACCGCATAATCGGACATCGCAATGAGCACCACCGAGTAAGCGCTCGAACCTTCGTAGAAGGCGTAGCCGCAATACGCGCCATCGATATCGCGATTGCTTCCCGTCTGGGCGCGCTTGAAATCGGACAACGCGAAATCGCATCCATCAAGCGTTGCCGCTGCATTGTCAGCCGAAACCGTCACGCCCTCGAAGGAGTCCGTTGCCTGCTGCGATGTGGCGGAAACGCGCGGCGCGTCGACATCCCCCAAATCGTCGTCGGCATACGCAAGCATCGGCGCAACGCAGGACGCGGCAAGCACCGCGGCCACAACCAGAGAAAGCAAGCGTGTTCGTATCGTCATTACCATTCCTATCAGAAATGAGGGCCAGCATACGCCAGCCCCCATCTTCAAAACCGTATGTAGGTTACTACATTATGCAGCGAGTTCGAAGCCCCACTTCTGCCAGATTTCCAGAGCGTCGGCATCGGAGACGCACCAATCAAGGAACGCCTGGGCCTCTGCGGAGTTGGAAGCCATCGAGGTAATGGCGGCAGGATAGATGATGTTCTTATGCGTGTCGGAGGGAACCGTGCCCACAACTTTCACGCCGCCAAAGCGGTACACGTCGGAGGTGTACACGAAGGCAATGTCCACGTCACCAGACTGGGCCAGCTTGCATACGTTACCCACGCTAGTCTGCAGCGAAACCATGCCATCAGCCGCCAGGGCACCCGAGAATTCGCCACCCGTACCAGAGGCATCCTTGCCGGTGGAGCCATCGGGCTCGCTGTAGCAGCCCACCGTAGAAAGGGACTGGCAGGCATAGTTGCCAGCAGGAACCGATTCGTCGCCCACGCCAATCTTGTACTTGCCAGCGGCGATGTCCTCAAGGGTGCAGCTCGTAATCTCGGTGTTGCTTTCGGAAGTAACCATGACCAGGTCGTTCTTGAACATATCGAAGCGCGTGGTGGCATCGATGTAGCCAGCCTGCTCGGCGGCGTCCATCTTGCTCTTGGAGGCGCTGATGAGAATGTCGGCCGTAGCGCCACCCTCGAGCAGCTCGTTCAGCTCGCCCGAAGACTTGTACTGCGTGTCGGCAAACGTCACCCATTCATGCGTCTGAGTGTAGAGCGCCTCTTCCTCTTCCATGGCCTTGGAAAGAGAATTCGCCGCGAAGATCTGCAGCGTCACAGCTTCATGCGTGCTTTCGGTACCCTGATCACCCGAAGAGGAACCAGCATTGGAGCTGGCGTTGTTCGAAGCACAGCCCGCGAGCGCCAGCGCGGCCACGAGCGCAGCACCCAGCACCACGGAAATGAGACCCTTATATTTCTTCATCAATACGAACCTTCCCTTCCCAACCAACAACAGCGATTATTCAATGACGGAAATATTATTTCTGTTTATGATTATTGTCAACGAAGAATAAGTAATTCGGCGCCAATTGCCACGCGAGCAATACGGAACCCCAACGCGTCAACCATACATGATACCGCTCGCATAAAGAAACGCTCCGCCGCCACACGGGCAACGGAGCGCCTAAAGATACGTTTTTCCTTGCGTTACGCAAGTTCGCTTTCGACAACCGCAGCGATGGCCTTGGCATGGCGTGCCGCCTCGGCGTCTTCGGCAGCCTCCACCATAACGCGAATAAGGGGCTCGGTACCCGACGGACGGACGAGCACGCGGCCCGCATCGCCCAGCTCTTCTTCAGCAGAAGCAATGGCTGCCGCAATCGCAGCGTTGCCCGCAAGAGCCTCCTTGTCGGCAACACGCACGTTCACGAGCTCCTGGGGGAAGCGACGCATGACGGAAGCGGCTTCGGCAGCCGTCTTGCCATTGCGCTCGCAGACGGCAACGAACTGGCACGCCGTCATGAGGCCGTCACCCGTGGAGTTATGCTCCAGGAAGATAGTGTGGCCACTCTGCTCGCCACCAATGACGAAGCCACCCTCGCGCATGGCTTCCAGCACATGCCTATCGCCCACCGCGGTCTGCAGCACCTGGATGCCCGCATCGCGCA
>JAILNP010000031.1:0-12701 GCA_024691475.1 Eggerthellaceae bacterium
CTCTGCTTCGACTTCCCCGATCAGAGTAGCCTCACGAGCGGGTATTCCGACCGCATCGAGCGACTGGCGCATTTCGCCGAAAAGCTGGGCGAGCCCATGGCGGGCGGCTACCAGCTGGCCGATGTGGCGGCGCTGCTGAAGCGATGCGGCATGAGCATCGATACCTACATGGCTCCCGCTGCCATTCAGAGCAAGTATTTCGAGGGCGGATCCTCGAACCTGAAGGCGTACGAGAGCATCCACTTCATATCTACGGTTAAAGATGGCGTTCGCGCCTACGGTATGCAATAGCAAGGAGAAGCACATGAGCGCATACGAACATTTTGATTTAGCGTTGATCCACGGAGGGGCCGGCTTCGACGACCCCACGCATTCGGTGAACGTGCCTATTTACCAGACGTCCACGTTCGGCCAGCACCTGCCGGGCGATTTCTATGGGTATGAGTATTCGCGCACGGGTAACCCCACGCGTGCGGCGCTCGAGTCGCTGATTGCCGAGCTCGAGGGCGGCGAACGTGGCTTTGCCTTCGCCTCTGGCATGGCTGCCCTTACGGCCGTGCTGTCGCTGTTCAAGACGGGCGACAAGGTAATCACCTCGAGCAACGTGTATGGCGGCACGTTCCGCGTGCTCGATAAGGTGTTCAACAACTTCGGCATCGACTACGTCATGGTTGACACGTCGGACGTTGCGGCAGTGGAAGGCGCCATCGACGAGCGCACGGTGGCGCTGCTGGTGGAGACGCCTGCAAATCCCCTGCTCACCATTACCGACTTGGCGGCGATTGCCCAGGTGGCGAAGAAGCACGGCCTGCTGGCAATAGCGGACAATACCTTCATGACGCCGTACCTGCAGCGCCCGCTTGACTTTGGATTCGACATCGTTGTGCATTCGGCCACGAAATATCTGGGCGGACATAGCGACGTTGTGGCCGGCTTGGCGGTCGTTGCCAACGCCGAGCTGGGCGAGCGCATCGCGTTCCTTCAGAATTCTACGGGCGGTGTGCTGGGACCCTTCGATTCTTTCCTGCTGCAGCGCGGCATCAAGACGTTGGGCGTGCGCATGGACAGGCATGTGCGCAATGCCCAGGCCGTGGCCGCGTTCCTGCAAGGCCATCCGGGCGTGCGCGCGGTGTACTACCCCGGCCTGGAAGGCCATCCTGGGCATGACGTCAATGCGGCGCAAGCCAAGAACGGCGGCGTCATGATGTCGTTCGAACTTGCGGAAGGTGCCGACATCAACGCGTTCTTCCTGGGCCTAGACCTGGTCGTGTTGGCAGAGAGCCTGGGTGGCGTCGAGTCGCTTGTGTGCCACCCTGCCACGATGACTCATGCGGCCATTCCCGCGGATATTCGCAAGCGCGTGGGTATTTCCGATGAGCTCATTCGCCTGTCGGTGGGCATCGAGGATGAGCGCGACATCATTGCCGACCTGGGTCGCGCCATTGCGGCGGCAACGGGGAAGGAGGCCTAAGGTGGCTCGCTTCGAATCGACGCGCCAGCTCATTGGCAATACCCCCATTGTTCGACTGAACAACGTCGACGTCCCCGAAGGCGTCCAGCTCTACGCGAAGCTCGAGCTGTGGAACCCGAGCGGTTCCACGAAGGACCGAATTGGCTTGGCCATGCTCGATGATGCCGAGCGCGAGGGGCGCATTGCCCCTGGTGCCGCCATTGTGGAGGCCACGGCGGGTAACACCGGTCTGGGCATTGCGTATGCGGCGCTCAATCGCGGATACAAGGTTATTCTGGTCATTCCCACGAAGTTCTCCCTGGAAAAGCAGGTGCTCTGCCGCGCACTGGGGGCCGAAATCGTATCCACGCCCCGCGAAGAGGGCATGCTGGGCGCTGAAAGGCGCGCACGTGAGCTGCGCGATAGCATCCCAGGCGCCATCTCGCTGGAGCAGTTCCGCAACATGAGCAACCCCCGTGCGCACTACGAGACGACGGGCCCCGAGATCTGGCGCGACATGGAAGGCCAGATTGACTACGTCGTGGCTGGTGCGGGCAGCGGCGGCACGTATTCGGGCGTGCTGCGCTACCTGAAGGAGCAGAACCCGAACATCAAGGGCGTGCTGGCCGACCCCATTGGCTCCACGATTGGCGGCGGCGAGCATGGCGACTACGACATCGAGGGCATTGGCAACGACTTCGTGGCCGACACCATGGACATGAGCCTGGTCGACGAGGTGGTAAAGGTGTCGGACGACGATGCCTTCAGGGCTACGAGGATTCTGGCGGCTCGCGAGGGCATCTTCGCAGGGTCGTCCTCGGGTGCGGCGCTGGCTGCCTCTCTGGCATTCGCGAAGCGCGGCGTGTCGGGCAACATCGTTACGATCTTCCCCGACCGCGGCGATCGGTACTTCACCTCGAACTTGTACGCACCGTTCGAATAGGACGTGCGGCAAGCGCGTTTGAAGGCCCCGGAGCGTTGCTCCGGGGCCTTTTGCGCTGTTCGTGGCGGGTGTTTTGCAGTCCCTATCTCCGATTGGCCATTTGGCTTTGCCGCTCTCCATGCGGTTCTGGCCTACGTCGAGGCTTGGGGCCGACGCTGGTCTCTGGTCGGTTTGCGAGAGCGTTTGCGTTGGTTATGCGCAGGCACAAGAAAGGCCGCCCGCAGGAAGGAGACGAGAAGACAGAGCGGGCGGCCGTATCGAGAAGGCGATATATGGAGTAAAGCATAAGGTGCTGGGGTGTCTGGGCGCCCCAGCACGTGGGATTCCTAGAAGTTGAAGAGTGCGGTGGAGAGGTAGCGTTCGCCCGTGTCAGGCAGAATGGCCACGATGAGCTTTCCGGCGTTTTCGGGGCGCTCCGCGAGTTTGCGAGCGGCCGCCACGGCTGCGCCGGAAGAAATGCCTACGAGCAGGCCGTCTTTGGCGGCCAGTTCGCGACCCGCCTCGAAGGCCTCTTCGTCTTCGATGGCGATAACCTCATCGTAGATGGCAGTATCAAGCGTTTCGGGAACGAAGCCCGCGCCAATGCCCTGGATCTTATGAGCGCCTGCATGGCCCTCGGAAAGGACGGGGGAACCCGCGGGCTCTACGGCAACAACCTGCACGTTGGGGTTCTGCTCCTTCAGGAACGCGCCCGTACCGGAGACGGTGCCGCCCGTGCCCACGCCGGCGACGAGGATGTCGACCTTGCCCTCGGTGGCTTCCCAGATTTCGGGGCCCGTCGTGGCCTTGTGGATGGCGGGGTTAGCGGGGTTGGTGAACTGGCTGGGGATGAGGGAGTTCTCGATTTCCTCGGCGAGCTCCTTCGCCTTGGCAATGGCGCCCTTCATGCCGTCGGCGCCCTTGGTGAGCACCAGCTCGGCGCCGTAGGTCTTCATGAGATTGCGGCGCTCGACCGACATGGTCTCGGGCATGGTGATGATGATGCGATTGCCGCGTGCGGCAGCCAGGGCGGACAGGCCGATGCCGGTGTTGCCGCTGGTGGGCTCAATAATAACGGTATCACTATTCAGCTTGCCTGCTTCTTCGGCGGCGTCGAGCATGGCCTTGGCGATACGGTCCTTAACGGAGCCCGCGGGGTTGAAGGCCTCTACCTTGCCGACGATGCGTGCGTTGAGATCGTGGTTTGCCTCGTAGTGAGTAAGCTCTACGAGAGGGGTCTGGCCGATGAGTTCGGAAACGCTTGCGTGAATGGTCATTTCAGCTTCTCTCTTTGTCCGATGGAGCAGGTGGGTGCCGTGCTCCGTAACCTGTTTGCACAAATCCTAGCGGAGTACTAGGAATAACGCAATACGTAAATTATCGATAACGGGCCATGGTTTTTCACGATGCCGCGTTTTAGGGGTCCGTTGAAGCTCTTATGCGGCTGCGTCATGTCTATAAGTCCTGGTAGATTGCTAGGAATAAGCATGTTTGGAAAAACCGATAGCTAACTGCCTAAAACGAGTGGAATCTAATCTCTTGATAGTCGTATTCCTCGCAGCGTAATATGCCGCATCAACACAAAACGCCGCGCTGTTCAGGGCGGTGGACGGGAGGTTCGCCCGCGGGGTTAGCTCTACGGGCAAACGAAAAGCGAAGGAGATATACCATGGCACAGGAAAAGAAACTCAAACGTCTGGGGGCTGCTATTGCGGCGCTCTCCCTTGCGGCGGTAGCGGCATTTGGCCTTGCGAGCTGCGCTGGTACCAGCCAGGCGAGCACAACGGACGCACAGAGCGAAGCGGGCGATTGCTGCGGATCGGGCGCTGAAGCGGGATCGACCACCATTACGATTGCTGCAAGCCCCACGCCTCACGCCGAGATTCTCAATGACGTGGTTGCGCCCCTGCTGGCCAAGGAAGGCATCGAGCTGAAGGTTATCGAGTTTAACGATTACGTACAGCCCAACACGGCTACCGAAAACAAGGAAGTCGATGCGAACTTCTTCCAGCATCAGCCGTATCTCGATTCGTTCAACGAGGAAAATGGCACGCATCTCGCGAGCGTGGTTGCCGTTCACTACGAGCCCTTCGGTCTGTACGCCGGCAAGACTGCATCGCTTGCCGACCTGCCTGATGGCGCAACGGTTGCCATTCCCAACGACACCACCAACGAGGCCCGCGCCTTGCTGCTCCTCGAGCAGGAGGGCTTAATCGAAGTCAGCGATTCCGCTGGCATCACCGCAACGCCGAACGACATCGTATCTAACCCCAAGAACCTCCAGTTCGTTGAGCTCGAAGCGGCTCAAATCCCGCGATCCCTCCAGGATGTCAACATTGCGGCCATCAATGCAAACTATGCAGTTGAAGCGGGCCTTACTCCCTCCAAGGATGCTCTTGCTCTGGAAGATGCGAGCGGCGACGCTGCCAAGACCTACGCCAACGTTCTGGTGACCAAGGAATGCTGCACGAGTAGCGAATCCATCCAGAAGCTGGCTGCGGCCCTCACTTCCCAGGAAGTAAAGGATTACATCGAAACGCACTATCAGGGCGCGGTTGAGGCAATCTTCTAAGCAAGTCGGCAAGCCTAGTCGAGCGGGATGCCTTCGGGCGTCCCGCTCTTGCGTTGAAAGGCGGAAACGATGATCGAATTGCGTGGCGTGTCGAAGACGTACGAGGCGCGCGGAGAATCGCATACGGCGCTGAGCGATATCAACCTAACGATAGAGGAGGGCGATATCTTCGGCATTATCGGCGAGTCTGGGGCGGGAAAGTCGACGCTCGTGCGCTGCATTAACTTGCTGGAGAGCCCTACCAGCGGAAGCGTCGTGGTGAATGGCAAGGACGTGACCTCGTTTCGGGGGTCCGACTTGCAGGCGCTTCGTTCGCAGGTGGGAATGATCTTTCAGAATTTCGGCTTGTTCCAGCAGCGTACGGCCTTGCATAACATCACGTTTCCCCTGGAATTACGCGGGGTCTCGAAGCGTGACGCCCTTGCGCGTGCGCATGAGCTGCTGAGCGTGGTGGGCCTTTCCGATAAGGGGCATCGTTATCCGAGCGAGCTTTCCGGTGGGCAGCGGCAGCGCGTGGCCATCGCGCGTGCGTTGGCGAACGAGCCGCGCGTGATCCTATGCGACGAGGCCACGAGCGCTCTCGATTCGCGAACCACCGTGCAGATTTTGGACCTGCTGCGCGACATCAATGGCCGACTGGGAGTGACCATCGTGCTCATTACGCATTCGTTGCAGGTTGCCCAGCATATTTGCAACAAGGTAGCTGTTCTCGATAGCGGTCGCGTTGTGGAGCAGGGCGAAACGGCGCA
Organism: Eggerthellaceae bacterium; assembly: GCA_024691475.1. Classification (GTDB taxonomy): domain Bacteria; phylum Actinomycetota; class Coriobacteriia; order Coriobacteriales; family Eggerthellaceae; genus Denitrobacterium. The sequence continues at coordinate 5,694 of JAILNP010000031.1, forward strand.
GGTATTCGAGCATCCCCAGAGTGAGGTAACGCGCGAGTTGCTGTCCCATGGAACGAGCATACGGCGTGCTCAGGCGGCAGACGGCCAGAATGGGGAGGTGGCCTAATGGATTGGTTGACCAGCTTCTTTTCTCAGTATGGCACGCTACTTGCGCAGGGCACGTGGGACACGATTGTCATGACGGTCGCGTCATGCGCGTTTGCCTACCTCATCGGCCTGCCCATGGGCGTGGCGTTCTGCGTAACCGCGCAGAATGGCCTGCATCCCCATCGCAGCGTGAATGCGGTTCTTGGTTGCATCATCAATATCGGCCGTTCGATTCCTTTCATTATCTTGCTGGTGGCCATTATTCCCCTCACGCGCTTCGTGGTGGGCACATCCCTGGGTGTCCCGGGCGCAATCGTCCCGCTTACGCTTTCGGCGGCGCCCTTCGTGGCGCGCATCGTGGAACAGAGCCTGGCGGAAGTTGATGCGAGTCTCATTGAGGCTGCTCAGGCGTTCGGGGCGAGTACGTTCCAGATTATCGTGAAGGTGTTGCTGCGGGAATCGCTGCCTTCATTGGTGCGCGGCGTGTCCATTACGCTCGTTAACCTGTTTGGCTATTCTGCAATTGCTGGTACGGTTGGCGCTGGTGGACTGGGCGATATCGCCATTCGCTATGGCTATCAGCGATGGCAGGCGGATGTCATGGTCGTCGCAGTTGTGCTGTGCGTCGTGCTCGTGCAGATTGCGCAGTCGGCGGGCGATCATCTGGCCAAGCGCATCGATCATCGTTAGCGTGACATGACGTTTGCGCAAGGAAGCCGTGTGGTTCCTGCGTGTGGTGGGTATCGAACAGGTTTCAAGTCGTCGTGTTTGCATGTCGACCGTCTATGCTTCTCTGGGCATCATGAGCAGCGACTTGTTTGGATTGTGCAACAATCGGCGTGCCGAAAAGCTGTGGCGCATGCGTTGACGGGCTATCGTCGGCGTCTATAATGAGCGAAATACTAATTCCTAGTACGAGGGTGGAATTTAATCCGCGTCTGAGGTGGAATCGTTGGAGAGCAAAATAGATTTTCACAAGGTAAACCGCGACAAGCTCGTCGCGTATTTCAAGTCGGGCCAGAAGTTCACCCAGAATATGGGCTTCGAGCTCGAGCATATCGTCGTTCGCCCCAACGGGGCGCCCGTGTCGTATTCCGAACCAGGTGGCATTCGCGACGTGCTCACGCGCATGGCCCCGCAGTACGACCACGTGTCGTACGAGGGCGATAACATCGTGGGGCTGCAGCGCGCGGGCGTGGCCATTAGCACCGAACCGGCGGGTCAGCTCGAGATTTCCGCGGGCCCGTTTAGCCATGTTACGGAAATAGACAGCGCGTACCTGGACTTCCGCAACGACCTAGACCCCATCCTGAAGGAATTTGGCTTGGTAACGCCCATGTTGGGTTACCATCCTACGGCTCGGGCACGCGACCTGGAGCTCATTCCGAAGTTCCGCTATAGCTGCATGACCGACTTCTTGGGAAAGCAGTCGCCCGACGCCATCTGCATGATGCGTGGGTCTTCCTCGCTGCAGATCTCCATCGACTTCGAAAGCGAAGGCGATGCCATGCGTAAGCTGCGCCTGGCGGAAATCATCAGTCCCATCCTTGCGCTCATCTGCGACAATTCGCCTGTCTATGAGGGTCAGGAAGCCAAGGGCAATATGGCGCGCACGCGCATGTGGGGTTCCATGAAGGAAGACCGAGTGGGCGTCGTTCCCGGCTCGCTGAAGCGCGGGTACTCTTTCGGCGACTATGCCGACTACATCCTTTCCCGCCAGGCCATTCTTGCTCCTGGCGAGACGGAGGGCGAGCCGTGGCGCTACGTGGGCGAAACGACGTTCGACGAGCTGTACGCCGACCGCGAGATGACCGATGCGGAAATGGAGCACGCGCTTTCCATGGTGTGGCCCGATGTGCGCTTGAAGAACTTCGTCGAAATTCGCCCTGCTGATGCCATGCCCATTGAATACGCGCTGGCCTACGCCGTGCTCGTGCGCTCGCTGTTCTATAGCCGCCGCACGCTCGACGTGCTCGACGCGCTGTTCGAAAGCGTGGACGAGGGACACGTTGCCGCGGCGAAGCGCGATCTCATCGAATTTGGCTACGGTGCGGAAATCTACGGGCGCTCCGCGGAATACTGGGCCGACCTGTTGCTGGTGCTTGCTTCGGGTACGTTGCGTCCGGGCGAAGCCGAATACCTGGAGCCCATCGCTTCCATGGTGAAACACCGTTTCACGCTCGCCGAAGTGTGGCCGCGTCTGATGGAAAAGCGCAACGGCATGCCTGCCGGCTCGCCGAATGCGCCGGTCATTGGCGTGGTTCCCCGGTACGATTTCGAATGGACGGGTCTGGCCGTTTCCGACGGGTACCTGAGCGGCTTGCTGGAAATGGGCGCCATTCCCATCGTGCTTCCTGCAACGTCCGATCCTGCGAATATCGCGCGGCTTGTGGATTCGTGCGATGGGTTCCTCATTCCCGGCGGCCAGGATATCGATCCTGCTAGGTATGGGCGCCGTCGCGAAGTGCATACGCACCGCTCGGCTACGGCGCGCGACGCCATGGAAGACGCCTTAGTACGTGCCGTCATTGCTGCCGACAAGCCGCTTCTGGGCATTTGCCGCGGCATGCAGTCGATTAACGTGGCGCTCGGTGGTACCTTGCGCCAGGACGTGCGCGACGAAAGCGCGCGCTGCGAACCTTCGCACGTGCAACATCGTCCGTATACGCTTCCCGCCCATATGGTGGAACTTGCGGAAGGCTCGCAGCTGGCCGAATGCGTGGGGGCCACGCGCCTGGGCGTGAATACCATCCATCACCAGAGCGTTGACGAAGTGGGCGAGGGTTTGGTCGTGAATGCGGTTTCGCCCGAAGATGGCATTGTCGAGGGCATCGAGATGCCGGGCAAGCGCTTCGTTGTGGGCGTGCAGTGGCATCCCGAGCACATGTGGCGCGAGCGCCCGCATTCCAAGCGACTCTTCAAGGCCTTCGTGGATACAGCCGCCGCCGTCCGCGCAGAACGTGCATAGGGTCTCCTATTTCAGGCTAGGCCGGAGGAACGAGTTGTCTCGCCCTTCGGCCTAGTTATTGCGCGCATGGCGATAAGGTATTAACCTCAATTCAGAATTAATCGATTGACGCCATTTTCTCGGTTTGTGGTTCGTGCCGAGCAATCGCCGTCGTGCTTTGGTTAGGCCATATCTTGTCTCGCCTTATCGAAATAGAAAACTTAAAGAAGGCTTACGGCTCTTTCGTTTTGTCCGTTGAGGGGTTTTCCCTTTATGCGGGGGAAGTGGTTGGGGTCGTTGGTCGGAATGGGGCCGGAAAGAGCACGTTCCTGGATTTGATTCTCGGGGAGAGGTCGAAGGATGCAGGGTTGGTTTCTCTGTTTAATGGGGAAATGGAGCCTTGCGAGATAGACGCAAAGCGTCGGATAGGCTTCGTGGTTGATAACTCTGGCTTCGACGGGAGATTCTCGTTAAGGGAGGCGGGACGCGTCCTGTCTTATATATACGATACTTGGGATGAGAATCTTTTCTTCGATTTGCTGGATAGGTTTGGTTTGGATTCAGATGCTCAGCTGAATTCGCTTTCGCGCGGAATGATGATAAAGGGGCAGCTTTCGCTCACGCTGGCTCATCACCCCCAGCTGCTTATTTTGGATGAGATTACTTCCGGCTTGGACCCGGTTTCCCGACTAGAGATCTTGGGAATCTTGAAAGCGTACATATTGGCTGATTCGAATCGGGGGGCAATTTATACAACTCATATCACCGACGACTTAAAGGTGTTCGCTGATAGGGTAATGCTTCTGGACGCAGGGGAAGTTTTATCTATCGACCCCGTGGCCCATTATGAGAATGCGTCGATTGATTATGCGCTGCTCGATAAAGTGTGCTTGCGAAAGGGGGCGTTCGCATGAGGGGGTTATTGTTGAAGGACTTGTATACTCTGAAAAGAACGGTAAGTTGGGTCTATCTATTCCCCCTGGTGGTCATTTTTATATGCGGAAGCGCCGATATCGCATTTCTATCCGCGACGGCCATGCTTGTCTTTTCTCTTTTTGCGGGCTTTGCCCTGTATAGCATTATGTATGCGGAGGAGAATTCAAATTGGGGAAGATATGTTAAGGCCATTCCTGTTAACGCGAAGGTTGTGACTGCGGAGAAGTATGTAATGGGTGCAATTCTATTGGGGGTTGCTCTGATTATTGATGTGGCGGTGGGAATGGTATTTTCCCAGTTAGGCATTAGCGTTTCGTTCCTTGCATCGATGTTCTTGCTTGCTTTAGGTCTGGGTGTGGTGTACATAGCGATTCTGGTTCCGTCCGTATTGAAATTCGGCGCTTCGAAAGGCCCCGTCGTGTTTGTGGGTTGTATTGGCTGCCTAATGATTGTGCCAATCGCGCTGAACAAGATAGGCTTAATGGAATGGGCTCTTGCCGCTATTGCTGACCCCGTTTTCCAATTAGTTTGCGGCTTGCTGGCTCCTTTGGTTTTCGTTGCCGTTTCCTACGCTGTATCCAGCAGGGTAGCTAAGGCCAGCCTTGCTGGTTAGGTCTCATTTCCTATCGAAAATGAAGAAATCTTGCGCGGAGCGGCGTGAAATAGCCGGCTAGCGTGATTATCGATAACGCTCTGACCTGGGGTTTCCCGAGCCTGGGTCAGAGCTTTTTCTATGCCCTAGAGCGCATTGTATGCGCGCCATCTGGGCAAATGCCGACTTTGACAGCTTATATCGCTTTCGGCGATAACGCGCCATCGCTGCAATGCGTCGCAAAATACCTGTTCGGAGCCTTGCGATGATGCTGTAATAGCGCCCAGCAACAGACACATCTCAAGGGAGGCTACTATGGCACAGGAAGCAACGGCATACAGCCGACGCTCGTTTCTCAAGGGTTCGCTGATTGGCGCAGGCGCGCTCGCCGCATTTGGCGTGGTGGGCTGCTCTTCTGGCTCGCAGGAATCTGCGTCGGGCAAGGAAATCAAGTACGACATCACGGTTGGCCACCTCAATTCGACGGCCCATCTGCTGGCATTCGTCGCCAAGGAAGAGGGCTTCTTCGCGGAAGAGGGTATCAACGCCACGCTTACGCAGTTCTCCAGCCAGAGCGAACTGGTCAGCGGTCTGGAATCGAACAAGCTGCAATTCGTTTTCCTGGGTAGCGTTCCCACGCTGGTGAATCAGTCCTCGGGTCACGACATCTCGATCTTCGGTGGCGCAATGTCCAATGGCCACGGCTACGTGATCAAGAGCAAGTACACGGAAGGCCTTTCCAGCTGGGACGTAACCATCCTGAAGGGGAAGAACGTCGCCGTTCCCCGCACCACCGTACAGGAACTCGAGCTGTATCAGCTGCTTGCATCCAAGGGCCTTACGTATGGCGAGGGCGATGGCTACGATGTGCACATCGTGCTCTTCGATAGCCAGAAGGATGCCTACAACGCATTCTCCAACGATACGATCGACGCAGTTTCGTGCTATTCACCCTACACGTCGGTTGCCGTGGCGGCGGGTCATTCCATCGTGTTCAAGTGCTCCGATGAAGAGCTGTTCAAGAATCAGCCGTGCTGCCGCCAGGTGGCGCTCACGAGCGCGCTGAAGGAAAACCACGATCTGTACGTCGCTTCCGAGCGTGCTCTCATCAAGGCGTATGCGTTCTACAAAAACGAAGCTAACAAGCAGAAGACGATTGCGGACGTAAAGACGTACATCGACATTCCCGAGGACGAAATCGAGTACGAGGTGTTCACTCCTGACTACTGCGATTCGAACCCCGACCCCGACTATCAGGCCACATTGGAGCTGAAGAACAGCGCTGCTGACTTTGGCTACCTGGAGGACTTCGACCTTGAAGAGCTCTATAACCTGGACATTTACGATCAGGCGCTGGGCGAACTCGAGAAGGAAGACCCGAACAACACGTACTACAAGTCCCTGCGTGAGCATTTCGATAAGTATCAATAGGAGGATCTGATGTCCAAGCGCATCGACGTTTCAGACCTGACGGTCACGTACTCCGGTCGCGGAGAGGCCTTCACGGCGCTCGACAGGGTAAGTTTTTCCGTCGAGCCAGGCGAATTCGTGAGCGTGATCGGCGCGAGCGGTTGCGGCAAATCGACGTTGCTTTCCGTGCTCGAGGGGCTTTTGAAGCCCACGTCTGGCAGCGTTTCCGTGGGCGGCGAGGTCGTAACAGGGCCCGGTCCCGAACGTAGCGTCGTATTCCAGCAGTATTCCCTCTTCCCCTGGATGACGGCACGCGGCAACGTGGAATTCGCCCTCGATCAGGCGCGTCCCGAGCTGAAGCGCGCGGAGCGCGGTGCCATCGCGGAGGAATTCCTGGGCAAGGTTGCGCTTGGTGAGTTTGGGCATCGCTTCCCCAAGGAGCTTTCCGGCGGCCAGCAGCAGCGCGTGGCTATCGCTCGCGCGCTGGCCGTGGGCGGCGAGGTGCTGCTGATGGACGAGCCCTTCGGCGCGCTCGACGCACGTAATCGCGCCATCCTGCAGGACCTGCTGCTCGAGCTGTGGGAGGGCGAGGCTGGCGAAGCGCGCAAGACGGTTATCTTCGTTACGCACGACCTGGAAGAGGCAATTCTTCTTTCCGACCGCATCATCATGATGGAGCCGGGTCGCGTGCGCGCGGAATTCGAAGTGCCGCTGCCGCGCCCCAGGCATCGCCTGGAGCTTTTGGGCGACCCCGCCTACGTGACGTTTCGCAGCGAGCTGTCGCAGATCTTCTTTCAGCATGAGTACCAGGAGGTGCATTCGGCATGAGCGCAGAAATCCAGGGAACGGCTGTAGCGGGCTCCCTGCCCGTGGCCAAGCAGCGCAAGGTTAAGGCAGCGAAGGCGAAGGCTGAGGTCGATGGCCTTTCGTGGCGTGAGCGCTTGGTAACGCCCTCGACCATCGCATTCGCCCTGTTCGCGGTTGTGCTTGCGCTTCCGACGAAGGCATCCGCCGATCCAAACGTACTCTACGCCTT
>JAILNP010000105.1:0-3659 GCA_024691475.1 Eggerthellaceae bacterium
CCGTCCCACTTTTGCAGGGCCTGGGCCGAACGCTCGTCGCGGGGGATGGTGTAGTTGCCGGACACGAAGCTTACGCCGTCGTGTGCGAGTTCCGCCACGTTGGGCTTGTGGCAATCGACGCATACGATCTGCGACTTTGCGGTTGCCTGCGTATGGCTGTGGAGGACGGCCATCATGGCGTTGGTGTCGGAGACGGTATTGCCGTACTTGTCGGTGCCTTGAACTCCCTGCTCCTGCGAGAAGTTCTGCACGTAGGTGTTCTCGATGTGGCATAGGGTCGAGCAGAAGCTGGGTTGCTCGTGCCACACCATCATCCCCACGCCTACGGCTACGAGCACGACCACGATGACGCCCAGGATGATGAGCTTCTTGCTGCGCTTCTTTGCCGGCTGCGTTTCGTTTGTCATGTTCTCTTCGTTCATGATGCGCTCCCTTCTAGCAAGATGAAGCGCTTACGCGACCGAGGACATGCCGAGCAGGGCATCACCCTCGTCGAGGATCTGATTGCCCAGGTCGAGCGTGTGGCGGTAGTACGTGGGGTTGTGGGCGCCCTCGCTGTTTTCCGCCGCGGCTAGGTTCCAGTAGTAGCAGGACTCGCGCTGAATCTGCTGCAAGCGCGCCAGCGTATCGGCGTCGATGCCATTGGACGCTGCGAATGCCTCGTCGAGCTTCAGCACCTTCTGGCCTGGGTTGGCCTCGTCGTCCTGCTCGGTGGCTACCTTGCTCTCGAGGTTCTTGATGAACTTCTCGCAGCGCTCGCCGAGCGTGGTGGTTGCCGGGTCAATCTCGTTCTGCCAGGCGCGTACTTCGGCGCGGATGTCGGCATGGCACGTGCTGCAGTCGCGGTCGATGAGCTCTTGGTTGTCCAGCGGGCTGGTCCACTCGTGGTCGGCGTACACCGTGCCATCCTCGGCCTTGGTGGTGGCCATGTGGCAGTCGTTGCAGTCGTAGCCGAGCTGGGCCATGTGCGAACCCTGCGGCAGGATCTCGTTGTCGCCGCCGTAGACGAACTCGTATTCTGCGTGGCGGATGGCAAGCATCTTGGCACCGGTGGACGCATACGTCCAGTCGACGTAGTTGTGGTCGTTGTACCACTTGATGGCCTTTTCGGGCACCATGTCGGAACGGCCGTTGTCATACGGGCTCGTGGGAATGCTGGTGCCGGGCGCCATGGAGTAGTCGCAGTGGCACTGGCCGCAGACCTGGCCTTCCATAGACGCAACCTGATGGTCGGCGCCCATGGAGCGCACCCATTCGGCGCGGTCGACTTCCAGGTAGACCTCGCCATCCTTCATGGGAGTGTTGCCATGGCAACTGGCGCAGCTGATGTTCTCGTCCAGCTGGCCGATGATGTCGTTGAACGGCTGGGAGTGCACCTGTTCGCCCTCTTGGTCTACCAGGTTGGAATACTGCGGGCTCTTGCAGGTGATGCAGGCCGCCTTGGTTTTTGCGCCATTTCCCACGCGGCCGTTGTGCGCGACGGTCCAGAGCGAGAAGACGTGGCTTGCGGGCTCGGTGTAGTACTTGGCGTAACCGTATCCCTTGCCGAGCGTTTTGATCTCGGGGTTGGTTTCCAGGTAATCCTGCTTGTTGGCGTCGGTGTATTCGTAGCCATCGGGCAGGGCCGAAGTGGTGTCTTCGCTAGAGGTGTAGCCTTCGGCGCAGTAGCTGCCTTCTAGGTAGTCTTCCGCGGGAGGCGTGTTCGTGGCGTTGGCCAGGTACGAATCGTATTCGTACGGGTAGGCGTTGGCCCACTGGTCCGCCTTCACGATGCCGAACTGGTCGGGCGTTGGCGTTTCCGATGATTGTTGTACGTTTGGCGTCGGATTTCCGACTGGATTCGTCGTTGCCCTGGGCGCACATGCTGCAGTGCCGGCGACAACGGCGACAACTGCAAGCGTGCCCATGGTAACGGCAAGCTTCTTGCTTAACATAGCCCCTCCTATATCCCTTTTGCGTGAACGGCGCAATCGCACACAGGCCGTCACCTTCTCAAATCTAAGCGTACGAGCAACCGTTCAAAAGGTGAATGCACACTTCAGCACTGGTTTTTGGGGACACTTCGCGATTTGGTGTACAGTTATTCTTGATTAAGCGGCGCATGGAGGGCACATGCGCAAGGTAGGGGACGGAGGGGTGGATGCAGCTTGTAGATAAGTGCAGTACGGAACCGTTTTACCAGCAGATATACCGTAAAATCGCCACCGATATCGAAGGTGGGGCCCTTGCGGAGGGCACTCGCCTTCCTTCCATTCGCGCATGCGCGAAGGATTTGGATGTTTCCGTTACAACAATCGAAATCGCGTATCGCGAATTGGTTGCCGAGGGCTATGTGGAAGCGCGGCAGGGGAGCGGCCATGTGGTGTGCCAGGTGCGCAATCCCGCGAGTGCAAAACTGCATCGGGATGACGATTATCTTCAGGCCCTCGAGCGGCTACATGCCCATACGCACGAGCCCAAGCGCACATGGCGGTTCGATTTCTCATATGATGCCATCGACCCGAGCGTCTTCCCCTTGGCGGCATGGGCGCGCACATCGCGCGACGTGTTCTTTGGGGAGAGTGCCGACCGCTCCTTTTTCTACAATGATTCGCAGGGCCTGCGTCAGCTTCGCACGGAAATTGCCGCGCACGTAAACGAAGAGTTGGGGCTCGATTGGAACCCCGATCAGGTGCTCGTCATGCCCACCACGCGAGATCTACTCAACGAGATTCTCATGCTGTTCGATGCGTCGAGCACGGTGGTGGGGTTGGAAAACCCTGGCTACGACGAGGCGTATGCGGCGTTTGCGCGTATGGGGTTCCGCACGCGCGCCATTCCCGTGTATCCAACGCCTACGGCGCAGGAATATCTGCAATCGGTGAAGGGCTTGGACATCGTGTTCGCGACGCCGTCATGTCAGTTCCCCACGAACATCGTTATGCCGGCCGAAGTGCGCAAGGCGCTGGTGGCGTGGGCAAATGATGCGGGCGCGTACATCGTTGCCGACGAGTACGGTTGGGAGCTGAGCTCTGGCTTATGGCGCGATGAGCCCATGGCGGCTATGGATGCCGGAGGCAGCGTAATCATGACGGGAACGTTCTCGAACTGCTTCTCGCCTGCGGTGTGCTTGAGCTACGCGCTGCTTCCGCCGCAGCTCATGCTGAAGTGGCGTGGTCGTTCGGCGCGCTTGCATCCGCGGGTGCCCTGGCAAACGCAGGCGGCGATGGCAGCGTTCATGCGCGAGGGGCAGTGGAATTCGCACGTGCGCAAGATGCGTCAGGCGGTGCTCAAGAAGCGCGAGATCCTCCAGGAGTCGCTTCATGCGTGCATGGGCGATGCGGTCGAGGTCGTTGTGGGCCGCCAATTCGCTCTCGTTCGCACGAAGGATGCGCGTGGGGAAGCCGAGCTTATCGAGGCGGCGGAACGGGAAGGCGTGCGCGTGTATCCCACCTCGCGCTACTGGGTGGGCTACCCCAATCCTGCCTGGGATTACGTGCTCGTGGGGTATGCGGGGCTCTCTGCCGATGAAATCGCTCCCGGTGTGGAAGCCCTGGCACGTGCCTGGGGTTTTGCCTCGTAGGCATCCCGAGCGTCTGTGCGGGTGCGGCTATTGCTGTTTTCCGTGCGTGAAATAAATTATGGCGGGTATGTTGTGCTTACAACATACCCGCTTTTCT
>JAILNP010000121.1:0-4783 GCA_024691475.1 Eggerthellaceae bacterium
CTGCTGCCCGTGATCGCCGGCCTGGTGGTAAGCGCCTTCGCGCATCGCGCCGTGCAGACGGTTCGGCCCATCCTGCCCGTCATCTCGGTGTTTGCCATTGCCTTCATCGTGGCCGGCATTACGGCTGCCAACACCACCAAGATCCTGGAGAGCGGCGCGCTCGTTCTGGCCGTGGTTATTCTGCACAATGCCATCGGCATGGGCGTGGGGTATGCCATCGCGCGCCTCTTCAAGATGGACTACGCGAAGACCACCGCGCTCGCCATCGAAGTGGGCATGCAGAACAGCGGCCTTTCCGTAAGCCTGGCCGCCGCCAATTTCGCGGCGAATCCGCTGGCCACGCTGCCGGGTGCAATCTTTAGCGTGTGGCACAACATCGCGGGCAGCGTCTTCGCGAGCGTGCGTTGCCGCGAGGGCAAGCAGGTGGCTCCTGCCGCATCCTCCGTACGTGCGTAGCGCCTAGCTGGTAGGTAATCCTAACTTTTTTGATGCCGCTGGCGATCCAGCGGCATCTTTCTGCTCTGAACAGTGCAAAAAACGGTATAGTAGGGCGCTGTTAGGGAAATGCGCGAGAAGGGTTTCGCGCGTTCAGGAAAGGATACCAATGAAGAGAGTAGTTACCAGCTTGCCCTTCATTTTGCTCGTGGCCGTGGTCGTGGGCATTCTGGTGGGCCTGGTTGCAACCGAGCAGGTGATGCTCGTCATCGTTACGGTGAAGTACATCCTCAACCAGCTCATCATGTTCTGCGTACCGCTGATCATCATCGGCTTTATCGCGCCGTCCATTACGAAGCTGGGCAGCAACGTGTCACGCGTGCTCGGGTTCGCCATCCTCATTGCGTACGTGAGCTCTATTGGCGCTGCGTTCTTCAGCACGGCTTCCGGCTATGCCATCATTCCGCAGCTGTCCATCGTCACCGATCCCGCGGGCCTGCGCGATCTGCCCGACGTGCCCTTCCAGCTGGACATTCCGCAGATCATGAGCGTCATGAGCGCGCTGGTGTTCTCCATCATCGTGGGCCTTGCCTCGGTGTGGACGAAGGCGAAGGCCATCCCGCAGATTCTCGACGAGTTCCAGCGCATCGTGCTGGCTGTGGTAACGAAGGTCATCATCCCCGTGCTGCCCGTGTTCATCGCCTGCACGTTCTGCGGACTGGCGTACGAAGGCGCCATTACCCAGCAGCTGCCCGTGTTCATCGTGGTCGTGCTCATTGTCATTCTGGGGCACTACATCTGGTTGGCCGTGCTCTACGGCATCGCCGGTGCCTATTCCGGCAAGAATCCGCTGCAGGTCATCCGCCATTACGGCCCTGCGTACCTTACCGCCATTGGCACCATGAGCTCTGCCGCCACGTTGGCCGTGGCGCTGCAGTGCGCGGGCAAGGCCAAGCCGCTGCGCAAGGACATGGTCAGCTTTGGCATTCCGCTGTTCGCGAACATCCACCTGTGCGGATCGGTGCTCACCGAGGTCTTCTTCGTCATGACCATTTCGAAGATGCTCTACGGCGCCATGCCCAGCGTGACCACCATGATTCTATTCTGCCTGCTGCTCGGCATTTTCGCCATTGGCGCTCCGGGCGTGCCGGGTGGCACCGTCATGGCGTCCCTGGGCCTCATCACGGGTGTCATTGGCTTCGACGCCACGGGTACCGCGCTGGTACTCACCATCTTCGCGCTGCAGGATAGCTTTGGCACCGCCTGCAATGTCACGGGCGACGGCGCGCTGTCGCTCATCATGACGGGGTACGTGGAGCGTCACGGCATCCAGGCCGAGGAAGCGCCCGAAACGCGCGAGCTCTTCAACGTGGAAGACGAGCGCGTGCCTCTGCAGAACGCCTAGCCTCTGCCACACATCGCATGGTCAACGGGAAGGGTTCGCCCTTCCCGTTTTTGTTATCCATCTGGTACTATTTCCGTAGGTCAAAGGGTCTAGGGGTGGCCGAGCCGCAGATGGTGCGTATGCGGAGCGTGCTTCCCGTTTGGAGGTTCCGATGGGAAAGAAACTTTTCGGGTCTTTCATGTCCGTGCGCGTGGTGGCTGCGTTTTGCCTGGCTGCGCTGCTGGCTGCGGGTGGTTTCGCCGTTCATGCGCATGCCGATGATGACGCGCTCGAGGCGCAGTTGACGTCGGTGATCTATCTGCCCGATGTCACGCAGGAAAAGTCCACGGCGGCGTATTGGGTGGCGAAGCAGACGGATGCCACCGACATTTTGGCTGATCGCGCCACCATCGACGCGCTGAATACAGCGGCGGTCGAGGCTAGCAACACGCACCTGCAGCCCTTGAAGACCATGGATGCGTCTTACCTTACCGCCGAGCGTCAGCAGGCCATTGCGGCAGCTGCGCGTAGCGAACTGGAGAACGACTTCGTCGGCAAGACCTACAACGCGGATTGGTCGCCCTTCACTCAGGCCGACGTGGAGGACATCATGGCCGTGTATCCCACCGATGGCGCGGCCCCTGCCATTGCCAGCCCGTATGGCGTTGTAACCACCCATACCACGTTGCGTGGGTATCCCACCGATCGTCCGCTCTTCCAAACGTACGGCGATGCTGACGATGACAACCTGTACCTGAGCGCGCTGCGCGTGAACGAGCCCGTGGTGGTGCGTGCCGTTTCCACCGATGGCCTGTTCTACTACTGTACTGCGTCGTGCATGGATGGCGGCTGGGTTCCCGCGTCCGACGTTGCTATCTGCGCCAACAAGAGCGAGTGGCTGAGCGCATGGGATATCGCGGAAGGCCAGGAACTGGTGGTCACCGGTTACAAGGTGCGCACCGAGCAGTCGAACGTTACGTCGAATACCGCCAATAGGCTGCTGTACATGGGCACCGTGCTCGAGCGCATCGACTGGGAGGATGCGAGCGTGCTCGTCGGCACGCGTTCGGCGTACAACAATCACGTCTGCTACCTGCCCGTACGCAAGTCCGACGGCACCTATTCGAAGGAAGTGTGCCTCATTGCCGAAGCGGAGCCCGTAAGCGAGGGCTACCTGCCCCTTACGCGCGAGAACATTGCCAACGTCGCCTTCAACTCCCTGGGCGAGATGTATGGCTGGGGAGGCATGCTCGAGGCGAATGACTGCTCGGGGTACGTCCGCGACGTGTACAAGTGCTTCGGGCTCGAGTTGGCGCGCAATACTTCCTGGCAGCGGAATATGCCGGTGCGCTCGTACGATCTTTCCGGGTTGGATGACGCTCACAAGGCGGCCGCCCTTCGCCAGATGCCCTTGGGAACCGTGTTGTTCATGCCTGGCCATGAGATGCTGTACCTGGGCGATGCCGACGGCCATGAGTATGTCATCAGCTCCGCCGGGTCGATTGGCAATCTCTTTGGCGATACCGGAACGACGCAGGTGAAGGGCGTGCTGGTTAATTCCCTCGACATCATTCGAGGCAATCGGACTACCTGGCTTAGCAACCTTGCCATGGCGAACATGCCCTACGTGTCCTCTTCGGAACCCGCATTGAGCTTGTATGACGTTGCGTTCTACGACTCGGCGGTTACGGCGCTCGATGCGTCCTATCCGTATAGCGGTTCGCCCATAACGCCCTTGGTGGAGATTCCCGGCCTTGTAGCGGGCACCGACTACGAGGTGACGTATGCGGATAACGTTGAACCGGGTGTTGCCACGGTTACCATTACGGGTACGGGCTCCTATACGGGTACGGTGAAGCGCACGTTCGAAATTGCCGCTCCGGTGGTTGCTCCTACGTACGATATGGTTTCCGGCGATGGCGCAACTTGGCAGAAGGGTAGTGGCGAGGCGCTCGTGTTCACGGTGGAGCGCTCGGGCGACTCCGCTGCCACGTTCTCGCATTTCACGGGCATTTCAATTGATGGGGTAGAGGTTGATTCGTCCCGCTATACCGCTGAAAGCGGCAGCGTGGTGCTTACTCTGCCCGCGGATTTGCTCGAGATGCTCGATACGGGCACGCATGCACTTGCCGTTGCGTTCGACGATGGTACCTCTTCGGCGTCGTTTACCGTTGAGGAGGCTGCGGCAAGCTCCTCGAGCACGACGAGCACGTACCATCCTGCATCGAAGACGTATGCTTCGAGCATGGCGAAGACGAGCGATCTCTTCATCGGCTTTCTACCGCTGGCCATGGTGATCATCTGCGCCGCTGCGATTGGCGTCTTGGCCCTCGTGCGCATGCGCAAGCAGCGCACGGAGTAGAGCGCGCAACCGCCATGGCCAGCGTCCCGCTGAGTCGAAGTGGACTTGTTGGAAGCCACTTTTCACGAAATCGGGCTTGGATTGACAATTTTTCGAGATATAGAGACATCTCGAGCTTGTTCAAGGGGCCATTTGCAGGCGAAACGCCGCCAAACTCTTTCGGGATATTGACGCTCAAAAAACGCGCTAATTCGTGACCAGGCATTTTGTAATGCCCTGAATCGTGACTTGTCTCTATATCTCCCAATTTTGTCACGATGGACGCATTATCGTGAATAGAGGGCTTTATCGGGTGACGCAGGGACGTACCTTCTGTCACCCTTTCGGTGTTCGAGGGTGACAGAAGGTACGTCCCCGCGTCACCTTTTCTGCGTAGGCGGGTTTTGGGCGTTAGCGCCGTGTTTGCCGCGCGCGTGAGAGTGGGCTAGGGACGCAAAAAGCGGGTCAGAAGAAATCTTCTGACCCGCTTGTTTAGCTGGTCGGGTTGACAGGATTTGAACCTGCGACCCCTTGACCCCCAGTCAAGTGCGCTACCAAACTGCGCCACAACCCGTTTGCTTAATGCGTATGAGATTCTAGCAGTTTCGCGGTCACTGGCAAGG
>JAILNP010000131.1:0-5561 GCA_024691475.1 Eggerthellaceae bacterium
GGCTGGGGAACACGTTCACGCCGCGAATGACGAGCATGTCGTCGGTACGACCATGCAGGCGGTCGATGCGACGGTGCGTGCGACCGCAGGCACACTCTCCCGGAATGATGCGCGTGATGTCGCGCGTACGATAGCGCACCACAGGCGACGCCTCGCGGTCGAGCGTGGTGATGACCAGCTCGCCCCATTCGCCATCGGGCAGAACCTCGCCCGTTTCGGGGTTGATGATCTCGCAGTAGAAGTGGTCTTCCGCAATGTGCAGGCCATTCTGCTCGAGGCACTCAATAGCCACGCCTGGGCCCATCGTCTCGGTGAGGCCATACACGTCGAGCACCTTGTAGTTCAGTTTGCGCTCCAGTTCAGCTCGGAAGTTATCGCTGAAGGGCTCGGCACCGTGGATGCCCGCACGCAGCGTGAATTCCTTGGCCGGGTCGATGCCCATTTCAATAGCCGTATCGGCAATGTGCATGGCATAGCTTGGCGTGCACGCCAGAATGGTAGAGCCCATCTCGCGCAGAATGCGAATCTGGCGCTCGGTCTGCCCCGCCGACATGGGAATGGTGGTGCAGCCTGCGGCGATGCCGCCATAATGGGCGCCCAAGCCACCGGTGAACAGGCCATAGCCGTAGCATACGTGGAACACGTCGTCGGGCGTGCCGTTGGCGTAGCGAATGCCGCGTGCAAAGCAATCGGCCCAAATCTGCAGGTCGTGTTCGGTATAGGCGCCCACGGTAGCCACACCCGTGGTACCGCTGGACATGTGAATCTCGCGCACCTCGCTCTGGGGCACGGCCAGCATGCCGTACGGATAGGCATCGCGCAGATCCTGCTTGGTTACAAACGGAGCCTTCTGCAAGTCCTCGAGCGACTGCACGGCATACGGATCGAAGCCAGCGTCGTCAAACGACTTCTTATAAAAGGGAATGTGCTCGTAACAGTTGATGACGGTCTGCTTGATGCCCTCGATCTGAATCTGTTCGATCTTTTCGTGGGGCATCGTCAGGATATCCTGTTGTTCGGACATGCGATTCCTTCCTTGCCCAATTCGCGCCCACCCATGTAGGCACTCCACTCGAATAAAGCATATCCTAGCGCATTGCACTCTAGCGCGCGATAGTGAACCAGAAGAAATCGGGGAAATGGCCTAGGAAAAATTCATGTTCTGGAAGCGATCGGACATGAATTCGTCGGTATAGTTCTGATCGATCCACACGTCAAAGCCCGTTGCAGGCGGAATGCCATCATGGCGTTCGGCAACGCGGTTGAAGCACGACAGCGTCATGAAAACATCAAGCGCCAAATAGACACCCAGCAGCGATACGAGAATCACGCGACGAGGCGTAGTGGGCTCGCCAATGATAAACAGCAGTTCGGGCATGATGCACACGTACCACACCAGGCCCAACGCACCCCAGAATACTAGAAACGGCACGGCCACCCACTGCGTTATGGCACCCGGCACATTCGAGTAGTCCCACGAAGAGGCATGCATAAACGTACTCATGGACCAACCGGTAATCTGCTCGAGCGTTCCGCCCACCACGAGCGCCACCAAAAACACCTGCCACGGAGCGCAGCGCTTGCGACGCATGTAGAACGTGATGACGGTAAGCAGGGTGGCACCCACGCCATACAAGGGAGAGAACGGGCCCCACACCAAGCCCACGCGACTCTGCGTAAGGCCAGCCGTGACGAACATCCACGTCTCTTCCAGGAAAAGACCCAGCACGCTGCCCACAAAGAACAACAAGACTATCTGATACCAGCCAATATGCAGCTTGTCGAGGAAGTCTTCGCGACGTTCAATATGCGCAACACGCACTTTCGCACGCTGCACGCGGGAAAGATGGGGTTTCTTCTTGCTCACGTGGGGCATGGAAAGCTTGCGCTCATCACGCCATTTCTGTGCATCGTCGATGGTCTGACGCACGTCATCGCTCAGACGCTGCTCTTCCACCAGGTGACGAATGGTACGGCCAAAGCCCGAACGCACCACAAGCACGCGAATGCCGTAGATGACACCCCCGATGACCACAATAAGAGCAAGCAAAGTTGCGATTAAAACGAGCAAGCCGAACTCCCCTTCTTACGGTTGCACACAGGGTCATGATACCCTATGCCGCATGAGTTTATTTGCACTGCATATTCTGGCCAGCGGCAGCAAGGGCAACGCGGCCATCGTAGAAGACACTTCAACGGGCATGGGCGTGCTCATCGATTGCGGCATTAGCGGCAAGGCGCTCACCGAGCGCAGCGAACAATGCGGATTCGACCCATGCAAGCTTCAAGCGATCCTCATTACGCACGAGCATACCGACCATATCAGCGGACTAGGCGTCTGCCTGCGAAAACTCGCAAAAAGTGGCGTAAACCCCACGGTATTTGCGCAACAGGCATCCATTGACGGTAGCAACACGCTGCGCGAGCTTGCGAACAGCCACGACTTCCGCATGTTCAAGGTAGCCGAAGACGACTTTGTCCTGGCCGGCATGCGCATCACACCCTTCCCCACCTCGCACGACGCCATGGGATCATGCGGATTCCGCTTCGAAACCGAAACGGACGCGCTGGGCTTCATGACCGATACGGGCATCGTAACGGGAGAAGCGCACGAAGCGCTGTGCGACGTTCGTCTGCTGGGACTGGAAAGCAATCACGATCCGGCCATGTTGCGAACCTGCGCGTACCCCGCCTACGTGAAGGCGCGCATCGCGGGCGACGGCGGGCACCTTTCGAACGAACAATCGGCCGCCGAACTTACCGAGTTGCTAAGCGACAGGCTCGAGCATGTTGCCGCCCTGCACATCTCGCAAAATTCCAACGACTACCGCATGCCCGGCGAGACGCTGCGTGCAGCTGTGACACGCGCCAGCCACCCCGCCAACGTACACGTGGCCTACCAAAGCAAGCCCATCACCATTCGCTAAGCACGCTGCGGCCATACCCAGCCACGCGCGAAATCGACGAACGAGCTTCCCACCGAGGACACGCGCGCCTTATTCCACGCCACGCCATACCGCATATGCGTCGCCAAATCGGAAAACGGAACAGATGCGATGCCCGTATACTCGCGGCAGAACGTCTGCGGCATGCACGTAACGCCGCACCCCGCATGCACAAGCGAAATCGTCGCTTCATGGTGATTGCCACGCACCACCTTATCAGCATGAATGCCAATACGCTCAAATGCGGCGTTGAGATTCCTAAAAAAGCGGGGAGACGTTTCGGGGCTAAACAGCATCATGGGCTCGTCTGCGATATCCATGACCGAAACAGCATCTCGATTGGCAAGAGGATGCGAGGGAGGCATGACCACGCATACGTTCTCCTCAAACAGAGGGTCAGCCACGATAGTCGATTGACCCTCGATTTCCGAAAGCTCCACGAATGCCACGTCAAGCCTACCGCTATCGAGACGCTTCATCAGGTTGTTCCACGTGTCGATTTCGATATCCACTTCCACGCTTGGATTCTGCCCACGGTACGCACGCACCATATCGGGCACGCCCGCCCAGTTCACAGGCCCATGAAAGCCAATGCGCAACAGGCCACCCATATGGTCTCCCTCAAGGGCTATGGCGCGGCGCGCGGCATCGTACTCATCGACAATGCGCGAAAAACGTTCAAACGCAACCTGCCCCGCAGGCGTGAGCGAGATGATTCTCCCCCTTCGGAGCAACTGCGTACCCATTTCCGACTCCAAAGCCTTCATCTGGGCAGACATAGCCGGCTGCGTGATGAACTGTTCATGAGACGCCTTCGACAGACTCTGCGTCTGCGCAACAGACACGAAGCATCGCATGCGAAAGATATCCATGAGAGCACCTTTCTATAGCAAGACGGTGGCACTCTGCAGAAAGCGCCACCGCCCCTATCACCAAGCCAACCGGGAGGGATGGTCGGCATATGATGGTATACCAAATTGGCCCTATGCGTTTGCTATAAACTCCGCAGCCAAGCGGCCGCCCGTGGCGCACCAACCCTGCTCAGAACCAGACATCACGTCAACGTCATAGCAGAAGCCCGTATAGCTACTTGCATCGGTACCCAGCGCGAAGAGATGCGGAATGGGCTGCTTATCGACGTCGAGCACGCGTAGGTACTCATCGACATCCAAACCGCCTACACTCGTGAAGATGGCGCGCTGAATGTGAGCGCCATAGAACGGCGGTGTAGCCAACGGCGCGAAATGAGTCGTGCCGTACACGGGGTCGGTGCCTGCCGCAGCACAATCGTTGTATTCCTTCACCGTTGCGGCCAGCTGCTCGGGATCGAGCTCGAGCTTCTGGGCCAGCTCTTCGATCGTATCGGCGCGGAACACGTTGCCGGCGGCAATGTTTTCCTCTACGGCCTGGCGACCGCCCTGAATGGGCTCGCCCGCGACATGGCCCACAGAAACAAGACCAATGGCCATGCCCACATCGCACAGCTGATCCAGGTAGGCCTGGTCCATAATCGTGTAGCACGCATCCTGCGCCACGATAGCATTCGATGCAGCGGAGAAGTCAGCACACATCTCCTCGTTGAAGAAACGCTTGGCCTGTTCGTTCACGCGCATGGCAGGCTGCCAGGAAAACACCCAGTTAGCAGGCTCTTCAAATTCCGAGCAGCCCGGAATGCGCGTGGAGCCATACATGAGGTTGGATGGATTGCACAGTACGCCGCCCACCTGCTGGGCCATGGTGATACCGTCGCCATCGCGCCCGGCAGCGCCCCAATTCCAGATCTTGTCATAATCGGTATGGCAGTATTCCTCCACCAGGTCTTTGTTGTTGCTGTAGCCGCCCGTGGCCAGAATGACGTTCTGGGCCTTCAGCGCATATTCCTTCTTTGCTTCCTGGAAGTACACGCCAGCGACCTCGCCATCTTCCACGATTAGCCCCGTGGCAGGAGCTTCCTTGCGCACGTCTACGCCAAGGGTCTGAGCGAGTTCAACCATAGGGTTAATGAGCCCCTTCTGCACGCGCTCCACGTTGCCCTGGGCGTCGGCCAGAAGATGCCAGCTAGGATACGAATTCGGAGACGTTACCGTAGCCTGATAGAAGTTGATGCCACATTCGTCGTGCAGCCAATCAATCGTGGCACCCGAATTCTCGATGTAGCGACGAAGCACAGCGCTGTTGGCTGCCCAGTGATGGTATTCCTGCGTACGCAGGAACACTTCGTTCGTGTCAAACTGCAGGCCCTGCTCACGATGCATGTACGAGTTCACAGCGCCCAGGCCCTCGGCGTAACCCGAAGAGCCGCCATACACGGCATTCTTTTCGAGCATGACCACTTTCAAACCCAGCTGAGCCGCGCGAACGGCAGCGCAGCAACCTGCCGTACCAGAGCCCACGACGACTAGGTCGCACGTGAGGGTTTCCGAGGGATTGTGTTCGCTCTTCACAGCAGAGGACGTATCGCCACTTGAAGTGCTCTCGTCCTTCTGGGTCTTTGCAGGCGCGCAGCCCGTCATGGCAGCGGCCACAGCGCTCCCGGCAACCATAGCGCCAGCAAGAAAATTCCTGCGAGTAAGTTCCATTCTTTCCTCCATTCCAAAACCGGGCCTCCCGTATGAC
>JAILNP010000154.1:0-20721 GCA_024691475.1 Eggerthellaceae bacterium
GTTCATGGTTGCGTACGTCCTGTTCACGGGGGTTCCCATTTCGGCTTTGCGCGCTATGTTCATGACGTCGGCCATGCTGCTGTCGTATGTCGCGCGGCGACGTGGCGCCTCGCAGACGGCGCTTGCGCTCTGCATCATCGCGATGCTCTCGCTCGATCCCTCTGTCGCCTTGCAGGTCTCGTTTTGCCTATCGACATTGGCGACGCTCGGCATCGTGCTGTTTTCCGTGTACCTGTCCCGTTGGTTCGCGGTTCTATTCCGTGGCCATGGGCGCTTTGCGTCCGATACCCTGGCACTCACTTTTGCAGCGAGCGCATTCACCATTCCCGTTTCGTCGGCGCTCTTTGCGCAGCTCTCCTTAGTGTCGCCCCTAGCGAACGTTATCGTGGGCCCTTTGTTTGGCATACTGTGCGGTGGTGGTCTTTTGGCGACGTGTTTTGCTGTTGCGCTTCCCGTGCTTGGCCAGCCTGTCTTGTGGCTGGTCACTCTGTTCGCCCAGTTCGTTTGCGTGCTCATTCGCCTTTGTTCATGCATTCCCTTCGCTTGCGTTCCTGCGTCGGGCTCGCTTCCGTTTTTGCTTGGTGCGAGCGTTCTGGGTGCCGTCGTGCTCTATGTTGCCTGGCCCCAGCCGACTGTTTGTCGTGCTTGGTGCGGCCTTGCGCTGGGCACGTGCGCGTTTCTTGCTGCACTGTTTTTGCCTGGCTTCTTCCATGGCGACGAGGTCATCATGCTCGACGTGGGGCAGGGGGATGCCGTTGTCCTGCGCAGTGGTTCGCATGCCCTGCTCATCGATACGGGGACGCATGATGCGCAGGTTCTTGCGGGTCTGGCGCGTCACGACATTCGCTCGCTTGATGCGGTGCTCATCACGCATGCCGATGACGATCATTGCGGTTCGCTGTCGGCCATTCTGCAGTCGATGCCCGTGGGAACGGTATGCGTTGCGGCTGATCTGCCTACGTGCGCGAACGATAATTGTCGAAGGCTCATGCAGGTCATTGGCCGGACACCCGTTACGACGCTGTCCGCGGGGGACGTTATATCCGTGGGGCATTTCTCGTTGCGCGTGTTGTCGCCCGCTTCCTTTGCCGACGATGGAGGCAATCAGGATAGCCTTGTCTGTCTGGGGTCATGTGATGCGAACGGCGATGGGGAAGTGGATGTTCGGGCGTTGTTCACGGGCGATGCCGAAAGCGAGGTGCTTGATGGCTTGAACGACACGCATGCGCTGTGCGATGTCGACATCCTAAAGGTCCCTCACCATGGCTCTCGTGCGGGGCTCAACGAGGCGCTCGTGCGTACCTTGCGCCCCGAGGTTGCGCTCATTGGCGTGGGTGCGGGCAATCGCTATGGGCATCCTACGAGTGAGGCGCTCGGCTTGCTTGAATCGTCCGGGGCAGTTGTTTTTCGCACTGATATGAACTCAGATGTTGTGTGTGCTGTCTCGCCGCGGGGTGTCACCGTAGCGCCGAACAGGTAGAATGGAACCATGGCTGAAAAGAACGAACAGGGGCTGCTCCCCGCATATCTGGTTACCGGTGCCGACGAACTGAAGCGCGAGACGGTCGTCAAGCGCCTGCGTCAGCGCGTCGCGAAGGAAGGCGACCTGGAGTTCAATTCCGATGCCTTCTCCGGCGAATCCGACACGGGCGAGGCCATCGTGGCTGCATGCAATACGCTCCCGTTTGCCAGCAACGTTCGCCTGGTGCTCGTTACGAGCGTCGAAAAGCTCAAGAAGCCCGATCAGGAAGAGCTTGTGCAGTACCTTTCCGAGCCGTGCGTCACTACGGTACTCTGCCTGGTGTCTGCGGGCTTGGCGAAGAACACGCGCCTGTACAAGGCTGCCGCCAAGGTGGGCAAGCAGGCCGTTATCGACTGCACGCCGCCCAAGCATGCCGAGCTTCCCGCAAAAGTGCGTGCCATGGCAACCGCGCACGGGGTGACCATTACCCAAGCTGCGGCCAATACGCTCGTTGAGCTCGTGGGTGACAATACCGTTCAGCTCGACTCTCAGTTGCAGAAGCTTGCGCTGGCGCATCGCGGGAGCGACCCCATCAACGAGACGGAAGTTCTGAATATGGTCAGCCGCACGGCGGAAATGAAGCCGTGGGATTTCACCGATGCATTTTCCGAGCGCAATTTGAAGAAGTGCCTGCTCGTGCGTTCGCGCATGGAGAGCATGACGCCGTATGCGCTCATGGCCATGTGCATTACGCGCGTTCGCGAGCTCATGATTGCCCGTGCGCTTCTTCAGCGCGGTCGCATCAACGACCTTCCGGGCGTTTTGCATGCTCCCGCGTGGCGCGTGAAGCGCCATGCCATGTGGGCGCGCAGCTTCACGTCGGAAGAGCTGCATCGGGCGCTCATCGGCGCCCGCGATGCCGAAGCTGCCATGAAGAGTGGCTCCGACCCCGAACTCGTCTTCCAGAATTGGGTCATCTCGGTCGTCGAGCGTTCTGCGAAATAGGTTGACTCCAATAGCGCATTCTCGGTGTACCTTTTCCGGAAAAGGTACGTTTTGGTTCGAAGAGATTATACTCACCTGGGGAAATGCGGGTCTCAATTAAGAATTCCTCTTCAAATCGTGCCTTTTCCAGAAAAGGCACGGCCACGTACGTATCTTCCATGCCCTGCGTGTTTCCGCTTTGCACCCTTTGAGGCTCTCGGAAAGCATACGATGTGAAATGGCTTTCCCCGAGCATCCCTGAACGGAAGTAGGGGCCGTCGCTCTCGTAAGCGATGGCCCCGACAATAGAAAAGCCGCTCAATGAGCGGCTTTTCCCACTTGATATGCGAACGAATCCGATCGCTATGAGTAGTTTACCTTATTCGGCAGACTCTTCAGCTTCGGCAGCCTCTTCAGCGGCAGCAGCTTCGGCCTTCTTCTTGGCGGCAGCGGCTTCAGCCTTCTGGGTAGCCTTGCGGTTCTTTTCCTTGATCTTGGCGGCTTCTTCCAGAGCAGCGATCTTGGCAGCCTTGGCAGCGGCCTTCTTCGTGCCGCCCTTGGCTACGGGAGCCTTCTTTTCGGGGGCCTTGTAGTTCTTGCGATCCTCTTCGGTGGCAACCGTGTTGGCGAGCTTCATGATGCCGCTCTTGCGGTTGGCAGCCTGATTCTTGTGGATAACACCCTTGGAAACGGCGCGGTCCATCATCTTGCAAGCGTAATGAGCGGCTTCGATGGCCTTGGGGCCGTCCTGCGCAGCAACAGCGTCCTTGACGGCGCGGGTTGCGGTCTTCAGCTCGGAACGGATAGCGCGGTTGCGCATACGAGCTTTCTCGTTGGTAATGATTCGCTTCTTCTGGCTTTTGATGTTCGCCACGTCTGTATCCTCCGTTAATACCAAATGTTTCAAACGAAAACTTTGAAATCGTAGCACAATCCATGTGCATTGGGTACCTCTAAGCGACCGAAATACTCACATTACCGTAATTCTGGTTAATGCTTGTATATGGCGAACGTGGTACATTCGTTGCAAGCACGGCTGGACGTTATATGCGCTCCGACCACGGTTATAGTAATAGAGAAGAGGGGACACATGAGGCTGAACGTGCGCAAATCCACAATTACACACCATACGACGCTCTCTTTCCGCAGCGCAACGCTGTTTGCCTGCCTGAGCGCAGCGGCGCTCATGTGCGCCTTGTTTCTGGGCGGATGCGGTCCAAAGGGGCACCAGATCGTGTCGCCGACGAAGGATTGCACCAGTTGCCATGGCGAAAAGACCACGTATGGCACCACGGCCCACAACGATGCCCTGCATTCCAACAACACAGTTACCGTCTCCACGAAAGCCGATAAGGTTTCCGTCTGCACGCCGTTGTTCACCTCGGCCGACGGAACTGCCTATACGCCCATTCTCGATCACGTGGAAAATGTGGAGGGCGGTAAGGTTACGCTCCAGCTCGATGATGGCGTGTGGGCCATTTGCCTCGATAACGGCGATTCTTCTGTTGGTCAAATCGTGGTTGTAAGCTCCGACGAATCCGATTCGGCCACGATTACGCTATAGTTCTATGCATGAGCATAGATCCTAATTACATACGAAACTTCAGCATCATCGCGCATATCGACCACGGCAAGTCCACCATTTCCGACCGCATTCTGGAAATGACGGGCACGGTGGCCCAGCGCGACATGCAGGAGCAGCTGCTTGATTCCATGGACATCGAGCGCGAACGCGGCATTACCATCAAGAGCCAGGCCGTGCGCGTGGACTATACCGCCGACGACGGGCAGGTCTACCACTTCAACCTCATCGACACCCCAGGTCACGTGGACTTTACATACGAGGTGTCTCGTAGCCTGGCTGCATGTGAAGGCGCCGTGCTGGTGGTCGACGCCACCCAGGGCGTGGAAGCGCAAACGGTGGCCAACGCCATGATGGCCATGAATGCCAATCTGGAAATTATCCCGCTGATCAACAAGATCGATCTGCCTTCCGCCGAGCCGGAACGCGTGCGCGGCGAAATTGAAGACGCGCTGGCCATCCCAGCCGACGACGCGGTGCTTGCCAGTGGCAAGACGGGCGTTGGCGTGCACGACTTGCTGGAATCGGTGGTCTACAACATTCCCGCGCCTACGGGCGATGCGAATGCACCGCTGCGCGCGCTTATCTTCGACTCGTACTTCGACGCTTACCGTGGCGTGGTTGCCCTGGTGCGCATCGTCGACGGCACCATGCGCAAGGGCGATCGCATCCGCATGATGGCCACGGGCGCTACCACGCACGTCGAGGAAGTGGGCGTGCGTCGCCCAGCGGAAGTCGCTGCCGACTCGCTTTCCG
Organism: Eggerthellaceae bacterium; assembly: GCA_024691475.1. Classification (GTDB taxonomy): domain Bacteria; phylum Actinomycetota; class Coriobacteriia; order Coriobacteriales; family Eggerthellaceae; genus Denitrobacterium. The sequence goes on from JAILNP010000154.1 coordinate 4,785, forward strand.
TGGGTGAAGTAGGTTACCTGGTCACGGGCCTGAAGGACACGTCCATGGTGAAGGTGGGCGATACCGTCACGCTCGTATCCGGCGGCGTGGAAGAGCCCCTGCCGGGTTATCGCGATGCGAAGCCCATGGTCTACACGGGCTTGTTCCCCATCGACAGCGACCAGTACCCCGATCTGCGCGACGCCCTCGACAAGCTTTCGCTGAACGATCCGGCTCTGCGCTACGAACCCGAAACGAGTCACGCGCTCGGCTTCGGCTTCCGCGTGGGCTTTTTGGGCCTGCTGCACATGGAGGTCGTGAAGGAGCGCCTGGAGCGCGAGTTCGACCTGGATCTTCTGGCCACTGCGCCCAGCGTGGAATACCACGTGTACAAGACGAACGGCGAAATGATTAGCCTTCATTCGCCGCAGGACATGCCCGATCCAGGTGAAATCGAGCATGTGGAAGAGCCGTACCTGAAGGCGAAAATCCTCATTCCGCCCGATTATGTGGGTGCCGTAATGGACCTTACCGTCGCGCGCCGCGGCACGTTCGTCACCATGAACTACCTTTCGCAGCAGACGGTCGAGATGATCTGGGAGCTTCCGCTTTCCGAGCTCATCCTTGATTACTTCGACAAGCTGAAGAGCAATACGAAGGGCTATGCGTCGCTCGACTACGAGTTCGACGGCTACAGGCCCAGTCGCCTGGTGAAGCTCGACATCCTGCTTTCGGGCAAACCCGTCGATGCGCTGTCGTTCATCGTGCATCGCGACAAGGCGTACGACCGTGGCAAGGTGCTGTGCGACAAGCTGAAGGAAATCATTCCGCGCCAGATGTTCGAGGTGCCCATTCAGGCTGCCGTGGGCGGGCGCGTTTTGGCTCGCCAGACGGTCAAGGCCAAGCGCAAGGACGTTCTCGCCAAGTGCTATGGCGGCGACATCAGTCGTAAGCGTAAGCTGTTGGAAGCGCAAAAGCGTGGTAAGAAGCGCATGAAGAACATTGGCAGCGTCGAAGTGCCGCAAGAGGCATTCATGGCTATTTTGAAGGTGGATGACTAATGGCGCGCAAGGAACAGTACGATTGGCTCGACGATCCGTTCGACGAGAAGAAGAACGCCCAGGTCAAGGCTGGCATGAGCGGCGGTAGCAAGCTCGCCGTGGTGCTGGGTTGCGTAGGCGTTCTCGTAGTCCTGCTCGTTCTGGCGGTCTTCATGACGCTTGGGCTTGCCAGTGCCGTTGGCAGCCTGTCCTAGCGCCATGCCCAGCTATCGCGATTTCCTGCGTACTCATCGCGTTATGCTCGCCCCGCTTGCCGGCGTGAGCGATCGCGTGATGCGCCAGCTTTGCATCGAACAGGGCGCGCAACTCACGTTTACCGAAATGGTAAGCGCGAAGGGCCTCTCGTATGGCAACGAGCGTACGGAAGACCTTTTGGAAATGGCGCCCAACGAAGATATTGTGGGCGTGCAGATCTTCGGCCATGAGCCCGAGGTCATGGCTGGCCAGGCGGCGCGTCTGTGCGAGACGGTGGGGGAGAAGCTTGCCGTCATCGACATCAACATGGGTTGTCCCGTGCGTAAGCTCGTTACCAAGGGCGACGGAAGCGCTCTCATGAAGAGCCCCGAACTGGCCGAACGCATCGTTTCTGCGGTGGTTGCCGCTTCTAGCGTTCCGGTAACCGTGAAGTTCCGTCGCGGCTATGAAATCGACAACGAAACGGCCCCCGAATTCGCCCGCCGCATGGAGCAGGCGGGCGCGTGTGCGGTTACCGTACATGGTCGATATGCTGCGCAAATGTATCATGGGCAGGCTGATTGGGGCGTAATCGAGCGCGTGGTGCGCTCCGTTTCCATTCCCGTTGTGGGCAATGGCGATGTGGTCAGTGGCGCAAGCGCTCTTGCCATGATGGAGCAAACGGGTTGTGAAGCCGTGCTCGTGGCGCGGGCGGCGCGAGGTAATCCATGGGTCTTCGCCGAGATCCGTGCTGCGTTGGAGGGCCGTCCGGCCCCCGAAGAGCCTACGCCGTTGCAGCGCGTGGAAATGGCGCGCCGACATGCTCATTTGCTCTACGAATGGGAACCGCGTGCGCTCGTGCGCATGCGCAAGCAGGGCAGCTGGTATTGCAAGGGGCTTGATGGTGCCTCTGCCGCACGCGGCATGCTGAACGCCTGCAAGACGATCGAGGAGTACGATCGCGCTTTCGACCAGCTAGAACAGCATCTGAAGGGTTGCTAGATGCACGATCCGTACAAAGCGCTCTACATCCACGTGCCCTTCTGCAAGCAGCGTTGCCGCTATTGCGACTTCGCCACGCAGGCGGTCGACCCAAGCTCTCCGCTCATACGCGAGTACGTCGACCATGTCATCCTGGAAATCCGCCGCGCCGGCAAGCAGGGGCTTCTCTCCCAGGTGGAAACGGTGTATTTGGGCGGTGGCACCCCTTCGTATATTGGCTTGGGCGCCCTCACCGAGATTATGTACATCCTCGGTCTTTCCATGCACCTTACCGACCAGGTGGAATGCACCATGGAGGCGAACCCCGACAGCCTTACCGAGCGCATGGTGAACGACCTGTGGGCGCTTGGCGTGAACCGCCTTTCCATTGGCGTGCAGAGCTTCGACGATAACGTGCTGCGAACGTTGGGGCGCGTGCATGACGCGCAGGCGGCTCGACGTGCCGTTGAAATTGCGCATGGCAGGTTCCAGAACGTGAGCGTCGACCTCATGTGCGGCATTCCCGGCCAGAGCGCCGAAAGCTTTCGGCAGAGCCTGCGAACCGCCATCGAATTGGGCGTCACGCACGTGAGCGTGTATCCCCTTGCCATTGAGCCGGGAACGCCCTTCGACGAGCTTGTTTCGCGTGGTGTCATGTCCGAGCCCGACGACGACGTCGAAGCCGAGCATATGCGCATTGCCGCGCAGGAGCTGGCTCAGGCGGGCTTCGAGCGCTACGAAGTGGCGAACTATGCCAAGCCTGGCTTCCAGAGCAGGCACAATACCGCCTATTGGACCGGCAAGCCGTATCTGGGCATAGGCCCTTCCGCGGCTACTATGACGCAGAATGCCCAACGGCGCATGCGCAAGCAAGATGACGTAATTACCGACGACCTGGATGCGCGCCAAATGCGCGTGGAGGACGTCATGCTCGGCATGCGCATGAGCCAGGGTGTTTCCGAGGAAACGCTTTCCCGTGCGTGCGAGCTTGCGCCCGAACTCCGTGAGGTCATGGAAGGCCTGGTCGAACGTGGTCTCGTGCGGCATTGCGAAGATCGCTGGCAGCCCACCGAGCGTGGCTGGCTCCTCGGCAACGAGCTCTATGGCGCCATCTTCGATGTCGCGCCCTAGGCGTCAGCTGTTCGTTTCCTCGCTGCCAATCCGTTTCTCACTCTGCGCGTTTTGCCCATTCACACGTGGGTTCACTGTGACAGATTGGTGTCGTTTTAGCACTTGAAGGGCGCGGCTGCTAGAATGCTCTGGTGGTATAGAACAGCCCGCCTTCAGGTGGGCTTTTTCAAACGGCCGGTTACGCGAAAGGAGGGCCATGCTTTCGGATAGACGACAGCGCGTTCTAGCTGCGCTTATCGAGGAATACGTTTCCCGAGCGCTGCCCGTGGGCTCGCGTACGCTGGTCGAAAACTACAACCTCGGCGTCAGCTCGGCCACGGTTCGCAACGAGCTTTCTGTTCTGGAAGACGATGGCTACATTACGCAGCCGCATACTTCGGCGGGGCGCATTCCCACCGATATCGGCTACCGATCCTTCGTGGACGACCTGCTGAAGACCCAGTTTGCGGGCCAAGATCTCGACGAAGACGCGCGTCGCGCCGCCGAAAACCTGCGCGATAGCGCCTCCGAGCTCGACGATCTTATCGAAAAGACCACTGCGGCGCTTGCGCGCTTCACGAATAACCTCACCATCGTGCTGCCGCCTAGCACCCTTCGGCTCGACATCAAGCAGATCACGTTCGTCTCGCTTACGCCCAACCGCGTGCTGGCCATCATCGTCACCGAAGACGGCCAGGTGCTGAACAGGCATATCGAGTTCGTTGACGAGGTCGATTCCCTCGATTTGGCGCACGCTCAGGAAGTGCTCAACCGCGTTTTCGCGGGTAGGGGCCTTGCGGAAATTCGCGCCGATTTCGATGAGGAAACCGCTGAGCTGCTTCACTCGCCACTCGTTTCCGTGCTGTTCGAGGAAGTGCTCGCGTGCTTGCGCGAGGGCGATACGGGCCATGCACGCCGTTTGGGGCTTTCCACTATGGTCAAGCAGCCCGAATTCGAACGCGCGCAGAACCTTATGCCCGTGCTCGAGGTGTTGGAAGACGATACCGTGCTCATGCAAATCCTGAAGGATTCGCCCGCCGATTCTACGTCGGTGCGCATCGGGCACGAAAACGCCCCGTCGCAGCTTTCGGGCGTATCGGTTATCGCCGGGCGCTATGGCCGCGGCGCCAGCGAGGGCGTGGTGGCGGTCATAGGCCCTACAAGAATGGATTATGCCCAGGTCATTCGCGCGGTAAACGTTGCGCGACGCGCCCTGGGAGACGAATAGCGCAATAGCGCTCGTAGCGTTAAGAAAGGAAAGGCAACAGCTTTATGGCAAGGGATCTCTACGAGGTACTCGGCGTCGAGAAGACGGCGACGGACGATGAGATTAAGAAGGCTTTTCGTCGTAAGGCCCGCCAGCTTCACCCCGATGTGAACAAGGCGGAAGATGCCGAAGACCAGTTCAAGGAACTCAACGAGGCGTACGATGTCCTTTCCGACGCCAACAAGCGCGCTCAGTACGACCGCTTTGGCACCATCCCCGGCGCCAGCGGCGGTGGCCAGCCCTATGTGGATTTCGACGATATCTTTGGTGGCGGCTTTGGCATGGGCGACCTGTTCAGCAGCTTCTTCGGAGGCGGCATGGGCGGTGGCGGTGCGCGCGTGCGCCGCGAGGGTCGCGACATGGGCGTGGGTCTGCGCCTTACGCTCGAGGAAGTCGCCGCGGGCGTAAAGAAGGAGATCATCTACGACCGCCTCGCTCCGTGCCCCGAGTGCGGTGGCAGTGGCCTGGGTGAAAACGGCAAGGAAGTCACGTGCCCCGAGTGCCATGGCCAGGGCCGCGTGGTTACCGTGCAGCGCACCTTCCTGGGCGACATGCAAACGGCTACTACGTGCCCTACGTGCGGCGGTACGGGCCAGACCATCGAGAACCCTTGCACCGAATGCGATGGTCAGGGCCGCGTCCCCGATCGTCAGCGCATTTCCGTGGAAGTGCCCGTGGGCATTCGCGATGGCCAGCAGCTGCGTCTTTCCGGCTACGGCGAGGCGGGCATGCGCGGTGCTGCTGCGGGCGATCTCATCGTTACGTGCCGTATCATGCCGCATGATTTCTTCCAGCGCGATGGCGACAACCTGCATACGCGCGTGAATGTTTCCATTGTTCAGGCGTGCCTGGGTGCCGACATCGAGGTCGAGGGCATCATGGAAGACGAGAAGGTTACCGTGTCCATTCCGGCTGGTTGCCAGAACGAGCAGGTGGTCCGCGTGCGCGGCTATGGTATGCCGCGCTTCAAGAGCGATGCTCGTGGCGATCTGTTTACCCATGTCAGTGTGGTTGTTCCCAAGAAGCTTTCCAAGCGCGAGCGCGAGCTTCTGGAAGAGCTGGCGAAGGAAATGGGCGAGGAGTACGCTGAAGAACGCACGCCCTTCCAGAAGATTAAAGACGCGTTCAACTAGGGTCCCATGAGTCTGCCCCGGTTCTTCCTGGACGACCAGGTACTTTCATCCGAAACCGAAGCGGTGTTTCCGCTTCGTTTGTCCGCCGAGGATGCCAAGCACGCCCGCGTGCTGCGCTTGGCTCCTGGCGAGCATATTGTCGTGATCGATGCCACGCAAGATTACTTCGAATGCGAGATCGTGCAGGCGGGCGACCCGTTTACTGTGCGCATTGCCGCGCACGAGCATTCTCCCGTTACCGGTCCTCAGGTCGTGCTTTTGCAGGGCCTTGCCAAGGCCGACAAGATGGAGACGGTCATCCGTCATGCCACCGAGATAGGCGTTTCGGCATTTATCCCGCTCGTGTGCGACCGCAGCGTCGTAAAGCTCGACGCCAAGAAGGAGCAGAAGCGACTGGCTCGCTGGCGTTCCATCGCCAAAAGCGCAGCCATGCAGTCGGGGCAGATGTCCATCCCCGAAATACATGAGCCCGCTACGGTGAAGCAGGCGGCCGAGGCGCTTTCAGGCGCTACGGCGGTTATCGTGTGCTGGGAGGAAGCACGCGAGGGTGGCATACGGGCTGCCATCGAGCGCGGCATGGCGCATAACATGTGCAGTCGCAACGATGCGCGCATTGCCGTTGTCGTGGGTCCCGAAGGTGGGCTCACTGAAGCGGAAGTGCAGCTGTTCCACGAGCATAATCAGTGCGCAAGCACCGTAACGCTGGGGTCGAGCATTCTGCGTACCGAAACCGCTGGCATCGTGGCGCCTGCCTTGGTTATCTACGAGCTGGGCGGCCTTCAGTGAGGGCGCGCATCGTTAACCTAGGCTGCAAGGTCAATCGCGTTGAGTCCGATGCATTCGCAGCCGATCTTCGCTCGTTTGGGTTTTCCCTTACCGACGGCGATCCGGAATGCGTCATCGTGAACACGTGTACCGTTACGGGTGAGGCCGAAAAGAAGACGCGCAAGGCCGTGCGTCGCGAATTGCGCGATTATCCCAATGCCAACGTAATCGTGACCGGGTGCGCGGCGGCCATCGACGCGAATGAATTCGCCTCCATGAGTGAACGCGTTATCGTCGCCCCGAAGAACCAGGTCGTCGACGTGTGCCTGGAATGCTGTGGCCTTTCGCGCGAATCCATCGTGCCTGCTGCATCCGACGTGCGCTTCGGCGAGGGTTTTCCCTCTCGCGTGGGCTTGAAGATCCAGGATGGCTGCAACAATGCCTGTACGTACTGCATCGTCCACGTGGCCCGCGGCCGTGCCTGGTCGGTGCCTCTTTCGGAATGCGTCGCCGAGGCGCGCAAGCTTGCCGCGGCCGGTGCGCGCGAGATTGTGCTCACGGGCATCAATCTTGGCACGTATCATGATGGTGACGCCACGTTGGCGACCGTCGTCCGCACCTTGCGCGAACAGGTACCCAGCGTGCGTATTCGCATTTCCAGCGTGGAGCCGCGCGATGTAACCGACGACCTGTTGCAGTCTATTGCGGAGGCCGATGGCATGGTCTGCCGTCATTTGCACCTTCCCCTGCAATCGGGCAGCCCGCGGGTGCTGCGCCAGATGGCCCGTCCGTATTCTGCTGAGCGCTTCCTTGACATCGTGGAGCGTGCGCGCCAGGTCATCCCCGAGCTTTCGCTATCGACTGACATCATTGTGGGCTTTCCTGGGGAAACCGACGAGGACTTCCAGGAAACGCTGCGTGTGGCGCGCTTGTGTCAGTTCAGCAAGATTCACGTCTTCCGCTATTCGCGGCGCGTGGGTACGCCCGCCGCGGAACGTGACGATCAGGTCGACCCGATCATCGCCGCGCAGCGTGCCGATGAGCTTACGCGCTTGGGCGACGAATTGCGCATGCAGGAAGCCCGCAAGCGCCTGGGAAGCCACGAACTGGTTCTTGTGGAGCAAAACGGCCTTGGTACTACCGAATCGTATTACCAGGTGAAATTAGATGGTTCTTTTCCCGATAGCGGTCTAGTATCCTGTGAATTGCAAGCCGTCGACGAGAATGGTGTATTCAGCGTATGACAGATATGGAAACGAGCGTTTCGCTTACCGCCCCCGACACTGTCGATATGGCAAAGGTGGTGGGTCCGCAAGACGACATTCTGCGTTTTATCGAAGATTGCTATCATGCCCAGATTCTCGTGCGCGGAAATAGCGTGCGCATTTCGGGCGAGCAAGTCGAGGTAGATGCCGTTTCCTCGCTGTTCACCGACCTTTTTCAGTATGTCCGCGACGGTGGCGTGCCCAATCGCGCGTACGTGAAGCATGCCATCGAATTGCTTCGCACGGGCGAATTCGCCCCGCGTGCCCTGCGCGACGACGTTGTACTTTCGCATCGTGGTCGTTCCGTTCGTCCCAAGACGGCTGGCCAGAAGCATTATGTTGACGCCATCCGCAAGAACACCATTACCTTTGGCATTGGTCCCGCTGGCACGGGAAAGACGTATCTGGCGATGGCCATGGCCGTTCGCGCGCTGCGTTCCCACGAGGTCAGCCGCGTTATTCTTTCGCGTCCCGTGGTGGAAGCGGGCGAGAACCTTGGCTTCTTGCCGGGCACGCTGAACGAGAAGATTGACCCGTATATTCGCCCCCTGTACGATGCGCTGTTCGAGATGATGGATCCCCAGCGCGCGCAGGCGTATCTTGAGGATGGCACCATCGAGATCGTGCCGCTTGCCTACATGCGCGGCCGCACGCTCGATAACAGCTTCATCGTGCTCGACGAGGCGCAGAACACCACACCGCAGCAGATGAAGATGTTCCTTACGCGCTTGGGCTTCGCCTCGAAGATGGTGGTGACGGGTGATGTTACGCAGCTCGATCTGCCGCGTGGCATTTCCGGACTGAAGCAGGTGCGCGGCATTCTGGAGGGCATTTCCGACATCGCGTTCTGTGAGCTTTCGCGCACCGACATCGTGCGCCATTCGCTCGTTTCCGAAATCGTGAGCGCGTATAACGTCTGGGAGACGGCGAACGCTCCCGTTCAGCCCGTGCAGTAATTGTGATTGCATCTGAAAGGGGCGGCCAAGGATTGCTTTCCTTGGCCGCCCCTTTTGCTATGTCGAAACTGCTTACAGGATGCGCACGTTCTTCGGATCCTCGGGGTTTCCGCCCTGGCCGGAGCCATCGGGCGGAATGGGCTCCCCGCAATAGGGGCACGTGCCGCTTGTGGTGCCCGCTTCAGCGGCCACGGGCATTCCGCACGTGGGGCATGTTCCCTGGTTGATATTGTTGTTCGGGTCGGATACAGGTGATGGCCTAAAGCACATTGCGACCGCCTCCTCATTACGCGAAGGCTGGTGCCTTCGGGCGTTCTTCGCGCGTCCATTTCGCGCGCCTCTCTATTGCCGGATTATAGCTGCTTCGTGAGCTCGATTGGTAGCGTATCGTTCCGCCTTTTTGCTTTTCCTCATGCGAACGGCGCGGGTCGTTTGGTATGCGTGTGTTGCGCGTGGATGCGCTTGGCGATGATACCTGGCACGTCGAATTACCTTCGCGCCTCGCCGCCAGCGGTATGGCGCACGACTTCGAAGCGCGCAAGCTCGACGTCGTTGTCAGCTGGGTCGATGCCGGCCTTCTGCTTGGCAATCGATACCTGAGATGCGATCGTGTCCACGCCCTCGAGGTTCGGGAGCAGTAGCCCGCGTTGCCAACGTTTCGTAACGATGACGCCGTAGCGCTTCGGGTCAAGCTGTTCGGGCGAGTCGATGGGCTCTGCTTCGCCCAATACGTCGACCGAATACTCCAGGTAATCGAGCTCCTCCTCGCGTATGGCCGGGAAGCGTGGGTCACGACTGCTGGAGCTAATCCCGTTCTGTATGACTTCCTCTGCAATGTTGCTGCATGTGGGTGAGATGGTGCCTATACAGCCGCGTAAAGCGCCCCGCTTGTGAATCGTTACGAATACTCCCGCCTTCCGTTCCAGGAGCTCTTGCGGCAGATCGTCAGGCAGATTGGGCGCGCGGCCCGTGCGCGTGAACGTTTCGACCGTTAGGCGCGCAAGGCGTACGATGGGGTCGGCCTCGGTGGGCGGATTGGCACCGTGAAGGTGGTCGTCGTCCGCATCGCGTTTACCTGCTTGGGCGTCGCAATTTGTCGTGCTTTCGCATTCGCAGATTGCTACTCCGTAGCCTACGCCAAACGGCCCTTCGTTCGAGAGCAGTTCCGTATGCACGCTCAGGCCGTCTAGGGCGCCCGCCATGATTTGGAACGATCGGAGACCGCATTCGGCGGCGGCTTCGCAGAATGCCTCGTCGAGCTCGAAGAGGCCATCGAGGTTACCCGATGCGAATATCTCGCCAATGCGTTCGTCGAATACAGGGCCTTCGGGTGCGAAACCATAGGGGCCGTCAGGCGTGAGCTTGTGTGATAGGTCGCCGCTGGCAATGAAGCCGATATTGAGCCCCTGGGCGTTTGCTGCTTGTGCGATGATGCGCCCCAATTGGCGGTGCGTGTCGTACGGCATGCCGGAAAGCCCAATGCGAACGATGGGGCAGGGAAGCATGCCGCCTGCGGCTTCGCGCACGAAGTAGAGCGGCACGTAGGTGGCGTGATCCATGTCGTCGCGATAGCGCTCGCTGCCAATGGCTGGGATGCCTGCATCGTTTGCCCCGCTGATGATTTCTCGCGCCAGTTCGGCATTGCATTCCGCGCTCATGTGCTCTTGTGGCGCGCGGAATTGGGCCATGCTTCCCTCGAGGACGTCATCGGTGGTTACGTGAAACGCGTCGCGAAACAGGGGTGCATGGGGCGAGGTGATAACTAGGCAATCGGGCTGCTGGCTGATCAGCCATTTTGTTGCGCGCTTATATGCGCCAATGGTTTCGCTGATGCGTTGCTCCTCGCCGCGCCCAACGGCGGGGACGATAAGTGGCGGATGCGGTACGGCAATTGCTCCAACGATCGACATAAGCGCCTCCGTTTCAAGCGAATTCGACATTCGTCTTGTACAATAAACAAATTAAAGCAATACAGCTCTATTAGCACGGAGGTTTTCGTGGCTGAATTCATTTACACGCTGGAAAAGGCGCGCAAGGCGCATGGCGACAAGGTCATCTTGGACGACGTTACGCTTGCGTTCTATCCTGGCGCGAAGATTGGCGTCGTTGGTCCGAACGGCATGGGCAAGTCCACGCTGCTGAAGATCATGGCGGGCCTGGAAGAGGTCAGCAACGGCGAGGCACACCTTACGCCTGGCTACACCGTGGGTCTGCTTCAGCAGGATCCCGCGCTCGACGACGACAAGACGGTTCGCGAGAACGTCGAGCAGGCCTTTGCCGAAACGCTTGCTAATGTGGCGCGCTTCAACGAGATTTCTGCGGAAATGGCCATGCCCGATGCCGATTTCGATGCGCTCATGGCGGAAATGGGCAAGCTTCAGGATGCCATCGATGCCGTCAATGGTTGGGATCTTGATTCGCAGCTTTCGCAGGCTATGGATGCGCTGCAGTGCCCCGACCCCGACGCGCCCGTGAAGGTGCTTTCGGGTGGCGAACGTCGTCGCGTGGCCCTGTGCCGTCTGCTGCTGGAATCTCCCGACCTGCTTCTGCTCGACGAACCTACCAACCACCTGGATGCCGAATCGGTTCTGTGGCTCGAACAGTTCCTGGCGAAGTATCCCGGTGCCGTTTTGGCCGTTACGCACGACCGTTACTTCCTCGACCATGTAGCCGAGTGGATATGCGAGGTCGACCGTGGCACGCTGTATCCCTACAAGGGCAATTACTCCACGTACCTGGAAACCAAGGCTGCGCGTTTGGAGCTCGAGGGTGCGCAGGACAAGAAGCGCGCCAAGAAGATGAAGGCCGAGCTGGAGTGGGTTCGCAGTGGTGCGAAGGCTCGTCAGGCCAAGGGCAAGGCTCGTTTGGCAGCGTACGAGAAGATGGTGGCCGAATCCGCTGCGCGCAAGAACGTCGACTTCACCGAGATTCACATTCCCGCTGGTCCGCGCTTGGGCAACAAGGTGCTGGAAGCCGAGCATCTGCACAAGGAATTCGGCGACCGCGTGCTCATCGACGATCTGTCGTTCAGCCTGCCGCGCAATGGCATCGTGGGCGTCATCGGCCCGAACGGCGTGGGCAAGACCACGCTTTTCCGCATGATTGTGGGCGAGGAGGCTCCCACGAGCGGCACGCTCGAGCTGGGGTCTACCGTTCAGCTTTCCTATGTCGACCAGAATCGCGCCGGCATCGATCCAAACAAGAAGGTCTGGGAGGTCGTGTCGGATGGCCTGGACTACATGAACGTAGCTGGCACCGAGGTGCCTTCGCGCGCATATGTGGCGGCGTATGGCTTCAAGGGCAGCGACCAGCAGAAGCCCGCAGGTGTGCTTTCCGGTGGCGAGCGCAACCGCCTGAACCTGGCCCTTACCTTGAAGCAGGGCGGCAACCTGCTGCTGCTCGACGAGCCTACGAACGACCTGGACACCGAATCGCTTTCCAGCCTGGAAGAGGCGCTAAACGAGTTCAGCGGTTGTGCCGTCATCACCAGCCACGACCGCTTCTTCCTCGACCGCGTTGCCACGCATATTCTGGCTTGGGAGGGTACCGACGAGAATCCGGGTGCCTGGTATTGGTACGAAGGCAACTTCGAAGGCTACCAGGAAGATCGCGTTCGTCGCTTGGGGCCCGAAGCCGCCAAGCCGCATCGCCTGCATCGCAAGCTCACGCGTGACTAACTAGCCGTGACAATATGCTCGACATGCCCCCATGCGTGTTCCCTTGCTGAGGGTGCGCTGGGGGCATGTCGTTCTCGTCGCTGCATCGATGGCGTGGTGGCGCCCGAAGGGTACGGGCGCATTACGTCGCTGGCGCTCGACCCTATCGAGAAGAAGCCGATTGCCCGCTGGAAACAGGGGAGTACCGTGCTTTCCCTGGGCAGCTACGGCTGCAACATGCATTGCCCGTTTTGCCAGAACGCCTCGATTGCGCAAGTGGATGCGACTGGGGTGCCTTGGCGCGAGGTAACGCCCGAAGAGGTTGTGCGTGCGGCCTGTGACCTGCGCGATCGCGGATGCATAGGCATTGCGTATACGTATAACGAGCCGCTTATCAACTGGGAGTTCCTGCGTGATACGGGTTCTTTGGCGCACGAAGTGGGATTGGCGAGCGTGCTCGTTTCCAATGGGCTCGCGAGCGAGCAGGTGGTGGAACAGATTGCCCCCTTCGTGGATGCCGCCAATATCGACTTGAAATGCTTTACCGCGGAGGGCTACCGTAAGCTCAGTGGCGATTTGGGTACGGTGAAGCGTACGATTGAGTTGCTGGCCGCATTGCCTACGTGCCATCTCGAGGTAACTACGCTCGTAGTGCCTGGGCTTTCCGATGATGCAGAGCAGATAGGGGGAATGGCGCAGTGGCTCGCATCGCTCGACCCCGCCATCCCGTACCATCTTACGCGTTTCTTCCCGCAGCACCGTATGAGCGATGTGCCTCCTACGCCCATCGCTACGCTGCGTCAGCTGGCTAGCGTAGCCGAGCGCTATTTGCATACGGTCCTATTGGGTAATGTGTAGACGGGCAAAACAAAGCCAGCTAGCTGAACCCCTTACGATGGTTGGTTGCTAGCCGGCCCTGTTTGTTTGGGTGAGTTTCGTACTCGCGTTGCGTGGTGACGCCTAGCGTGCCTGATAAAGCCAGCACCCCGCCTTCATGTGCGTTGAACGCGACGAAGGCAGGGTGCTGGAAAAGAGAGCCTGTGGAAGCGGTTGGTATTACTTGCCAGCTTCCTTCTTGATGTTGTTGGCGATGAAGAACATGATGCCCGAGACTGCCAGCGAGCAAACGAGCGACCAAACCTGGTTGCTGAACTGGCCGTTTACGATGGCTGCAATGATGCCGATGATTGCCATGATCACGCCAATGAGGCAGAAGACCCAAACGATCATGATCTTCTGGTTATCGTTGGCTGCGCGAACACCGAAGATACCGCATAGAAGGCTCCAGATGCCCTCGATAATGAGCAGGCCCGAAAGGATTACGAAAATGCCGGCTGCTTGATCCTGTGTGGTGCCCGTTCCCGCAACGACGCTTGCATCGGATAGCACCGCGCCCGCTCCTGCGAAGAACAAGATGCCCGTTATAAGAGACAATGCGGCGCCTACGATCTCGATGATGGACAGTACCAACAACACCTTCTGACTTCCACTGCGTTCCATTTCGCTACCTACCTTCCCTTCCCCCAAATAAACGCAAAAAACACATGATTAGATTATAATGCGATGGTTGAGGTGTCAATACGCTATTGACGTGGGGTTTGGCGCGAGTTGGTTGGCTCGACCCATGAGTTCTGCTAGGCGCTTTTCTTGTGGCGCTGTGGGTATTTCGGCTGGTTCCAGACGGTGATTGCTCCGAAGGCTGCCGAGATGGGGCAGCGCGAGCCTAGCTCGCAGCCTGCTCCCGTCAAGCCCATATATCGCGGGCGCATCATCGAGGTTGTCTTTGGCGCTAGGTGATAGCGACCCCACATGACGGGCTTCAGCGCCCGAGGTCTTTCCGTAGGGAAGTGCATATATGGGGTTGGGAGGGGTGTTTGATTACCAGTCAGAATGACACTGCTCCAAAACTATTTCCTCATTGGTCGGAGCCCAGAGGCGTATGGAGCAGATTGAATTCAAGATGCCAACGGATGGCTCTCTGCTATCTGCTGCGCGCTATACTATTACGCCTGAGTACGGGCATCTCATGCACAATGCAATATCCAAACTCACTGGCAAGAGCAAGTATGAGGTGTTTCGCGAGGTGAGGGGCCTGGCCGTGCGGAAGAACGGAGCGACCAGGCGCGACCTTTCCGACTATGGGCACACCAACTATCACGAGTTTTTCGCCGAAGCTTTCGCGAATGCCAACTCTGGCGCGCCCAATGCTATCGGACAGGCCATGAACGATCATCTCGACCGATATAGACGCTAGGAGGATGCCCCATGGATGTCGATAAGCCGCTCTTTTTGGAAAATCCTGACTGGTACGAGTCCGTCGACGTGATGCGGGATGGGTTTCCCGAGGACGGCCGTGGCTATCACCTTACGGACAAGGCGCCACAGGATGCTATCGAGTCGTATCGTCAATTCTACGACGACCCAGACTATCTACCGCCACGGATGAGGGAAGGGCTTATCGTCGATTAGGGATCGTTCGAACAATTGCGGTGGAAGGCTTCGGCCGGCACCTGGAAGGGCCTGATGCGTGAACTGCCTCCCATTTCTTGGACACGAGAAATGGGAGGTTTTCTTATGCCCGAGGACCTGAGATTGAGGTATGACAGCAGCATGCGCCGAAGGGCGTCCGAGATGTTCTCGGAAGGGAGCGGCTACCACGCAGTCGCAACCAATTTAGGGTTGCCGCCGACAACCGTGAGAAAATGGCACCGCACGATGTCGCGATAGGTGTCGAGGGGTTGTTGGTCATGGGAGAGAAGAGCAGGAGCTATACCTGGGAGCTGAAGGTGGCCGCTGCGAAGGCCGTGGTCGAAGAACGAGAGCCCAAGGCCGACGTCATGGCCCGCTACGGGATAGCCTCGCTGTCCCCTCTGGAGAAGTGGTGCAAGGCTTACCGAGAGGGAGAAGCCGAGGCTCTCAAGCCGAAGCCCAAGGGCAGGCCGAGGGGCTCTGCCTCCCCGCCCAGGGAGGCGACGCGCGAGGAAGAGCTCGAACGGCGCATCCGGAAGCTCGAGGCCGAGAACGCCTACCTAAAAAAATCGATAGCCCTGAGGGCGGAGAAGCACTCTCGAACCGCGAGAAGGCAGCGGCCGTGAGCGAGCTTTCGGGGCGATACCCCCTCACCGACCTGCTGGAATGCGCCGATCTTGCCAGGTCGAGCTATTACTACGCGCTGTCGCACCCGAAGGCCCCGACCAGGCCGGAGCTCTGGGAGGCCGCCGCCGAGATATTCTCGCGCACTGCCAACGGCTGCGGCCACAGGCAGGTCGCCATGTGCCTGCGCGCCGAGCAGGGCGTCGTCATCGCCGGCAAGACCGTGCTCAAGATGATGCACGAGATGGGGGTCAGCTGCGGGATTCGCCGCGAGACCGACTACCACAGGTACAACTCCTACAAGGGAAGGTCGGCAAGACCTTCGAGAACGTCATCGGGCGGGACTTCGCCGCCGACGGCCCGTGGGAGAAGATGGGCACCGACGTCACCGAGTTCAAGCAGCCCTGGGGCAAGGCCTACTTCGCGCCGGTCTACGACTTCGGCAGCAAGGAGATCGTCGCATGGTCGACTTCGCTGCACCCCAACATGGCCCAGCA
>JAILNP010000168.1:0-7058 GCA_024691475.1 Eggerthellaceae bacterium
CCAGTAGGCAGGAAGGTGGGCGCGCCGCCAAAGCCGCGACGGCGCGCCGTTTCCCCAGGAGGAACGATGAAACCAAGCTTCGCCATACAGTGGCACATAACCGACGAGTGCGACCAGCGCTGCAAGCACTGCTACATTTTCGCCGAGGGCGCATGCACCCACCTTGAGAGCATGCCCTACAGCAAAGTGGTAAGCGTATTCGAGCAGTGCGTTGAAATGTGCGAAGCATTCAACCGCGAGCCGTACTTCTACCTAACGGGCGGCGATCCGCTGCTGCATCCCGACTTTTGGCGCATCGCAGAACTGCTGCATAATGCAGGCGTGCGGTGGGCAATCATGGGAAACCCCTTCCACCTAACGCCCAGCGTCTGCGCTCGCCTGAAGGCCCTCGGGTGCCGTAAGTACCAACTCTCGCTCGATGGCCTGGAACGCACGCACGACGATTTCCGCATGCCGGGTTCGTTCGCGTGCACGCTCGACGCCATCGATTTGCTGAACGAGGCGGGCATTTGGACCGCCGTCATGACCACCGTATCGTCGGCGAACATGGACGAGATTCCAGACCTCATCGACTTCATGGCCGAGCGCAACGTAAGCGTATACGCATTCGGACGTTACTGCCCCACGTCGGGCCAGCGCCGCGACGAGTTCCACATCGAGCCTCTTGCGTACCGCGACTTCCTGCTGCGATGCCAAGAACGCATCGACGCCCATGAGGCAGCCGGATGCGCCACCACGTTCCAACGCAAGGACCACCTATGGACGTTGCTGGAATGGGAGCAGGGACGCTTCCGCATTCCCGAAAGCGCAGAACCGGATGTCATCTACGAAGGATGCCACTGCGCAACGGGCCACATGACGATAACGCCCACCGGCGACGTATACGGATGTCGCCGCATGGAAAGCCTGGTCGGGAACGTCCTGGAGGAGCATCCGCGCGATATTTTCCTAGGCGAGAAGATGGAAGCGCTTCGCGATTTCGACCGCTTCGAGAAATGCGCACACTGCGAACTGCTCGGCTGGTGCAGGGGCTGCCCCGCCGTAGCCGCCGGATACACGGGCAACATGTACGCGCCGGACCCACAATGCTGGAAGGACGTGGAAGATACCCCATCGAACCACGTTGCATAACCCAGCATAACGACCGTAATTGCATGACCCGCACGAGCAAGGAGCCTGCAATGCACATCCCCAAGACCATGAGCGCGCTCAAAATCGACCGCGTGACGCCTGGCAGCGAAGCACGCCTAACGGAGATACCCGTACCCGAGGTCAAACCCGGATGGGCGATCGTGCAAATAAGGGCATTCGGCCTGAACAACGCTGAACGACTTGTCCGCCTGGAGGAAATGGGCGAACCATGGATTGCGCCTTCGGTCGTCCCCGGCATCGAATGCGCTGGCGTGGTGGCAAACCCCGGCGACACCGACCTTGAAGCAGGTCAGCGCGTGGTGGCATGCATGGGCGGCATGGGTCGCGAATTCGACGGATCGTACGCCGAGTACGCCCTGATCCCCCGCAAGAACATCATGCGCGTACCAGACTGCATCGACTGGTCGTGGGCGGAACTCGGAGCATTCCCCGAAACGTACCTAACCGCTTGGGGATCTCTATTCGAGTGCCTGCAGCTGGAACTGGGCGACACGCTCCTCGTACGCGGCGCGACATGTGGGCTGGGACACGCCGCAGTCCAGCTAGCCAAGGCCCTGCGCGTAAGGGTAATGGCCACGACGCACCGCGCCTCAAAGCTAGAGCCGCTACGCCAGGCAGGAGCCAGCGAAGCCATACTCGACAAAGGCCATCTAGCCGGCAAGGCAACGGGCGCAAACAAGGTGCTTGACCTGGTGGGGCCACGAGACCTCCGCGATACGCTACGCACCGTGGAACATGGCGGCATCGTATGCTCGACGGGCATACTCGGCGGCGTATACGCGCTGAGCGATTTCGACCCCATCAAGGACATCCCCAACGGCGTC
Organism: Eggerthellaceae bacterium; assembly: GCA_024691475.1. Taxonomy (GTDB): domain Bacteria; phylum Actinomycetota; class Coriobacteriia; order Coriobacteriales; family Eggerthellaceae; genus Denitrobacterium. The sequence continues at coordinate 1,977 of JAILNP010000168.1, forward strand.
TACCTAACGGGCTACTTCAGCAACTACCCCACCCAAGAACTCTTCGACGCGCTGTTCGCCTTCATGAGCGACCACACCCTGCGCCCTCTCTACAACACAACATTCCCCTTCACCGAGCTCCCCTCTGCCCTCGCCCAACAAGACGCCGGCAGCAGCGGCAAAATCGTCATCGTCCACGACTAGGGGCAAAGCACCCCAAAGCTTTGCCCCATCCTTGATGCCAAAACGCCCCTCTTCCACTGGGCACCCAACGGCGCGGGGCCACATCTAGCAAAACTTCTTCTCAGGAACGACGGGGATGACTTCCCGCTCAAAACGCTCCACGCATCCTTCCATGGGGCTTTCGAATTCGTCTACAGGCCCAATCTTCTGAAGAGCATCCGGGCCCATCACGATGTGAATGAGCTCAAAAATGTCATCGCCGCGCTCGAAAGCCAGCTCATGACCATCGAACTTAAAAATGATGGCTCGCGTAAAACGATAGTCGAATAAAACCTCGCCATCCCGAAGCATAAGCTCGCGATCATTAACGAGCTCCACACCTCGAATAACATCATTGACGACATGATCAATCTGCTCACCATCAACCACGCCAGACTTCAAGTCGGCAGCATCCACCTGCCTAAGCTTAAAGCGAGACACCTCTTCTGTATATCCAAAATACCCAGGCTCACTCTCGGTGTAATTGGTCAGCTCAAATGCCTTACCCCCAGCAATAAGGCCAAGGGTTCCATAGACGGAATTGCTAAACGTAAACGTATCGCAGCGATACGCCTCAAGCAACTGTCCAACGAGCGAGGAAAGCAACCGTGCCCCCTCGGCATCGAGGCGATAATCAAGAACCTGACTCATACTAATCTCCCTTCTTTTCGACGAAGTGAATCTTTTGGCTCTTCACGCCGCCAGAACCAGAGGAATACCTGACATTAATTTCGACAACGGGGGTTCCGTCGCTTTTCGAGACCTTACGAAAAGATACTACAGAGCCATCTGCCATTTCGGTCATGACGCCCTTTCCATTTGGAAGTGTTTTTTCAAGTCCTCCATACGTAATAAGATCGTAAAACCGCTCCGAATCCTTCGACAAGCTTTCGCATTCAATGTTACGGTTCCTCCGCTTCGAATCCGGGCTCGCCGTACCGAAGTAACCATTGCTGTAAGGAAACTCAGCCGCTACGGCAGCAACGTTTTCTCCGAGTGAGTGATGGTGCCCGGTGTCACCCTTATACCCATGCCCCATCGCCCTCATCCCTCCCTGCGTGCGTGCGCTCAAACCAACTCGCATAACGATGGAAACAGGTAGCCCCTTCGAAATCCCCGAACACCTTTTTAGGCATCTTCCCGTGAACCAGAACATCAGTTGGGGCCAATCGCCTTATCATCTCTGTCAACCCGTTGTAAAACGACTCCTGGTCACGATTGCTTTTCATGCACCCATGCGTTCCAACCGATACAATCCCCCCTTCGGGAACTCCGAGAAAACAAAACGAGTAAGTCGCCTTATCGCCCCACCTGACATTGGGAATAACAGGAATGCCATGCCTCTGAAGGTAAAACCCAACCGCACGATTGAAATACGTATTGGTTTGCTGAAGACACGGTGCCTGACCGTCCAGGATTGTAGGGTCAGGCGTTATCACGCCATCGAACTGCTGCAGAAGGGGAATGTACTTATCCGTATCCGTGATGATCTTCGAGAAACGGCGATCATGCATGTAAAAATGCACATATGCACGTCGCTGAGCCGAACTCGTTGTCGTACGGGCCTTGTCGAATGGAATCAAATCCCTGGGAATGCTGACATTATCAAGCTGCAGCAATGCCGGTATCCCCGGCTCCCCAACAAGCCTCGCCCCCTTCGTTAAATGAGGGTAAAAATCGTCATCGATTTTCGTTCTGTGAAACTGAGCCATAGCGTTTCTCCTTTCGGTTTTGATTGTCTAAAAGACTCATTGCCGAAAGTCTCCGCCATTTGCGGTGCGTATTTGCTACGCTACGATACAGAGCGATACACACTGATACACAATTGCTGCAGGAGGCGGGAAGCATGGAGTTTCATGAGTTTGCTCAGGCGCTTTACCCCGTTCTTTCCAGAACTGCAACTGAGTCAAATTTTGTTCGTACCCTGCTCATTAACATCGTCGACAGCAGTTACCCAGATTCGGATGGTCCATTTGCGCTAACAGACCAAGCGCTTCGACATTATTTCAACGGCACTCGCAAGATGGGCAAAACCGCGCGGAGTGTGGTTGGGCATTTAAATCTAGAAAGCTTTGCGGAATATATAAGATCGTTCAGTACTGACACCCAGCAGAAGGCAATCGAGGCATTACAGCCCTTCGACATCGACTACACGCCCCAATCATTTCCAATAGATTGCGCAAACGCTTTTGCAGATTGCCTATATCAATGTGCGTTGCTAAAGCCCGGTAGAGACGCCGCCCACCCCGACGACGACCGAAATGCTATCGAAGAATCCCTTTGCGCCCTAATCGCTTCGCTTAGCAAAACAGACAAAGCGAATTCTTTGGTGCAATTGCGTTACGAGGCCGTGAAATCGGGCAGCAAAATCGCTGCGTACCCCAATAGAAAACTCGACCACCTGCTCGAAGAGAAAATCAATTACCACATAGTCCGCTACTACCGTTTCATTCAGGAACAAATCGGATTGCTCGAGCAATGTGGCGCTCTTAACTTCCATGTCGTAGCCCGCGCCATCCAAGAGCACTACGAATCCCTGAAGGCGGCTGGCCACAGCTCCGTGGAAGTTTATTTCAAAATGCGCGATTACATATACAAGACGACCAAAGCAAACAACGAGACTGCCTGCGAAATCCTAGTGGCCTTTTTCGTACAAAATTGTGAGGTGTTTGATGCGCCTACCGAGTAAAGTAACTCCGTATAAACGGAGCGTTTTGCCGTTATTCGAACTCATCCTCAAGCTCCTTAAAGCAGGTCCGCTTAGTCCCTCTGCTTTACTCTCAAAGCTTGGAAGCAAAATCTCAAACGTCGGCGACTTTATCGAGGCGCTTGATTGCCTTTATGCCCTCAACGCTATCGAACTCGACCCCAAGGACGGTTTGCTGCATTATGTTAACTAAAATCTATTGCGATCAGCTTAAGGATCAGGGAGCCATTCGTCCCCCGATCCACTTCCACAGTGGTCTTAACGTCATCCTAGGTTCGTCAAGCGCAGCAAACTCGATAGGCAAAACAACTTTTCTCCTCATGATTGATTTTGCCTTCGGAGGGAACTCGTACCTTAAATCCGATAGCACAATTGAAGCTGTTGGCCCGCATACGATCTTATTTACCTTTGAATTCGACGGTACCGAATACCACTTCTCACGCAGCACTATTACGCCCGATTTTGTCCATCTCCTCGACTCGCATAATAATGAGTTGGACGCATGGCCCATCAAGCAATTCTGTTCATGGCTTAAGACGAAATACGGGATGGACGATCTGCATGGGACATTCAGAGGGCTCGTCAGTAACTTCTTCCGTATTTACGGCAAAGACAATTACGACGAAAAGAGACCCCTATCATCGTACGCCCAGGACTCTGCCCAAAATGGCATCGAGCGTCTTCTCGAGCTGTTTGACAAGTACGAGCAAATCGAATCTCTCAAAACGGAGCTCAAAACAGCAGAAGCTCGCAAGAAGACCTTCCGCAAGGCGAACGAGTTCCATTTCGTCAACCTCGCAACCAACGCAAAGGAAGCGAAGGAGAACGAAAATGAAATCGGACGTATCAAGTCGAAGCTGCATTCCCTTATCGAACAAAGCAACGAGGGCCTTGCCGACATCGACCCCGTTATCGCCGAGAGAACATCGGACCTCAAAAGGGATATCTCTAAATTACGCAGGGCGCGAACCAGGCTCTCCGCCCAGCTGGCAACCATCGATGACGACGAAGCCATTGAACCCTACAAGGCAACAAATGACTTTGCGTCACTCCAAACTTTCTTTCCCAACGCAAACATAAAACACTTGGAAGAAATCGAGAGCTTTCACCATCAAGTAACCGAAGTGCTCAAGAAAGAACGGAAAAACGCCAGGACCTCAATACAAGCAGACATCGATGATCTTGATAAGCAAATACAGAAGCTCAACCAGGAAATCCGAAACATCGGACTCACACCAACGGTCTCCACTATCATTCTGGAGTCCTATGCGGACCTCACGAGACAGCTAAACGCACTCGAAACCGCTAACGCTGGATACAAGACGCTTAAAGAATTAGAAGCCGAAAGAAAGCGATGCAAAGACAACTTGGAGCGGGAGACGGAATCAATTCTTCGGGCCATCGAGCAAGCGCTTAATTACGAAATGGAGCAAAAAAATTCATTCGTTTGTGGCCCCGCGAAAACGGCTCCCCATATTTCCATACCTAGCACGAAGAAATATTCCTTTGGAATTCCGAATGACACGGGAACGGGATCCCAAACTCGCGGCATGTTCCTCCTCGACTATGCACTCCTCACGCTTACCAACCTACCCGCTTTCGCCCATGACACAAACACGATTAAGCAAGTACAAGACGACGTCGTGCTAAATCTGTTCAAACTATACGACACATCAAAGAAGCAAGTTTTCGTTGCCATAGACAAAGCCGAGTCGTTTACGGATGGAGAGCTCCCCGAAATAATCGAAGCGAACACAGTCATTCGGCTTTCAACCGGACACGAACTATTCGGAAAAGCATGGAACGAAGATAAGGACGAAGTCGGAAAAAACGCCCGGTAAGACACCCAGTAAAGCCAATCCCCGTCGGCGAGCTTTCACCACGCGAAAGCGAGCGGGACGGCACGAACCCGACCCGCGATGCCAAGCTTTCGGCCCCCGCCGAAAGCGAGCGGGCATGCGGCAGATCCCACCCACAGGTCCACCAAAGCAATCTTCCAGGAATGCGAAAGCCAGTCGGCTCGCTTTGCCCGACCCGGGATGCCGAGCTTTCGGCCCCCGCCGAAAGCGAGCGGGCATGCGGCAGACCCCACCCACAGGTCCACCAAAGCAGCTGAGAGTACAGCTGGCGAGCGCGATAGGCGCGACAGGCGAAGGAGTTGGCTTCCGCCAACG
>JAILNP010000090.1:0-2526 GCA_024691475.1 Eggerthellaceae bacterium
TGCCGCTCAGGCGGACGCCGAAGCGACTGCGGCGTACCGCGTGGAGGTCGTGAAGAATACGGCTACAGAAAACAGCACCGCGCTCGATACCTCCGTTGTGCTGTTCGATGCGGCTCCACTCTTCAAGGCCATTCTCGACGATATGGCCGCGGGCGTTTCCGTGGGCGTCATCGCGCGTCGTTTCCACGATGCGATGGTCGAGGTCATCGTCATGTCCGCCCAGCTTGCGGAAGCCGCGTACGGCGTGCGTACCGTGGTGCTTTCGGGCGGCGTGTTCATGAATCGCTATCTCATGGAGCATGCGGTTTCGGCGCTTGGAGCGCTTGGGTATACCGCTGCGATGAATAAAGACCTACCTCCCAACGATGCCTGCATTTCATACGGTCAGGCTGTGGTAGCATTGCGGACGATAGACACGCTCCCTGCGGGGGAGTAACGAGGGGTGCCGCGCCGCAAGCCGGCGTTGGCTGAAAAGGAGATGCGGTATGTGCTTGGCAATTCCCGCTCAAATTACCGAAGTTAAAGATGGCAACATGGTGGAAGTCACGGTCATGGGCGCCACGCGTGAGGTTTCTATCGACCTGACGCCCCAGGCAACGTTGGGCGATTTCGTTCTCGTCCACGCGGGCTTTGCCATCGAGGTTGTCGACCCCCAGTTCGCCGAGGACACGCTTGAGTTGGTGCGCCAGTTCCCCGACATGGTGGAAGAGGAAATCGGCATCACTGAGCAGGCGATGTAGCATGTCTGCGGCAGAAGGAGCGGCAGAGGCCCTGCCCGAAAACGTGCTCACGCGCGATCTTTCCCAGTTCAAGAACCCCGAGCTCGCAAAGGGGCTCATCGATTCCATCCAGGCGCTTGCGCCCAAGAGTTGCGCACTCATGGAGGTATGCGGCACGCATACGGTTTCCATCGCTCGCGCGGGCATTCGCGCCATCATGCCCGAAGGCACGCGTCTGCTTTCGGGGCCAGGCTGCCCCGTGTGCGTTACGGCCAACCGCGACATCGACACCGTCATCGCGCTGTGCCGCATCCCCAACGTCACCATTACTACGTTTGGCGACATGACGCGCGTACCTGGTTCCACGTCTAGCTTGCTTGCCGAAAAGGCGGCGGGCCGCAGCGTGGAAATCGTCTACTCGCCACTCGATGCGCTGCGCTATGCGCAGGAGCATCCCGAACGCCAGGTCATCTTCGTGGGCGTGGGCTTCGAGACCACCACGCCGCTCATCGCCATGGCCATTCGTCGCGCGAAGCAGATGGGCCTTGCCAATTTCAGCGTCTTCGTGGCGCACAAGAACATGCCCGGCGCACTCGAGGCCATTGTGTCCGACCCGTCGCTTCAGGTGGACGCCCTTATTCTGCCTGGCCATGTTTCTACTATTACGGGTATGGCTCCGTACCAGTTCCTGGCCGAACGCTATGGCATTCCCGGTGTGATCACTGGGTTCGAACCGGTGGACGTGCTGCAGGGCATTGCCATGCTCATGCGTCAGCTGCACGAAGGCCGTGCGGAAATCGAGATCGCCTACACGCGCGGCGTGCGTGCGGAAGGCAATCCCGTGGCGCTGGCCGCTATCGACGAAGTGTTCGAAACCTGCACCGCCACCTGGCGTGGGCTGGGCCCCATTCCCGGAAGCGGATATCACATTCGCCCCGAGTTCGCGGAGTTCGACGCGGTGGAGCGCTTCCATCCCGAAGTGGAACCCACCATCGAACCGCGCGGATGTCGTTGCGGCGATGTGCTGCGCGGGGCCATCACGCCGAAGGCGTGCCCGCACTTTAATCGTAGCTGCACGCCCGAGAACCCCGTTGGCCCCTGCATGGTGTCTTCCGAGGGCAGCTGCGCGGCTTACTACCGCTATTACCGATAAGCCTTTCTGCCTGGCGCGCGGGGCGTGGCAACGTTTCCCGCGCGCTACAGAAGGGTAACAGTGACGCGCCATGCGTCGACCGCCCCGCTTACGCGGGGTTACCATCACAAGCGATATCAGCGAGCCGCCTGGTGCGGGAAAGGAACGATGCGTGCGCGTCAGCGAGGAAAAGATTCATCGCTCGCAAAATGGCGTGTTTGGCGGGGTTGCGGCTGGTCTGGCCACCCACTTCGACATCGACCCTGCCATCATGCGTATCGTATGCGTCGTGCTTGCCTTGCTTACCGCCGGCGCCATCATTCCGCTCTACATTGCACTCTGGCTCATCTTCCCCGAAGAGGAGGAGACGTGGGAGCCCGTGGACGTCGATCCGAGCATGTACGGGGCAACGTGCCCCATCCGCCCCATCGACGCCGAAAGCAAGCGTTCGCGTCGACGTACGCTGGTCATTTGCGTGTGCCTAGCTGTGGGGCTTCTTCTTGTGTCCCTGGCCTCCGTTGCCGTGCTCGCTCAATTCGATGCGTCCTTTGGGCTCGTTCAAATTCCGGCCGCCTTTGCCATGGCAGTGGGCAGTGCCCGGTTTGTCGTTCCCGGAAAGCATGGATACAACATTGTTACCTGTGCCGAAGGCGCCATGCTCTTTTTCGTGGGGCT
>JAILNP010000091.1:0-39720 GCA_024691475.1 Eggerthellaceae bacterium
GGGTTTGTTTACCCGGATCCATCCGCATATCAAGTTGCGCCGTCTCCTTGAAGGAGAAGCCACGAGATGGCGTATCAATCTGCACGCTCGAAACACCCAGGTCGAACAAGAAGGCGTTGACCTCGGGAACTTCAGCTTGCAGGAGAAGGTTGTCCATCTCCCCGAAGTTACCGCGCAGTAGGTGCAGCTCGGGTCGTTGCTCGTCGGGAAGGGCCTGGAGCCGAGTTCGAGCAGCCGCAAGGGCCACTTCATCCTGGTCGATTCCGATAAGCGTTCCCTGCGCACCTATGCGCTTTGCTACTTCAAGGGAATGCCCTGCCCCGCCGAGTGTTGCGTCCACGAATGTGTGCTGTGGTTTGGGGTCCGTGTATTCGAGGCACTCGGCGAGGAGGACGGGGGTATGCCGATATTCGCTTGTCATATTGCTCACGTCTTGGTCCTAATCGCTGAACAGATCGGAGAAATCGATGCTGTCCATAAACTCGTCCCAACGCTTTGCATCCCAAATCTCCAGGTGGTCGTCGTTACCCGTAAGCACGACTTCCTTCTCCAGGCCAACGGCTTCGCGCAGGTCGGCGGAAAGGCCGATGCGACCCGAGCCATCCACTTCCACGTCGCGAGCGCGTGCATTCAAAGCACGACGCAGGTTAACGTGACGGGAGCTCGTAGCCTTGTAGCCACCCTCGCTCTCGAAGAACGAAGCAACCCACGCGCTGAAAGCCTGGGGCTCGAACACGTAGAGGCATTCCTTCTTCGGGGACAGGGTCACCTTGAGATTCTTCGGAAGCACCTTCCTAAAGTCGGAGGGCATGGACACACGGCCTTTGGCGTCGAGCTTGTGATGATGCTCGCCAACCAGCTCGGTCATGCTGCCTCCTTCCTGGAACCGCTTCAGTGATTGACATTCTATCCCACTTTGCCCCACTTTTCAACACAACCATGCCCCACGACCACAAAATCATTGGGTTGATATGGGGTTATGTATTCCCCATTTTTCAGCTCAAAACAACATGCAGGGCCAGCAAAAGACCTGGAACTAGATATAGTGGGGCCTTGTGTAGAACTAAAGTGGGATGAAGTGGGATGAATTTGGAGACCGTGTGGTGCACGGTGGCATAAGGTTACGCAAATGAACTAATGCATGCGATTTCAGGGGGATTTCGCGTCTCGTAGGGCACTCTTCGACAAAAGGGAATCCTCCCCAAAGCGTCAGCCGTGGCCAAGGCCCGACCGAAGTATGGGATGCGTGGCCTAATGCGCGCGAGGATGCGCGTGCAGATATTCCTCGACCAGATGCGCGCGCTGCACGTGCGTGTAAATTTGCGTGGTGGAGATATCGGCATGCCCCAGCATGTCCTGGATAACGCGCAAGTCGGCGCCACCCTCCAGCATATGTGTGGCACAGGAATGACGCAGCGTATGCGGGTGCAGGTTGTCCACGCCTATCGCCTGCCCCGCCTTGCGCACCAACGCATGCACCGCTTGGCGGGTGAGCCTGCCACCGCGGGCATTCAGGAACACGGCGCTCGTTGGCTGCGTAGCGCGTGCAAGGTGCGGCCTGCCCTCGGAAAGATAGACCCTCAGCGCGCGCTCAGCCGCACCCGAGACGGGAACCACGCGCTCCTTGCTGCCCTTCCCCATTACCAGTAGGAACCCATCACTCAGGTGAACGCGGTCGACATCCAGGCCACACAGCTCGCTTACGCGCAGCCCGCAGCCGTACAGCACCTCGAGGATGGCACGGTCACGCAGCTCGCGCGGCGTATCGCCGCAAAAGAGGTCGATCATGCGACAGGCCTGCTGCACGCTGAGCACGTCCGGCAGATGCTGCGGCTTGCGCGGCAAGCCCACCGTCTCGGTTGGGTTGGCCGTGGCGTAGCCCTCGCGAACCAGGAACTTATGAAACGTCTTCAACGCGGAAAGAATGCGCGCCATGGTAGAGGGCGCATAATGCAGCCCATCCTTCAAATAGCGCTCGAAGTCTACGACCACCGTACGCGTAACCTGGGAAAAGCCATGTGCGGGAGCAATAGGGCACCCAAAGGCAGGGTTCGTAAGATAGCGCAGGTAGATAGCCAAATCATGCTCGTACGCCTCGACCGTGAGCTCGGCGGAGGCGCGTTCCACGCGCAAGTACGAGATGAATTCGGCAATGATGTCTTCCATGCGCCCAGTGTACTACGCTCTGCGCATGACAAGAGAAACGCCCCAGCAAAAAAGATCGGGCTGGAGAGGAGTAGCTCCAGCCCGACATAACGGCATGCTATGAACGTCGCATGCGCATACCCAAAGGGAACCTTACGCCCCGGCGTTTTCCTTCGACGCCGAAACGAAACCAACGAACAGAGGATGAGGCCTGGTGGGACGGCTCTTGAACTCGGGGTGACCCTGGCTGCCCACGTACCACGGATGGCCGGGAACCTCGATCATCTCGACCAGGCGACCATCGGGCGACTGACCAGAAATGACCAGGCCAGCTTCAACAAGCGCAGGACGGAAGGCATTGTTGACCTCGAAGCGATGACGATGGCGCTCGTAGATGACGTTCTCGCCATAGGCTTCGAACGCACGCGTATCGGGAGCAACCGTGCAGGGGTACGCGCCCAAGCGCATGGTACCGCCCTTGTCCTCCACGTCTTCCTGCTCGGGCATGAGGTCGATAACGGGATATGCCGCTTCCTCGTCGAACTCGGAAGAAGTGGCACCCGGCATGCCGGCAACGTGGCGTGCGAACTCGCACACGGCCGCCTGCATGCCCAGGCAGATGCCCAGGAACGGAACGTTGTTCTCGCGCGCGAAATGGGCGGCGCAGATCTTGCCCTCGAAAGCACGCTGACCAAAGCCACCGGGGATGAGGATGCCATTCGCATCACCCAGGATGTCGCGCACGTTCTGCTCGTTCACCGTCTCGCCATCGACGAGCTGAACGTCGACGTTCACGCCATTGGCCACGCCGGCATGACCCAGCGCCTCGATGACGGACAGGTATGCGTCGGGCAGGCTGACGTACTTACCCACCACGGCGATCTTCACCGTGGAAGAGCAGCTGTTCTTGGCATCGAGGAATGCCTGCAGCGGAGCCAGGTTGATGGGCTTCGCCTCCAAGTTCAAGCGCGCGAGCACAGCCTCGTCGAAATGCTGCGCATGCAGACCCAGGGGCACGTCGTAGATGCTGGGGGCGTCGGAGCATTCCAGAACGTCTTCGGGCGCAACGTCGCAGAACAGAGCAATCTTCGCGCGGACCTTCTCGGAGACTTCATGGTCGCTGCGGCACACGATGAAATCGGGCTGCACGCCCATGGAGCGCAGCTCCTTCACGGAATGCTGCGTGGGCTTCGTCTTCACTTCGTGAGCGGCGGAGATGTAAGGCACGAGCGTGCAATGCACGAACACGGAATTGCCCATGCCGAGCTCCTTACGGAACTGGCGAGCGGCCTCGATGAACGGCTGGCCCTCGATATCGCCGATGGTACCGCCGATTTCCACGATGACGATATCGGCCTGCGTCTGCTCGCCCACGCGACGCAGACGTTCCTTAATGGCCTCGGTAACGTGAGGAATGACCTGCACGGTGCCACCCAGGAAATCACCGCGACGCTCGCGAGCAATGAGGGTCTTGTAAATGGAGCCCTGCGTGAAGTTGGAAGCGCGGGTAAGGCTCTCGTCGATGAAGCGCTCGTAATGCCCAAGGTCGAGGTCGCCCTCATGACCGTCGTCGGTAACGAACACCTCGCCATGCTGGAAGGGGCTCATGGTGCCCGGGTCCACGTTCAGGTAGGGATCCATCTTCTGCATGGTTACGCTGTAACCGCGAGCCTTCAGCAAGTGGCCCAAGGACGCAGCGGTGATTCCCTTGCCCAACGAGGAAACGACGCCGCCGGTAACGAAGATATATTTGGACATGATGCTCCTCACGATAGAATTCAGCAGGAGCGTATCGCGTCCGCGATACGCATGCGGCGCACGCGGACAGCACTAAACCACGCGGCACACACGTCTTTTTATTGTAGCGAGCGAGAATGCGTCGGGCGATAGAGAAGGGCACGTGTTAACACATGCGTAACAGAAAGCTAAATCAATCAGCATCCTTAATCGTCAAATCACTGCCTGAATAGCCCCCCGAACCCAATTTGATCGGAAAGTACCCCACAGAAACCACCGCGCCAACAGCCAAACGATCGTCGAATTTCACAAACCTTCCCTCCACAGCTCCTGAATAGTCGAGTAGAACCTGAGTTCCAGAAGGTGTGCTATGCGAACCCTCTAATACTTCTATTAGAAGCAATTTGTTTTCATAATCAACGTCAATAATCCTGCCATCATCAAAACACATGTGGTCATAGTATCCGCCCACCGTGTCGTATTGCCCCTCTTCGTCATCGCCCTCGCTATCAGCACATCCATTCAGCAATAAAGAAGAAACGACAAACACGGAAACGAACGCAAAAACAATTACGAATATGCAATTCCGAAACGCTCTATGGCACTTCATAGCTCACCTATCGTGTAAAAAAGGTGCCCCGAACTTTTGTAAAACTTTTAAAGTCGTAATTTAGATACCTTACGTTATCTCTCCAACCGTCAAAAACCTGAAGTATGCATACCCCTCGAGTGGGCGTCGACTTATCTGCAGCCGTAATATAGCCCTCTACAAACATCGCATGTCCCTCTGGGTAGTCTTTTCCGGGCTGTATAAGCCATGCATGAACTATAGACGGATTCCCCGAATTAACCGAAGACTTAAATTTATTAAAGCTCGGCTTGCCCGAAGTAGTAGTTCGAGAAACCGTCACGCCCTTAGATTTAAGATATTTCACAAAACCGTCAGCTCCACTCTCAATGTCAGTGGAACCATATAAAACGCCATCTATGTCACGTTTATACACTTTCGTGCCCGTATAGTTCCAGATAGCGTCATACTCCTGAAAATCGCTCCATACGTTCAATACTCCGTAATAACCAGCTATTGCATAATACGCACTTACGAGGCACGCATAATGATTTGTTCGCTTCTCAATTTCCTTTTCATTAATGCTGTAAAATTCATCTAAATTGCCACTTGAGGTTATGGTGTAGTTCCGGTAGAGAGTAGTTATCGGGATGAATGCGTCGTCCCATTTCGCAGGGTCTTTTGCACGCACGGACGAGGCTTCATCATCCGTCACCCCATCCAGCGACCCCTCATCACCCTCATTCGTGACAACCGATTCATCATCTGCGTCAATCACGCCATACTCTATTGGACTCAGCTTGATGACGGCAGGATCATCGTCTTCGACAGACAAGTCGGAAGCACTTTCAAGCGCAACATCCGCAGGGCTAATCGCAGAATCGCCAATCGAATACTCTGCAATGAGCGAATCGACCGACGTATCAAGAATCACGTATCCGTAAGGACGATTCTCGTAGCTGAAATTAACTATATAGCCAATTTCGGTACCGGACGAATCGCAAAATGGAAGCGCACGAGACGGCTCAACGTCAATATCGGGATAAAGACCCTCGATAAACGACTCGGCAATAGAGCACGAAGCGCTTTCATCAAGAATAACTACATCCGAGTCGTTAGACGAAATAGGTGAACTTTCCTGCGCATAAGCATCAGGAAACGCTGGAAAAAGAAAACAGACACCTAGAAAGACTGATAGGACAATACGAATTCCGCGTTTAGCCATTGTTACCCCCATTATGCAAATCAAGATCTACACAATCGAGAAAACAAAACCACCCTCGCGGAATGATTTTAGACCCAGAAAGTATTAAATTCCACTACAAGATATAGTTATCGGCGCTTCAGGCGGCGCATGAAGCGCTCGACGATGGAGAACTCCTCTACGCGGAACAGGCGACACGCACCGAAGACAACTGCCAAACCCACGATGCCGCAGATGGCAAGCTGGATGATGGCATTCGCCATGGCGCCAATGCCGGGAATGGTGGGGATGAACGCCAGCAGCAACGCCGTGGGCACGCAGCCAACCACGGTGGCGAGCACCGTGCGAATGGTGGTCTGCACCGTCTTGTTCTGCGGGTCCTTCCCCACGTAATGATTGAGCAAGACCACCGAAGCGACCGCGCGCACCGTGAAGTAGATGAAGTCGGCCACGGGCACGCCCATGAGGCCCAGCACGCCACGCTGGCACAACACGGCATACAGAATGAGCTGCAGCACAACGATGGCGCAGTTCATGAGCGCGAACGCCATGAGCTTGCGCAACGACGCGAACGCCTTGTACAAGTACATGCCCACCGAATACAAGGGCAAGCTGAGAATCCACACCTGCAGAATCTCGCTTACCTGGTACACGTCATCGCCCGTGAAAGCGCCCGCATGGAACAGCGAGATAAGCGGCTGGGCAAGCACGAACAGCAGACCCGTGAGCGGGATAATCATGAAGAGCGTACCGCGCAGGCCCTGCCCCACCTGCGAGCGGAAGCGTGAAATATCGCCACGCGCCACCGAATCGCTCATTTCGGTAAACATGGTGCTGGAAAGCGACACTGCCACCACGCCATAGGGCAGCTGATACCACATCCAGGCATACGACAGCGTCGACGGGCCATTATCGGCGCCGACCAAGCTGAAGGCATTGCGGAAACTCACTGCCACGACGTTCGCCACAATGTAAATGAGCGAAGGCACAGCAATCTTGATAGTCTCGGCGATAGCCGGGTCCTTCAAGTTAATGTAGGGGCGCCAACGATATCCCGTCTTCAAGAGCGCGGGAATCTGAATAACAAACTGAACGGCAACGCCCAGCGTGGCACCCACGCCCAGCATGATGAGGGCCGCCGTGGAATTAACCTGCGAAAGCGGCACGTACGCGAAGAACGTGATGATGACCACGATGTTGTTGAGCGCTGGCGCCACAGACGTAAGCAAGAACGAACGCTTGGCGTTCAATACGCCGGTGATAACGCCGCCCAAGCCATAGAACACCAGCTGGAACGCGAAGATGCGGAAGAACATAACCGTCTGCTGGTACACGTCGGAATCGGCGCTCTGCGTGAACGTCTGCGTAGCAACCATTTGCTCGGCAAAAATGCTGCACAGCACGGAAAGCGCACCCAACAGGATGAGCGTGATATTCAGGATGTTCGAGGTGTACTTGCTCTCGCCTTCCTTGCCGAAGCGTTCGCGTTCCAGCAAGAGCACGGGAAGAAACGCCGTGGAAAGGAAGCCACCAGCCACCAGCTCGAACACCACATTGGGCAGATTGTTGGCAACCTGGTAGGCACTCGTGAGCATGGAATTGCCCAGGGCGAACGCCATGGCCCACGTGCGAATGAGGCCCGAAGCACGCGATAGCAGCGTGCCGAGCGTCATGAGACCGGTATTCTTGATAACGGAGTTGCGCGCGTCGTCGCGCGATGAGCTTTGCGTATCCATAACGGGGAAAATGGTAGCATATAGGGGCATTTATTGATTACGAACGCAGACGAGGTCTCTATATGCACATCTTGGTAGTACGCAACGACGAAAGCGCAAAGGCAATCGATGCGTCGCTGATGATTTCCGCCTACCTTACCAGCCAGGGAATCACCTGTTCCATCACGAATTCGATCGACGTGACGCCCGATTACATCGAAGGCGCCGACATGGCCGTTGCCCTGGGCGGTGACGGCACCATCCTGCGCACGGCGCACATCGTGGGCTATACAGGCATTCCCATCCTGGGCATCAACTTTGGCCACCTGGGCTTCCTGGCAAACGACCCCACCGACAGCGTCATCGCCATGGTAGCAAGCGCACTCGCCGGGGAATGCACGAAGGAGGAGCGCACCAATCTGCGCATCAGCGTGCTCTGCGAAGGAGACGACGAGGACGCCTTCGACCACCTGAGCACGAGCCCCTTCGACCGTTCCAACGACCGCAGCTTCTTCGCGCTCAACGAAATTTGCGTCTCACGCGGAGCTTCGGGCCGCATCATCGGGTTCGACGTTGCGTTCAACGGAGATCGCCTGGCCAACATGCGTGGCGACGGCATGGTGGTGGCAAGCGCCACGGGCTCCACCGCCTATGCGCTTTCCGCTGGCGGCCCGCTCATCGCCCCAGGGTTCCAGGGGCTGGTCGTGGTGCCGCTGGCGCCGCATTCCATCTCGGCGCGCGCCGTAGTCACCGACCCGAACGACATCGTCGACGTCACCCTCTTCGATACGCCTTCGGAAAAGGACGCAACGCTCTTCATTGATGGCTGGCACGACGAACTGCCCGCCCCCATTCGCGCCGTGCGCGTCCAACGCGGCAGCACGCCAACTACCCTTCTTCGCTGCAATTACAAGGGCTTCTATGTTCAGTCGAAGAAGGCGTTCTTCTAGTCGCAAGATCGCAAGAACGAAGCAAGCACGGGTTACGCGGACAAGGAGCAGACAATGGACACATGGACCAACACGACGCTGGGAAAGCTGGGGTTTGGCTGCATGCGCCTGCCAAAAACCGATGACGAGCTGGACATGCCCGCCATCTGCACCATGTTCGACGCGTTTCTAGAGGCTGGGTTCAATTACTTCGACACCGCCCACGTGTACCTGGGAGGGCAAAGCGAGGTAGCGCTGCGCGAATGCCTCGTAAAGCGCCACCCGCGCAACTCCTTCTTCCTTGCCGACAAGCTATCGAATCAGAACTTCGAAGTCGAAGAAGACATCGACCCCCTCCTCGACCTCGAGCTGGAAACGCTGGGCGTGGACCACATGGACATGCTGCTCCTGCACGCCCAGAATGCAACCAACTACGAGAAGTACACCGCAACCCACGCGTACGAGCACGCCTTCGCTTTCAAGGCGGCAGGTAAAACCCGATACGTGGGAATGTCGTTCCACGATTCTCCCGACGTGCTCGAGCGCATCCTGAACGACCATCCCGACCTTGACGCCGTGCAACTGCAAGTGAACTGGGCCGATTGGGAAAGCGCATCCGTCCAGAGCCGCGCGTGCGTTGAGCTGTGCGCACAACGAAACATCCCTGTCATCGTGATGGAGCCACTCAAGGGCGGCAACCTCGTGAACGTTCCCGAGCCCGTTCAGCAGATCATCGACGACATGGACAACCCAGAGGGGCTTTCCAATGCAGGGTTCGCGCTACGATTCGCCGCAACGCACCCCAGCGTAGCCATGGTACTTTCGGGCATGCGCACCATCGAAGACGTACGCGACAACGTAGGGGCGATGCGCACGCCAGCGCCACTTTCGAAGGCGCAAGCCGAATCGCTGCAACAAGCTGCCGAGAAAATCGCCTCGATGGGCATGATTGCCTGCACGGCGTGCCACTATTGCACCGACGGGTGCCCCATGGGCATACGCATTCCCGAAATGCTCGACTGCCTGAATACGAAACGCGTATTCGGCGGATGGAATCCCAGCTGGTACTACAACAATTCGCTCGTATCCGAAGGACACGCCAAGGCGAGCGAGTGCCTGCAATGCGGCATCTGCGAAGACGCATGCCCGCAGTTTCTTCCCATTCGCGATTTGCTCGAAGAAGTAGCCTCCGAGCTGGAAGGCAACTAGTTCTTCTTCATTACCGGGCGGCGATACTCAGGCTCCACAGTAAGCAGGATGGGGCCACCCTCGGTGATAGCCACCGTCTTCTCGAAATGGGCTGCCGGCTTGCCATCGCGCGTAAGCACCAGCCAGCCATCATTGCCCGCGCGCGTCTTGCGCGTTCCCATGCAGATCATGGGCTCGATGGCAATAACCATGCCCTCTTCCAGGCGCAAGCCCATATGACGATGCCCATAGTTGGGAACATTGGGGTCTTCGTGCATGTCCCGACCCACGCCATGACCCACATATTCACGCACGACGCCATACCCATGGGCTTCCGCATGTTCCTGGCATGCATGCCCCACATCGCCCAGGCGATTACCGGGGCGGGCTGCCGAAATGGCGCGCCACATGCACTCCTCCGTTACGTCGAGCAGCTTCTGCACCTCGGGCTTAATACGGCCCACGGGGTACGTCCAGGCGTTGTCGCCCACCCAGCCGTCGACGATGGCACCCGTGTCGATGGAGATGATATCGCCCTCGCGTAGAATGACGTCCTTGCTGGGAATTCCGTGAACGATCTGGTCGTTCACGGAAGAGCAAATGGTTCCGGGGAAGCCGCCGTAGCCCTTGAACGCGGGAATGCCACCTTCGGCGCGAATGATTTTCTCGGCATGCCTATCTAGCTCGAGCGTAGAGATGCCTGGTTCGATGATTCGACCTACTTCGCGCAGAGCCTTCGCCGATAGCCTGCCCGCCTCTTTCATCGCTTCGATTTCGGCAGGCGTTTTTCTGATAATCATTCCATCCCCCGCATTTCCTCGTAAACGCGCCGGTTGTTACATGCACAAGTCGGCAAAGGTTGCCCCCACCACGCGCGCGAGGTCCTCGCCATTGACGATAATCTGTTCGCCTCGTTCGCCGGCACTGATATAGATTTCATCGAATAGGACCGCGGTCTCATCGATGAACGTGGGGAACTGCTTCTTCATGCCCAAGGGCGAGCATCCGCCACGCACATACCCCGTAAGGGGCGTAAGTTTCTTGAGGGGCAGCATTTCCACGCGCTTGTCGCCCGCAGCGCGCGCGACCTTCTTCAAATCGAGTTCGCAATTCGTGGGAATGCAGCATACGACATGCCCCATGCGCTCGCCTACCAAAACGAGCGTCTTAAAGAGCTGTTCGGGGTCTTGCCCCAGCGAAGCAGCTACGTGCATGCCGGAAAGATCGTTTTCGTCGACTTCGTACGTAGCCGTACGATATGCCACGCCCTCGGAGTCGAGAATGCGCATCGCATTTGTCTTGTGTAGCTTCTTACCCATAGCTCAATTCTAGCACTCGCCCGCTCGCAAACGGCATCTTCCCAAAGCCCACATGCGACGGGCAAGGGGCCCACGACAAGGAGCGGTGTACATATGATGATGCCACCCCAGGTATTTGACGGAACGACCCCGACAAAGTAGACTTACGTACCGCGCATACGCGCTTCTATTCGCTGGGCCATCGTCCAATGGCAGGACTCTGGTTTTTGGTACCAGCTATGTAGGTTCGAATCCTGCTGGCCCAGCCAATCTTTCTTTTCGATTCGCTTGCTTACAATCTCATAGCCATGGCGGCTACTTCATATGGGGTAGTTTGACGTTTTCATATCATCATTAAGCGAATAGTCGCACGTCAACCTGCAATGCGATTACCATTGCAGGTATGAAGAACACAATTGAACGCATCATCTCATCCCCCGCATTCCACGCGCTCGTACTACTCATTGGCGCGGCATTCCTGCTCACAGGCGCGTTTCACGAGAACCTCTGGTTCGACGAAAGCTACTCGGTAGCCATCGCCGACCATTCCTTCGGTGAAATCTGGCACATTGGCTCGGGCGACGTGCATCCTGTACTGTTCTACTGGGCGTTGCACATCATCCGCCTGCTCGGTGGTTACGTCACTGAATATCGCATCTTCACCGTGCTGGGCGCCGTGGCGCTTGCGGCCATAGGCCTTACGCACCTGCGTCGCGACTTCGGCTGGCGCGTCGGCCTCATCTACACGACGCTTGCGCTCTTCACGCCCTACGTCTCGTACATCGCCATCGAGATTCGCATGTATTCGTGGGCAGCATGCATGGTCATGCTCTCCTTCGTGTACGCGTTCCGCATCATGCGCCTAAACCGCACGAGCATACCCGCCGATGGCCTCCCCCATGCACCCTGGGCACGCTTCATGATCTGCTCCATCACGGCAGCGTACCTGCACTACTTTGCCGTGATCTCGGTGTTCCTGGTCAACCTGACGCTTTTATGCTTCCTCATCGCGCACCGAAGCACGCGCAAAGGCGACATAAAGACGTTCTGGATACAGGCCGCGCTGCAAGTGGCCCTCTTCGCGCCCTGGCTCAGCGTGCTCGCCAGCCAAGTCGGCGTGGTTTCCAACACGTACTGGGCGCAATTTACCTTCCCCGATACGCTCATTGCCCTAGCGCGCTACCCCCTCATCACCATGCAGATCGACTTCGCATGGAAAGGCGACTACGGCCTAGTTCCCCGCATCGTGGTCTGGGTCGTCATCATTGCACTCGCCATCCTCATTGCGCTCATCGTACGAGAATGCATCAAGCGCAAGCGACGCCCTTCAATGCGCAAACGTGCGAAATACGCTTACCCGAAACGCGATGCAAGCTGGTGGCGTCGCGTATGGCGCACGCTCACCTCCCCCTCGTGGTTCCCGGCGTTCCTGGGCATTGCCATATACGTTGGCCTGGGAGTCATCGCCGGGCTGGCATCCATTCTCATGCATTCGTTCATGGTCTACTTCCGCTACATGTTCTGCGCAATAGGGCCGCTCATCTTCGGCATTGCCTGGATACTCTATCGCCTGCACCGCAAGCGCATCACCATCATGTTCTGCCTGCTGTTCATTGCCATCTCATCACTCAACCAGCTGCTCATCGTGCAGGACGACTACAGCGACAAGAACAACGAGTTCTTCGACTACATGGCCGAGCAGATACAGGAAGGCGACCTGGTCGTTTCTAGCGACATCGGAATCATGGGCGTAACGGCCGTCTACTTCCCCGACCTGGAACAGCACTACCTTAATTGGCAGAAGGGAAACTGGGCGCTTGCATACTCCTGCTACGGCGACAACCTGGTAATCGACTCTAGCTGGGAAACGATGCTCAACGACTACCATGGCCAATTCTGGGTGCTAGGCCAATCAACCGACGCCGTGCCCCCACGCGACGTAACCGACCTGGAGCAGAAGGACGGCATCACGCTGCTGTGGAGCCAGCAAGTGTATAGGCCCTACGAACGCGGGTACTACACCATCGCTCTCATGTACAAAGAGTAGATACGGGCAGACATACCCTCGCATACACCATCCAAAGGCAGCCTAACGCACCTCGTTAGCCATCGCCTTTGTAGATATCCCAGGTTAGAGACTGCTATCCGTATTTCAGATAACAGGACATCGATATTAGGCCCCTACCGCCCACCCTGAACATCGGAAATAATTCCGTGTTATGGATTAAACGAAACACAGGAAGGGGATCCTGGGGAATGCTAAAGACTACGGGACTGACAAAGACGTTCAGTTCAAACGGGGGTGATTTCACTGCCGTCGATAACGTATCGCTCTCCATCGAGCAGGGCGATATCTACGGCGTTATCGGCTACTCGGGAGCAGGCAAATCAACCCTCGTTCGCTGTCTCAACTTCCTTGAGACTCCCACCGCAGGCACCATCGAAATCGACGGCTTCGGTACACTTCGTTGCGAAAAAGGCAACGTATTTCATTCGGACGAGAGCAATCCGCAGGAGGAGCCCGTCTCCCCCGCCAAGCTACGCAAGCTTCGCTCTTCCATCGGAATGATTTTCCAGCACTTCAACCTGCTCGACCGTTCAACCGTATTCGAGAACGTAGCCTACCCCCTGCGCCATACGGGCAAATCGCCCCAGGACATCGAGGCGAAGGTTACCGAGCTCCTAGAGCTGGTAGACCTGAAGGACAAGGCCAAGTCGTTCCCCGCAGAGCTCTCGGGTGGTCAGAAGCAGCGCGTTGCCATCGCGCGCGCTCTAGCCAACGACCCGAAGATCCTGCTCTCCGACGAAGCCACTTCGGCACTCGACCCTGAGGCAACCGCTTCGGTTCTGGCGCTGCTGAAGGACATCAACGCACGCTTGGGCCTTACGATCGTCATCATCACGCACGAAATGTCCGTCATCAAGACCATATGCAACAAGGTCACCGTCATGGAAGGCGGCAAGGCCGTAGAAAGCGGAACGGTTTACGAAATCTTCTCGAACCCGCACGAAGAGATCACCCGCAAGTTCGTCTCGAAGGGCGAAAACCTCGAAAGCCTCGACGTGCTGCGCGAAAAGTATGGCACCGAAGGCATTCTGGCAAAGCTCACCTTCGATGATAAGTCGGTAAACGACGAGCTCATCGCCGACACCGCCAAGCAGTTCGACGTGCATATCAATATCCTGCTCGCCAACATCGAGTGGCTGCAGGGCAAGCCGCTTGGCCACATGGTCGTGCAGCTGAAGGGCACCCAGGAAATCACCCAGAACGTCATCGAATATTGGCGCTCGCGCAACGTCCGAACGGAGGTAATCGGTCATGGACCTTCTGCAAACGCTCTTTCCTAATGTCGTAAGCTACAACGACATCTTCGTCGATAGCATCATCGCCACGTTCCAAATGTTCGCGATCTCGGGCATCCTCACGTTCGTCATCGGCCTTGCCTTCGGCATTGCCCTTACCGTAACCAGGCCCGACGGCATTGCACCCAACAAGGTCATCTTCGGAATCGATACGCTCATCACGAATTTCTTCCGTTCGATCCCCTTCGTGATTCTGCTCATCTTCCTGATTCCGCTCACCAGGCTCATCACGGGCACCGCCATTGGAGTGGCTGGCGCTATCGTACCGTTGGTATTCGGCGCCGTGCCCTTCTACACGCGCCAAGTGGAAACCGCGCTCGTGAGCGTAGACAAGGGCAAGATCGAAGCAGCCCGTGCATTCGGGTCGGGCACCATGGGCATCATCTTCCGCGTATACCTGCCGGAAGCCCTGCCCGAACTCATCCGCGCCACCACCATCACGGCTATTTCGCTCATCGGCCTCACTACGATGGCAGGCGCCGTAGGTGCAGGCGGCATTGGCAGCTTCGCCATCAACTACGGCCAGAACCTTCATCACCAGGACGTCGTAAACGCATGCGTCATCCTTCTGATGGTCATCATCAGCATCATCCAGGGCGTGGGCAACCTGCTAGCACGCCGCACTACCAATAGGCACCTCTTCGGAAGATAAGAGCGCTCGCGCTAATCCGCACACGCACGCAAACCACTTCTGAATGAGAAAGATACAAGGGAGGTAATTATGAAAAAGACAACGCTCAAGAAGCTGGTACTCGCGGCCTTTGCCGCGGTAACGGTCATCGCACTCGCTGGCTGCGGTGCTTCCGCTTCCAGCAGTACCGTAAAGATCGGCATTCCCGACGATTCCACCAATGGCGGTCGCGCCATTAAGCTGCTGGAAGAAGCGGGGCTCATCGAGGTAGACCCCAACGCCGGCTACACGCCCGAAGTGAAGGACATCACGAAGTACCTGTACAACGTGGAGATCGTTCCTTCGGCCGCCAACACGCTCCCCTCTACGCTCGATGACTTCGGTGCTGCCGCGGTCAACGGCACCTACGCAATTCCCGCAGGCCTCACCCCCTCGAAGGACGCCCTAATCACCGAATCGCAGAACTCCGACTCGGGTGAAAACCCCTACGTGAACGTCGTCGTCGCGCGCAGCAGCGAGGCCAACAACGCCACCTACAAGACGATTGTAAACGCGCTCCAGACGCAGACCGTGGCTAAGTACATCGTGGGCAAGTACCAGGAAGCCTATATCCCGGCATTCGACTACGACGAATCCGATGTGGCCGACGACGCCTTCATCAAGGAAATCGACTCTTACTCCTCCAGCAGCGACGGCAAGACGGTCGTGAAGGTCGGCGTCTGCGGCTCCTCCAACGACTACTGGAAGGCCGTGCAGAAGGTCCTCGACGAGCAGAATGCCGGCATCTACATCGAACTCGTCACCTTCGATGCGTACACCCTGCCCAACGAGGCTCTGAACTCGGGCGAAATCGATCTGAACTCCTTCCAGCACAAGGCATACCTGGCCAATGAAGTAAGCTCGATTGGCTATGACATCACCGCAATCGGCGACACCATCATGGCACCCCTTTCGCTCTACTCCCACGCGTACGACTCCATCGACGCCATCAAGGAAGCAGCTGGCCAGGCGGCGTAACCCAGAAACGGCATCGAACAACGAATTGACAAGGGGCGGCTCTGAGAGCTGCCCCTTCTTGAAAGAAGACACTATGAGCACAGTTGAAACGATTCTCCAGGCAGTCAAGGAAGACCACGCATACGTCGTGGGCCTCCGCAGGCATTTTCACCAGCACCCCGAGCTCTCGCGCCACGAAGACGCAACGAACGAGCGGATCATCGAAGAACTCACGTCTTTGGGCCTGGAAGTTCATCGCATCCCCGAACATTCGCTCTATACGGACATCACGGGCGAACTACCCGGGAAGGCCGCCATCGTACTTCGCGCGGACATTGACGCGCTCCCCGTACAGGAAGCCGACGACCGCCCCTACGCATCGCAGGTACCTGGCGTCATGCATGCCTGCGGGCACGATGCCCATATCGCAGGGCTCATTGGGGCGGCACGCATCCTCGTGCGCAATCGCAACCTGTTCGGTGGTACCGTGCGCCTGGTGTTCCAAGAAGGCGAAGAGGTAGGCTACGGCGGGCATAAGGTCGTGGAAAGCGGCGCCTTGGACATCGCCTCGCGTACGTTCGGCATCCATATGGCCTCGAACGTTCCCGTAGGCTCGGTCGTCATCACACCTGGCCCCAATAACGCTTCCGTCGATTACTTCAACATCGCCATCTCCGGCAAGGGTGCGCACGTCTCCACGCCCGAAGCGGGCATCGATGCGCTCTACATTGCCTCGCAAATCGTCGTGGCGTCCCAGGCCCTTGTAACGCGACGCCTGAACCCCACTAACAGCGTGTTGATAGGCATCGGGAAATTGACCGCCGGAACGGCATACAACGTAGTTGCTGAATCCGCCGTCATCGAGGGAACCATCCGCGCCCTCACGCCCGAAACGAGGGAGCAGGTAAAACGCGAGTTGGAGGAATTGGCCTGCAGAACCGCACGCATCTACGGCGGTACGGCATCCATTCGCTTCGAAGACTACACGTCGCCCCTCATCAACGACGAAACGTCGAGCCATGAAGCGCAGAGCACCGCCGCTGCCCTCTTCGGCGAAGAGAAGGTCATCACCAATCGACCCGCTTCCCTCCAGGGTGACGACATGGCAGAGCTGATCAATTGCGTACCCGGAGCGTACGCCTTCGTAGGGTCTGCAAACGCAGAGCGCCCCAACACGCAGGTCTCTCATCACAACAAGAGCTTTGACATCGACGAAGACGCGCTTACCGTATCCACGGCACTCTACGCGCAATACGCTATCGACTACCTTCAGACGTGCGCAGGCGCCTAGCGTTTCCGTCTTGCAAAATCGCTGCCCTTGCGGGCAGTCTTGCGCAGCTTTTCGAGGGCGGCCTCTTCCGATTCGCCCTCGAAGCGGCTTCGCAGCTGCACGACCTGATCGCGCAGACGAGCAGCTTCCTCGAAATCCATGGCCTGGGACGCACGCTGCATATCGTCTTCCATAGAGGTAATGACGCGCAGCACCTCTTCGCGGGAAAGCTCGGCAAGCTCCTTGTTTACCTGCTCGGCCGTGGTATTCCCCACTTCTTCTTCCACGTAATCCATGATGTCGTTGATGGCCTTGTTCACCGTCTTGGGCGTAATGCCATGCTCCTCGTTGAACTTCATCTGCAAGCCACGACGACGTTCCGTTTCGGTAATGGCAAGGTCCATGGAATCGGTGCGCTTATCGGCATACATGATTACCTGACCCGACGCATTACGGGCCGCACGACCAATGGTCTGGATGAGCGAACGGTGATTGCGCAGGAAGCCTTCCTTGTCGGCATCGAGAATGGCCACGAGGGATACCTCGGGCAAGTCGAGGCCCTCACGCAACAGATTGATGCCCACGAGCACGTCGAACGTGCCCTGACGCAGCTCGCGCAGGATCTCGACGCGCTCGAGCGTGCCGATGTCAGAATGCATATAGCGCGCGCGAATGCCCTCATCGAGCAGATGGTCGGTAAGGTCTTCGGCCATCTTCTTCGTAAGCGTGGTAATAAGCACGCGCTCATTGCGCTCGGCACGAATGCGCGCTTCGTCAATGATGTCGTCGATTTGCGAAAGCGTGGGACGCACGATGATTTCGGGGTCGAGCAGGCCCGTGGGGCGAATGATCTGCTCCACGTTCTTCTGACTTACGCGCAGCTCGTAATCGCCCGGCGTGGCTGATACGTAAATGAACTGGGGAACACGCGCCTCGAATTCGTCGAAACGCAGCGGACGGTTATCCAGGCAGCTCGGCAGGCGGAACCCATGCTCGGTAAGGGTGACCTTGCGAGAGCGGTCACCTTCATGCATGCCGCGAATCTGCGGCACCGTAACATGACTCTCGTCGATGATGCACAGGAAATCGTCGGGGAAATAGTCGATAAGCGTATACGGCGGCTCGCCTGGCTTGCGCCCGTCTAGATGACGCGAATAATTCTCGATGCCACTGCAGAAGCCCATCGATTCCATCATTTCCAAGTCGTAGCTCACGCGCATTTCCAGGCGCTGAGCCTCGAGAAGCTTGCCCTCGGCCTTGAATTGCTCCAGGCGCTCGCGCAGCTCCTCGCGAATCGTCTTGATGGCATGATCCATCTTCGGCTGAGCCGTCACGTAATGCGACGCCGGCCAGATGGGCAGCGCCTCGTAATGATTGAGCACTTCCCCAGTCACGTTGTCGATTTCGGCAATTTCCTCGATTTCGTCGCCCCAGAATTCGATGCGCACGGGATTGTCGGCGTACGGCGGAAAGACGTCGATGGAATCGCCACGCACACGGAAGGTGCCTCGGGAAAGCTCGTAGTCGTTGCGATCGTATTGGATGTCGATGAGCTCGTGAATGACATCGTCGCGCTCGGCAGGCTTCTGCTTGTCCACAAACACGGCCATGCCTGCGTAGTCCATGGGCGAGCCAATGCCGTAAATGCAGCTTACCGAAGCAACGACAATGCAGTCGCGACGCGAAAGCAGCGAAGACGTAGCCGCATGGCGCAGTTTCTCGACCTCTTCGTTGATGGAGGCATCCTTCTCGATGAACGTATCGGTGGAAGGCACGTACGCTTCGGGCTGATAGTAATCGTAGTACGAGACGAAGTACACCACCGCGTTATTGGGAAAGAACTCGCGCAGCTCTGCAGCCTCCTGCGCTGCAAGCGTCTTGTTGGGCGCAAGGACGAGCGTGGGCTTCTGCACGGCCTCGATGGTCTTGGCCATAGTAAATGTTTTGCCACTACCCGTTACGCCCAAGAGCGTCTGATAGCGCAAGCCATCACGCACGCCCTGCGCAAGGGCCTCGATTGCCTGAGGCTGATCGCCAGCTGGCTCGAACGGGGAAACGATTTCGAATGGCTGATTGGCAAGGCGCACCGATGGCAGCTTGCCTGCCATTTCCACGCCCTGCAAGTTCGAAAGATGAGCCATGGCGCTACTTGCTCGCTATATCCTGCCAGACAAGTTCGACCTGCTCCTCAAGCTGGTCGATTGTGCCCTTGTTACTGATGACGTAATCGGCCCACAGGGCACGCTGCGCATCGCTCACCTGCCTGGCGATGCGACGACGGACATCGTCTTCGGCGAAGCCCTTCGCCACGGCACGCTGCACGCGCACGCGCGTAGGCGACGTAACGGCGATAACGCCCACGCTATTGCGAACAAGCGGGGCAAACGTACCTTCGGGACCATCGTAGGCAGAAATCTCAATAACCGCGAGCTCGCAGCCCTCTTGCTCCAGACGATCCAACTGGGCCTGAGCCACCTTAAGCAAACGAGGCTGAGTGATGGCGTTCAACTGAATGGTCTTGGCCTGCGTAACGAAGGCGCGGGCTGCCAGTTCGGAACGTACGATGGCGCCATGCTCGTCGAGAATCTCAGGACCGAACGTATCGGCAAGCTGACTGATCACTTCGGGATCGAGAAGCGTTTCATGGCCGCATTCATCGAGGTCAACACGCTTGGCACCACGTTCAAGTAGCATATGGGATACGGTTGATTTGCCCGACCCGATGCCACCGATGAGAATGCACGTTTTCATCTTCTCGCCCCTTTCGCCTTCTACTATCTTCAGCATCATGGTACCACCGAACCTCATTGCCAATCCATTGAAATGACCAGGAAAAGGGGCGTGTTTCAATGCATACGCGCATACAAAAAGAAACCCCCGCGTACTCACGCGGGGGTTTCGAAGCTTATGCTCGCTTGTTGCTATTCAGCAGCCTGCTCGGAAGCCTCTTCGCGGGCGGCACGCTCAGCAGCGCGCTTCGCCTGACGAGCAGCCTTCTCTTCCAGGGCTGCCGGATCGGGCTCGGCAACTTCGATTTCGATGCCCAGCTCTTCGGCAGCGGCCTTCATGGAGAGGCTGATGCGACGACGGTCGGTGTTCACTTCCAGAACCTTGACCTTTACATCGTCGCCCGCATGCACAACCTGCGTGGGGGTCTCGATGTGCTTGTTGGACATCTCGGAGATGTGTACCAGACCCTCGACGTTGGGGCCAAGCTCGACGAATGCGCCGAACGGAACCGTCTTGGTGACCTTGCCGTCGATGATGCTGCCAGCGGGATAGTTCTCGACCAGCTTGATCCAGGGATCTTCCTTCGTCTGCTTGAGACCCAGGGAGATACGCTCACGCTGCAGGTCGACGTCGAGAACCTCGACCTCGACCTCTTCGCCAACCTTGACGACTTCGCTGGGATGGTTGACATGGCTCCAAGAAAGCTCGGAGATGTGAACCAGACCGTCGATACCACCGAGGTCGACGAATGCGCCGAAGTCGACGATGGAGGAAACGGTGCCCTTCAGGCGCATGCCCTTGGACAGACGGGACAGAATCTCAGCACGCTCGTTCTTGCGGCCCTCTTCAAGCAGCACGCGACGGGACAGAACAACGTTGTTGCGGTTGCGGTCCATTTCGATGACGCGAGCTTCCAGGCTGGTGCCCAGGTACATGTCGAGATCCTTCACGCGGCGAAGGTCGACCAGGGAAGCGGGCAGGAAGCCACGCAGGCCGATGTCGAGGATAAGGCCACCCTTGACGACTTCGATAACCTCGCCGGTAACCGTCTCGCCAGCCTTGAACTTCTCTTCGACGGAGATCCAGGCGCGCTCGTACTCGGCACGCTTCTTGGAAAGGATCAGGCGACCGTCCTTGTCTTCCTTCTGGAGAACGAGGGCTTCGATCTTGTCGCCCATGTTCACGATGTCGGAAGGATCGGCGTCCTTGCGGATGGACAGCTCGCGGGAGGGAATGACGCCCTCGCTCTTGAATCCGATGTCGACCAGCACTTCGTCATGCTCGATCTTGACCACGGTGCCGTCGACCAGATCGCCTTCGTCAAAGTCGGTCAACGTGCCATCGATCATCGCGTTCATCTGCTCGTCGGAGATGTCCTCGAAATCGATAACGGTCGGGTTCTTGATTTCGGTCAAAATGGACCCCTTTCATAATTACGGGGACCCTTCGTCATGATTGCGTGCTCTGTACCATGTTCACGGCACCGCTCTGCGGCGACAGGCAAAACATGTCTCGGGGGCCAATATTACCTGCTTGATGACTACTGTCACTTAAGCCGTGTTATTGTAGCACAGCGAACGCGGGGCGTACCCGCGAATTATTCAAGTGGAAACGTTCCACACGCGCCCTACACCACTAAAGGGGAATGCCAGGTCGCAACGACGCAATTAGCGGTTCTCGATGTGCAGAATGTTTTTCAGGCCAATCGAAATCGTTCCGTCCGATTC
Source organism: Eggerthellaceae bacterium (assembly GCA_024691475.1). GTDB lineage: Bacteria > Actinomycetota > Coriobacteriia > Coriobacteriales > Eggerthellaceae > Denitrobacterium. The sequence goes on from JAILNP010000091.1 coordinate 21,502, forward strand.
GCTCGTGAACGTAATGTACTCGGGGTTCTGCCCGTATTCAGCAGGGAACGTTACCTCGATTCCCGTATCGGTGCGAATCTTGTGCCGACGCACCACGCGCTGAGCAGCCTCGCGCTCGATGGGCACGTGTTCGGGTATCTCCTGCGCAGCCGCCGCCTGCTCGAATCGCGTACGCGCCGGCGAATCCTCGAACACCGCCTCGGCCATCTGGTCCAAGTCGATCTCGTCCTCGTCGGATACGTTTTCCGAAACGTATGCCTTCGCACGGGACAAGGCGACGGTGGGGTTCTCGCCATATTCGTCTGCCACTGCCTCAACAATCTCGGTCACCGCGGCAATAGTCTCCCTGCTCGAGGCCTGCTGCGTGCATTGCAGCAGCTTATCGGGGATGAGCAGGCAGTCCTCCCCCGCAATGTTGCGTTTCTTGTCCACGAACTGCACCGCAAGCGAACGCAGGTCCACGAGCGCATACGAAGCGAGCTTCTGCGACGGGTTGGGGAGCACCGCGTGATGTCGGGCGATGCTGTTGAACTCGCCCTCGTCGTCGTAGCGCGTCTCATGCACGTATGCTTGCTTGCTGTCGAGCAAGATGATGGCAAAGTAGCGAGGCAGCGGGCCCGAAAAGCCCGTGGCATGGTCGAATGCTCGCTTGGCGGCGGTATCCACAACGGGATCGGGGTCGAACGGGCACTCCTCCGCTTCGGAGGCATCGGCTTCGTCGCCCGGCTCCTCCCCTTCGTCCGTATCGTCTTCCATCTCCTGCAGCTCGGCCTCCGCGGCTGCCTCGCGAGCGGCCTTCGCGGCGCGCTTCAGCTCGGTATCGTCTTCGAAGTCCACGATGAGAATGTCGGTGGAGATGGGCTTTTCGGAATGGCCCAGTTCGGTGGAGATGAATTCGGCAATCTCCGTGGAAAGGCTCACGAACGTGGAGGTATCGCTGAAGTAATTGCGCAATTCGGTGGCAAAGCCGCTGCCCTCCACGAACGAGCCGCGCTTGTTGTCCAGATTGCCCAACGCCTTGCGCACGTGACGCATCACGTAGTTCTTCGCGGTCTTGTCGGACAAATCGATCTCACGCGGGGAGAAGATGTTCTCGCACGCAGTGAAATCGCAGATATGCAAAATGGCGTGATTGATTCTCATGCTTACACCTGAAGTATTCGGCGTGCCAGCGGGGCACGGTAATTGCAACCCGCCTAGAATATCAGAGCGGCACCACGCACGTACGCCCCAAACCAACAAAGCACAGAGTTAGTGCGGTTGCGCGATATCAGCATCATTCCTAAAATAGAAAAGATAATCACGTGTGCAATACGGCACGTCAGACGCGAAAAGAATAGGTTGGTTATATGGATATCGGAGCGTCTTTGCCCTTGTGGAGCATCATCCCGTTCGTGGGAATGCTTCTCTCTATCGCCATCTTCCCCCTGGTTAAACCCGAATGGTGGGAAAAGAACGAGCTCACTGTAGCACTGTTCTGGTCGGCGATCTTTCTCGTCCCCTTTATCGCGGTATACGGCTTCGGCGTAGCAGCCGAATCCCTCTCGGAAACAATTCTGGGAGACTACGTGCCGTTCATCGTGCTGCTCTTGGGCCTCTTCACGGTTGCCGGCGGCATCCACGTAAAGGGCACCATCGTGGGCACCACGAAGAACAACGTCATCATGCTGGCACTCGGCACGATCATCGCAAGCTGGGTGGGCACCACGGGCGCGGCCATGCTGCTCATTCGCCCCGTCCTGCGCGCCAACCTGTGGCGTCGCCACAAGGCTCACATCGTCGTGTTCTTCATCTTCCTGGTGGCGAACATTGGCGGCTGCCTCACGCCCCTGGGCGATCCCCCGCTGTTCCTGGGCTACCTGCGCGGCATTCCCTTCTTCTGGACGTTCCAGCACATCTGGGTCATCCTGCTGTTCAATACGGTCATCATGCTCGTGGCGTTTGCCCTCATCGATCGACACTTCATCAAGAAGGAAGGCAAGGAGGGCCTGGAAGCCCTGAAACTCGAGGACGAAGCCGACGAGCGCACCCCCATCCGCATCGAGGGCTGGCATAACTTCTTCTTCCTGGCGCTCATCATCCTTGCGGTCATTTTGAACGGCACCATCCCCCAGATGGAAATGTTCATCGACCCCGCTACGGGCGCAACGTACGGCTTCGACGTGGAAGGCGTGCATATCGGCGTCGACTACGTCGTGCAGATCATGCTCATCCTAGCTGCCATGGCCGGCTCCTGGTTCACCACCAGCCACCAGCTTCGTGCCGACAACAAGTTCGAGTGGGCTCCCATCGCCGAAGTTGCCAAGCTGTTCATCGGCATCTTCATCACGATGATTCCCGCACTCGCCCTGCTGCGCACCAATGGCAGCTCCCTGGGCGTCGACAGCCCACTGGCGTTCTTCTGGTCCACGGGCCTGCTCTCGTCGTTCCTGGACAACTCGCCCACCTACGTGGTGTTCCTTACCACGGCGGGCGCCATTGGCTCCAACGCGGCAAACGCCGTAGCCACGACGGTCGGCTCCGTCGACCCGCGCATCCTGCTCGCCATTTCCGCTGGCGCCGTATTCATGGGTGCCAACACCTACATTGGCAATGCACCCAACTTCATGGTGAAGAACATCGCCGAGAAAGCCGGCGTAAAGATGCCCAGCTTCTTCCATTACATGGGATGGTCGGCAGCAATCCTCATACCGCTGTTCATCATCGACAGCATCGTGTTCTTCCTCTAGGCACACAACCACATAAGAGCAACCGAACCCCCTGCGATTCGAATGAGTCGCAGGGGGTCCGTACGTACGGCCTCTTTTCAATGCAGCTAGCGAGCGGGAGCAATCCCTCCTGCCCGCCTAGCCAACCGCGCCTGAAGGGCCATGGGATGGAAACAAGTCCGGAAGAGGGCTACAAGGCGCTGCTCCCCCGCTCCCCCGTGCGAATGCGCACAACCTCTTCGCAGGGGAACACGAATATCTTGCCGTCGCCCACCTTGCCGGTGTGCGCCACATCGAGGATGATTTCGATGATGCCATCCACCTCATCATCGACGCAGATGATTTCGAACTTCACCTTCGGAACCATATTCAGCAGAACTTCCGTGCCGCGATAGTATTCCTTCCAGCCATGCTGATTGCCACAGCCCTGCACCTGGCTAATGGTCATTCCGCTGACCTTCGCATCGAACAGCGCTTCCTTTACCGCTTCCAGTCGTTCGGGACGGACGACCGCCGTGATCTTCTTCATATTCCTCACGCCTTTCCGCTAGTCAAGACCAACAAATGCCGGGTAGGCAGATTCGCCATGCTGGATAACGTCCATGCCCAGCCCCTCATCATGCTCGCTCACGCGCAGAGAGCCGCCAAACAGTGCCTTCACGACAAGGGCGATGACAAGGCTTCCGATCGCCACGAAGGCAACGGTTACGAGGATGCCCAGTACCTGCGCGAACAGGAGGCTTGGATCACCCGTGTAAAGCAGGCCGCCGTTCTCGGTCCAGGAGAGCTCGGGTACGCAAAAGATGCCGGTAAGCACGCCACCCACGATGCCGCCTACGGTGTGGCAGCCAAACGCATCCAGGGCGTCGTCGTAGCCAAGCTTTGCCTTCATGCGGGAGATGGCCAGATAGCAAATGGGCGACACCACGAGACCCATAAACACCGCCGCAAGAGGTTCCACGAAGCCCGCTGCAGGCGTAATAACGACCAAACCGGCAACCAAGCCCGTCGCGCCACCCGTGAGCGTGCACTTCCCCGTACGGATGCGCTCGAAGCCAGCCCAGGACAACGAAGCCGCCGCAGAAGCCGCCACCGTGTTCAGCAACGCCAGCCCCGCCGTGCCGTTGTCGGCGAAGGCAGAGCCCGCGTTGAAGCCGAACCAGCCAAACCACAACAGCGTGGCACCCAGGAACACGAACGGAACGTTGTGGGGACGATAGCTCAGCATGCCAAACCCGCGGCGCTTGCCCAGAAGAATGCAGAGCACCAGACCCGTAAGGCCCGAAGAGATGTGAACGACATCGCCACCAGCGAAGTCAAGCGCGCCGATCATATCGCCGATGAAGCTACCATCTCCACCCCACACCATATGGGCAAGCGGAGCGTAGATAAGCACGACCCAGATGGCGCAGAAGGTCATGACGGCACCCACCTTCATGCGTCCCGCCACGGCGCCAGTGATGATGGCCGTCGTAATCATGGCGAAGGCCATCTGAAACACGATGTTGATAATCGCGGGATACGAGGCAGCCGATGCCGTGGCGTCAACAGCAACTTCGCCCGTGAGAGCCGTAAACGCCGTAGCCGTCCCGTTCGCTTCCGCCAGCATATCCTGCACCGCGGTTACGCAGCCCAGTTGGTCGAAGCCACCGAAGAACGGAATGGAGCCATCTCCGCCGTAGGCGAACGACCACCCGCAGATCACCCAAACGACACCCACGATGCCAATGGCAGCCAGCGACATGAACATCGTGTTTATAACGTTCTTACGACGCGACAAACCACCGTAGAAAAAGGCAAGACCCGGGGTCATGAGCAGGACGAGCATGGCGCTCACCATCATGAACCCAGAAGAACCTGTATCAAGCATATTTACTCCTTCCACTTTTCTCTAACGTCTGTCATAATCCCATCCGTTAGAAGTGAAGAAGACGAGCAAATGGTTTATTAACCTGCGAGTTCGCATCTGGTAACACGATGGAATCATCTTCGTTACCAACTGGAAACAAGCACGCAGACGCATGAAGGAGATGATTACCACATGGCATTGGAGTTTCGCGCTGTAACCGAAAACGATATCGAGGAATTGGCTCGCGTGGCACATGAAATCTGGCATGGCTACTGGCCTCCCATCATTGGCCAAGCCCAGACCGACTACATGGTTAATACGCTACAGAGCGTACCAGCGCTGAAAAAGGCGATTCTCGAAGATGGCTACCAGTATTGGCTTCTGGTAGACGAAGATGGCATTGCTGGTTACACGGGTTGCGACATCGAGCGCATGACAGGCGACGAAACCCACGACAAGCCGTTCCATCATAGCCCCGTCGTAGACGCCACATGGAAGCACCGTCTGTTCATCAGCAAGATCTACCTGTACCCTCGCGCACGTGGCAAGCACTACGCCAGTCGCGTAATCGAGTTCTACGAGCAGCTCTGCCAAAACGAGAACCTGCCCGTCATGTACCTTATGGTCAACCGACGCAACGAACTTGGGCTGCGCGCCTACAGGGGCCGTGGCTTCCAAATCATGGAAGAGACCGATGCGGATATTGGCGAGGGCTTCTACATGATCGACTATATTATGGCGAAGGAAGTCGCCCCGGCATCCGCCTAACGCAGCCACCACGCACCACCCTAACGCATGCAGGGGCGCTGACATCGTCAGTGCCCCTTTTTACGCACCGTAACGCCACACGTCATTCAGTGGCTCGAACCTTACATAGCGCTATCGACCTACCCCGATAGCGTATTTGCGCCCTATTGCATACGTAAACCACCATATGCCCCGTGGCCACACTCACGAAATCGCCTAGCGCGAAAAGACCCACCACGTTGGTGCTCTATAGCGCAAAAAGGGCCGAGGCAAAAGCCCCGGCCCTTGAGCGGTTTATGCTGAAAGTAATGTTATTCAGCCGCAGTGTATTCACGCTGAACGGCGGAATCGACAGGAACCGCAGAACCCATCGTGGACACAACCGTGATGGACTTCACGTACTTGCCCTTGGCGGCAGCAGGCTTCATGCGCAGGATCTCGTCGTACACAACGCCGTAGTTCTCTGCGAGCTGCTCAGCAGAGAAGCTTGCCTTACCGATGATGACATGGCAGATGCCGAAGCGGTCGGCGCGATACTCAACGCGACCACCCTTGAGTTCCTTAACGGCCTTGGCAACGTCGTTGGTAACCGTGCCCAGCTTGGGGTTCGGCATAAGACCACGCGTACCAAGGATACGGCCCAGACGACCAACCTTGGGCATCTGGTCGGGGGTAGCAACGGTGGCGTCGAAGTTGATGTTGCCAGCCTGGATGTCGGCAACCAGGTCGTCGGAACCAACGATGTCGGCACCGGCTTCCTCGGCAGCGCGGGCAGCTTCGCCCTCGGCGAACACGGCAACGCGAACCGTCTTGCCGCTGCCGTTAGGCAGGCTTACGGTGCCGCGGAGCTGCTGATCGGCCTGACGGGTGTCGATGCTCAGACGGAAGTGAGCCTCAACGGTCTCGTCGAAGTTCGCGGTAGCGATTTCCTTCACGAGGTTCATAGCCGCCAGAGGAGCGTACAGCTTACCCTCTTCGATCTTCTCGGCAGCAGCCTTCTGCTTCTTGGTGAGTTTAGCCATTTCTAAATCCTTCCGTGGTATTGTCGAGCACTTGGGCTCTCCCACTGTTTACAACCGCTTACGCGGATAACAACCTAAATCTCAGAGTGTTAGTTCTGAGCGTCGAGAAGAGCCTGAAGCTTACGCGTAGCAACGTAGGTCTTCTTCGGAGCGCGACCCTCGATGGTAACGCCCATGGAACGAGCGGTGCCAGCCACAATCTCCATAGCGGCATCGATGTCGTTGGCGTTCAGGTCGGGCAGCTTGATTTCGGCGATTTCGCGCAGCTGATCGAGAGAGAGCTCGCCGACCTTCTTGAGCTGCGGAATGCCGGAACCGCTCTTGAGGCCCAGCTTTTCCTTGATGAGCACAGCCGCCGGAGGCGTCTTGCACACGAAGGTGAAGGACTTGTCCTCGTAGACCGTGATCTCGACGGGGATGATGGTACCGGACTGTTCCTGCGTCTGGGCGTTGAACGCCTGGCAGAACTGCATGATGTTAACGCCCTGGGCACCCAGTGCCGGGCCTACCGGAGGCGCAGGATTGGCAGCGCCAGCCGGGATTTGCAGCTTTACAAAGCCCGTAACTTTCTTATCAGCCATTGTAAAAGCTTCCTTTCAGCTGAAGTCTTTACCTAATAGTTCATATCAACAAACGCTCGAACATGAGAAGCCCCTGTCCACGAGGGCACGCTCTAGCGTATTGTCTTTTCCCTGTTCAGCCGCCCTGAACAAAGGCGGCCATACGCCTAAATGCGGGAAACCTGGTTGAAGGTGAGTTCCACCGGGGTCTCGCGACCAAAGATGGAAACCAGAACCTTGACCTTGTTGGATTCAGGCGATACTTCAGAAACGACACCGTCGAACTCGGCCAGAGGACCGTCGACGACCTTCACGGTCTGTCCCACTTCCAAATCGGTGGAAGTCTTGCGGGGAGCCTCGTGAGAGGTGCGCTTCATGATCTTGTTGTACTCTTCGCGCGTAAGCGGAGCGGGCGTCTGCTGACTACCCACGAAACCCGTTACGCCAGGAGTGTTGCGGACTGCAGCCCAGCTGCGGTCGTCGAGCTCCATGCGAACAAGCACATAACCCGGGAAGACCTTCTTCTCGGATTCAACGCGACGTCCACCTTCTTTGATTTCGGTGACCGTCTCCATGGGAATCTCGATGGCGAAGACATTGTTCTCCAGGCCCATCGTCTCGATACGAAGCTCGAGATTCTGCTTGACCTTGTTCTCATACCCAGAATAGGTATGAAGAACGTACCACTTCTTAGCCATGTTCTACGCTCCCAGAGACGAAATTGCCACAAGCAGGGGCGTTACGATCCAGTTGTCGAGAATGAAAACGTACACGCCAAAAAAGACCAGCGCACCCACGACAACCCCGCTCCAGCGGAGTACGTCCTGGCGCGTAGGCCACGTAACGCGCTTCATTTCAGCGCGAACGCCAGCGAAGAACCCATCTTTCTTGGGAGCCTTCGCGGGCTTCTTTTCGGAAGACTTCGAAGCAGCTTCAGAAGCCTGCTTCGTGCTCTTCTCTTCTGAGGAACGAGATGAACGCTTGAAAAGACCCTTCTTCTCTTCAGAAGAGGCTTCCTGCGTCGAATCTTCGGCCGCAACTTGCGCGTTCTGCTCGACATCCGCCTTGCGCGCTGCACGACGGGCAGAAGCTTTAGCGCGTTGCGTCTTTGATTTCTTAGCCATCTTTACCCTTCAAAGTCTGTTATTTTGCAGACCGTATTCAACTTCTTATAACGCCAAACAAGCAGCCTGTTAAAGCTGCTCGTAAACAAGCTGGCAGGCCAGGAAGGACTCGAACCCTCAACTTTCGGTTTTGGAGACCGACGCTCTACCAATTGAACTACTGGCCTATTATGCACATCCTCTAACGAGTTTCCTTATGCAGCGTGTGATGTCCACACCACTTGCAATATTTCTTCAACTCGATGCGATCGGGAGTGGTCTGCTTGTTCTTCTTGGTCGTATAGTTACGGCGCTTGCACTCGGTGCAGGCCAGGGTGACCAACGTACGCATCTACTTTACTCCTTATGTTCACATTGCTATGACTTGAAACTGCACAGATAAGTTAAGCGTGGAAGAGAGGGCCCACATGCGTGAGCCCTCTCCATTAACCTCATTGAAGTTATTTGATGATTTCGGTTACGCGACCGGAACCAACCGTGCGGCCACCTTCGCGGATAGCGAACTTGAGGCCCTCTTCCATGGCGACCGGGTGAATAAGTTCGCCCTTGATCTCCACGTTGTCGCCCGGCATAACCATTTCGGTGCCCTCGGGCAGATGAGCAACACCAGTGATGTCGGTGGTGCGGAAGTAGAACTGCGGACGATAACCATCGAAGAACGGGGTGTGACGGCCGCCCTCTTCCTTGGTCAGAACGTAGATCTGGCCCTTGAACTCGGTGTGCGGGGTAACGCTACCGGGCTTGCAGAGAACCTGGCCACGGACAACGTCTTCACGCTTCACGCCACGGAGCAGAGCGCCGATGTTGTCGCCAGCCTCGGCTTCGTCGAGCAGCTTGCGGAACATCTCAACACCCGTGCAGGTGGTCTTGGCGGTCTCGCGGATGCCGACGATTTCCAGTTCGTCGCCAACCTTCAGCTGACCGCGCTCAACACGACCGGTAACAACCGTGCCACGACCGGTGATGGTCATAACGTCTTCGATAGCCATCAGGAAGGGCTTGTCGGTGTCGCGAGCAGGCGTCGGGATGTAGGAGTCGACAGCGTCCATGAGCTCCCAGATCTTCTCCTGGTAGGCAGCGTCGCCTTCCAGAGCCTTGAGAGCGGAACCACGGATGATCGGGGTGTCGTCTCCGGGGAACTCATAGGAGTTCAGCAGTTCGCGAACTTCCATCTCAACGAGCTCGAGCAGCTCTTCGTCGTCAACCATGTCGCACTTGTTCAGGAAGACCACGATGTAGGGCACGCCTACCTGACGGGCGAGCAGGATGTGCTCGCGGGTCTGGGCCATGGGGCCGTCGGTAGCAGCGATAACCAGGATAGCGCCGTCCATCTGGGCAGCACCGGTGATCATGTTCTTGACGTAGTCGGCGTGGCCGGGGCAGTCAACGTGAGCGTAGTGACGCTTGTCCGTCTCGTACTCGATGTGAGCAATGGAAATGGTAATGCCGCGCTCGCGCTCTTCAGGAGCCTTGTCGATGTCTTCGAAGGCCGTGAAGTCAGCATGAGCGGTGCCGTGAGACCCGTCGTTCATGGACAGGGTCTTGGAGATGGCAGCGGTGAGCGTGGTCTTACCATGGTCAACGTGACCGATGGTGCCGATGTTTACATGCGGCTTAGTACGCTCGAACTTTTCCTTAGCCATGAAATCCTCCTTCAATGAGAACGCCCCTACTGGGGCGTTTTATGAGCTAAAAATAAAGACTGCGTAAGCAGTAGAAGTATCTATGGTAGCGGTGACTGGATTCGAACCAGTGACGCCACGGGTATGAACCGTGTGCTCTAACCAACTGAGCTACACCGCCAGATGCAAAAGAGAACGAGTGTTCTCGATAAAGCAATAGATGGAGCCCGCGACCGGATTTGAACCGGTGACCTCTTCGTTACCAACGAAGTGCTCTACCTACTGAGCTACACGGGCAAAGATGGTGGGCGCGCTAGGATTCGAACCTAGGTAGGCAGAGCCAACGGGTTTACAGCCCGTCCCCATTAACCACTCGGGCACACGCCCATCTTTCGCTTAACTTGTGCAATTTTCAAGCTGCGGCTCGTTTTTCGGTTTCACCCGAAGCGCGAGCAGATGGAATAATACGCTAGCTCCGAAGTCGTGTCAACAGCTTACACGCCCCCGGGTGTATCTCCACGATTCCTCCGTTTACCCGCAACATGTGCCCACGTCATCATATATATGTAAGGCATTTTTACGTTGCTCTATAATGTAATGCCATGTGTTGGGAAGTGAAATTCGTAAACGATTTCATACATATATATAAGTAAGGGGAATGATGGAAAACTCGGATAGCCTTGTTGTTGTAGCAATACTTATTTACTTTATCGCCGTGCTCACCATTGGCTTCATCTACGCCAAGCGATCGAACTCTTCGGCATCGGAATACTTCCTGGGCGGCAGAAAAGTCGGCCCTTGGTTCACCGCCCTTTCCGCCGAGGCAAGCGACATGTCGGGCTATCTGCTTATGGGTCTCCCCGGCCTGGCATTCTTCACAGGCGCGGGCGAAGCCGGCTGGACGGCAGTGGGCCTTGCCATCGGAACGTATCTCAATTGGCGATTCGTAGCCAAGCGCCTACGCCGTTATTCCGTTGTGGCCAACGACTCCATCACGCTCCCCGGCTTCTATTCGAACCGCTTCCATGACTCCAAGAACATCGTGGGCACTATCGCTGCCGTTATCATCCTCCTATTCTTCTGCGTATACACGGGTAGTTGCTTCGTAACATGCGGCAAGCTCTTCCATACCCTCTTCGGATGGGATTACTCCGTCATGATGGTGTTTGGTGCACTCATCGTGTTCATGTACACCATGGTAGGTGGTTACCTCTCCGTAGTAGCCACCGACTTCGTACAGGGATGCCTCATGTTCTTCGCGCTCCTGGTCGTCGTCATTGGCTCCATCACCATGGCTGGTGGCGTGCAAGCAACCGCAGCATTCCTTTCCGATATCCCCGGATTCCTTTCCGCAACCTCGGTGGCCACTCCCCTGCTCGACGACTCGGGCGCACAGATGGCCATGGACGGCACTCCCCTCTTCGACGATCCCACACCCTTTGGCGTCCTCACCATCATCTCCACGCTCTCCTGGGGCCTGGGCTACTTCGGTATGCCCCAAGTGCTCGTGCGCTTCCTGGGTATCCGTAGCGAGGAAGAAGTAAAGCAATCGCGCATCATCGCTGTGATATGGGTGGTCATCAGCATGCTGGCCGCCGTGCTCATTGGCCTTATCGGCCGAAAGGCACTCCCCATGCTTCTGGGCGGCGCCGTTACCAGCTCCTCGGCCGAAAGCATCTTCATCATGCTCTCGCAAGTCATGCTACCGGCATTCATGTGCGGCATCGTAGTGTCGGGCATTTTGGCAGCATCCATGTCGTCGGCCTCTTCCTACCTGCTCATTACGGGCTCTTCGGTTGCCGAAAACATCTTCCGCGGCATCTTCAAGAAGGACGCCACCGACGAGCAGGTGCTCATCGTCTCGCGCATCACGCTTACCGTCGTGCTGCTCTTCGGCATCCTGGTGGCGTGGAACGAGGATTCGGTCATCTTCACGGTCGTGTCCTATGCATGGGCTGGCCTGGGCGCTTCGTTTGGTCCGCTCACGCTGTTCTCTCTGTACTGGAAGCGCACTACCAAGCAGGGCGCCATCGCCGGCATGCTCACGGGCGCTGCCACGGTGCTCATCTGGCACAACTTCATCAAGCCACTTGGCGGCGTTTTCGGCATCTACGAGCTGCTACCCGCGTTCCTGCTTAGCTGCCTAGCCATTTACGTCGTATCGAAGCTCACCCCCGCTCCCAGCCCCGAGATTCTCGCCGACTTCGACCGCTACGAGAATCACGACGTCAGCAAGGAACGGAATATGGAAGTCGTGCTAGAAGACGGCATGACGCTGAACGATTAAAACCACGCGGTATATCATTTTGGGGACGTCAAAGGGCGTCCCCTTTTTATAAGGCAACACGGAAGAAGGAACCGACCATGTCATACGCCGACCTCAGCTCAGCAGAATGTAGCACGTTGCTCGACGAACAGAAGCGCGCATACGCCGCATGGAAAGCAAAGGATCTCTCGCTGAACATGGCGCGTGGTAAGCCCTCTTCCGCCCAGCTCGACCTGAGCGCCCCCATGCTCGACGTGCTCAACGCCGCATCCGATCTGCAGGCCGCCGACGGCACTGATTGTCGCAACTACGGCGTAGGCGTGGGCATTCGCGAAGCACGCGAGCTCATGGCAACCATGCTCGACGACGAGGCCGACCGCGTTATCGTGGGCGGCGAATCGAGCCTGAACCTCATGTACGATGCCATTGCCCGCAACTGGGCATTTGGCACGCAAGGCTGCACCCCTTGGGGCAAGCTTGATACCGTGAAGTGGATTTGCCCCGTTCCTGGCTACGATCGTCACTTCTCGATCACCGAGCTCTTCGGCATTGAAATGATCAACGTGCCGCTGAACGAAGACGGTCCCGACATGGATGCCGTCGAACAGCTCGCCGCCGACGAAAGCATCAAGGGCATCTGGTGCGTGCCCACCTACTCCAACCCCTCGGGCTGCACGTACTCCGACGAAATTGTCGAGCGCCTGGCCAATATGAAGGCAGCCGAAGACTTCCGCATCTTCTGGGATAACGCCTACTGCGTGCATCATCTGTCTTCCGACCCGGCAGAGCAGGAACATGTTGCCGACATCACACGCGCATGCGCTGCCGCCGGCAACCCCAACCGAGCTTACAAGTTCGCCAGCACCAGCAAGATCACCTTCCCGGGTGCGGGCATCGCCGCAATGGCATCGAGCGAAGCAAACATCGCCGAAATTACCAAGCTCATGAACGTGCAGATCATCGGCCACGACAAGCTAAACCAGCTTCGTCACGTACGCTTCCTGCGCGACGCCGAAGGCATTGCCGAGCATATGGCAAAGCATGCCGCATTGCTGCGCCCGAAATTCGACCTGGTAGAGGAAACGCTCAGCCGCGAACTGGAAGGCACTGGCTGCACGTGGACGCATCCGCGCGGTGGCTACTTCGTAACGTTCACCGGGCCGCAGGGTACCGCTAAGCGCATCGTCGAGCTTGCACGCGAAGCGGGCGTTACCCTCACGGGAGCTGGCGCCCCCTTCCCCTATCACAAGGATCCCTCGGATGCGGTGATTCGCATTGCGCCTTCCCTGCCGCCTGTAGAAGAACTTGCACAGGCGCTCGAAGTGTTCTGCTGCTGCGTCAAGATCGCTGCGCTTGAGAAGCTGGTGTAATCTAATCCGCTCGCGGGCTGGGCGGGATGCCCCGTGGAGCACGCCCCGCTCCGCTGCTCGCACGGTGCGCTGCTGTGAATGATTGGGAACGCTCGGGTATTCCGGGCGTTCCCTTTTTGCGTCCGGAGGCCGTGCTCGTGCGCTCGCTCGTTCATGCTTTGACTGCGCGCTGCCCGGGGTTGCCCGCGGATTTGCGCGAGGCTTCGCCTCCCGCTCTCCGCGGGCACCCCCGGGTTCAGCGCTTTTGTTTGCTTTCACAGGGTGCCCCACGGGGCATCCCGCCCAGCCCAAATCTTCCCCAGGTAATCCGCCTGCTCATATAAACCGGGGTATCTACGGGCAGGGTTCGCTTCGCTACCCTGCCCTTGGGTGGCAATTGGTCCTGGACGTTGCTTGGGCGAGAATCGCTGCGCTCTCTCGCGTGCGCGGATATTCAACCTGATGAGCAACGGGGGCGAAATTCGCTTTGCTATTTCGCGTGGAAGGGTACTGATCAATTGACCATTCCGTCCCCTAGCGCTTAGGCGAAAGGCGCTCCGCTTTTTCGTGTGTGGGGTTTATCGACCTGGCGAGCGAGGCACCGCACACTGCCCAGAGTCGGGTCATGACAATAAAAGAAGGGACGCGAATGCGTCCCTTCTTAGTAGTTGAAGCTGGTTTAGCTCGCCTAGGCTTCGGAATACATTTCCTTAAGCTTGACCAGATGATCGTAGCGATCCATAGCGCACTGCTCGTTTTCTGCGAAGAGCTCGTCGGCGCGCTCGGGGAATTCGCGCGTGAGGCGGGAATAACGCGCCTCGTTCATGAGGAACTCGCGATAGCCACCCGAGGGCTCCTTCGAGTCGAGCGTGAACTTCTTGCCTGCTTCGGCTTCGGGATTGAAGCGGAAGAGGTTCCAGTAGCCACACTCGACGGCACGCTTCATTTCGGACTGGCAGTTCTTCATGCCACCCTTGATGGAGTGCATCTCGCAGGGGCTGTACGCAATGATGAGCGAAGGACCGTCGTAGGCTTCAGCTTCGCAGATGGCCTTCATAGTCTGCGCAGGCTTTGCGCCCATGGCAATCTGGGCAACGTAGACGTAGCCGTACGACATGGCCAGCTCGGCAAGGCTCTTCTTCTGAACATCCTTACCCGCGGCAGCAAACTGAGCAACCTGACCGATGTTCGAAGCCTTGGAAGCCTGACCGCCCGTGTTGGAATACACTTCCGTGTCGAAGACGAGGACGTTTACGTTCTGGCCGCTGGCGAGCACATGATCGAGACCGCCATAACCGATGTCGTACGCCCAACCGTCGCCACCGAAGATCCAGTAGCTCTTCTTGGTCAGGAATTCGCTGCGGTCGAGAATCTTGCGAGCCGCATCGGTGTCGAGCGCTTTCAGCTGCTCGACATAGGCCTTCGCGGCTTCCTGGTTTGTCTGGGCGTCGTTGCGCGTGTCAAGCCACTGCTGAGCCGCAGCCTTCACGGACTCGGGAGCATCAGATTCGATGAGCGCCGTAGACTCGAGAGCGAGTTCGTTGCGAACTGCCTCGTGACCCACGCGCATGCCCAGGCCGAATTCGGCATTGTCTTCGAACAGACTGTTGCACCATGCGGGACCGTGGCCTTCGGCAGTGGTGGTATACGGCGAGGTAGCTGCGGGATTGCCCCAGATGGAAGAGCAACCAGTAGCGTTGGCGATGAACATGCGATCGCCAAAGAGCTGCGCAACAAGACGCGCGTAGCTTGTCTCGGCACAACCTGCGCAAGAGCCGGAGAACTCAAGCAACGGCTTCTTGAACTGGCTGTCCTTTACGCTCGTACCACACGCCTCGGGCTTTTCGACAACCTGGCTGACGCAGTAGTCGAAGACCTCCTGCTTGGGCAGTTCGCCTTCGGTGGGAAGCATGGAAAGCGAATCGGTGGGGCAAGCGCCAATGCACACGCCGCAGCCCATGCAGTCGAGCGGAGACACGGCAAGCGTGTACTTCATGCCCTTGACCTTCGGACCCTTTGCATCGATGAGCTGCGTCGATGCCGGAGCAGCCGCAGCCTCTTCCTCGGTGAGCACATAGGGGCGAATGGTGGCATGCGGGCACACAAACGAGCACTGGTTGCACTGAATGCACTTTTCGGGATTCCACGAGGCGACGGTAACGGAAAGACCGCGCTTCTCGTAGGCCGAAGCACCCAGAGGCCACTGGCCGTCGACATGATTCATGAATGCGCTTACGGGCAGGCGGTCGCCATCCATGCGGCCCACAGGCTGCATGATCTCGGAAACCATCTTCACCAGCTCGGGATCGCCGGAAAGCTGCTCGGGCTGAGCGTCGTCTTCGGCATTGGCCCAGGCGGCGGGCACGTCAATCTTCACGAACGCGGTAGCGCCTGCATCAATTGCCTTGTGGTTCATATCCACGACATCCTGGCCCTTCTTCAGGTAGGACTTCGTGGCAGCATCCTTCATGAGCTGGATGGCCTCTTCCTGCGGCATGATCTTCGCCAACGCGAAGAACGCGCTCTGCAGGATAGTGTTAGTACGCTTGCCCATGCCGATCTCGATGGCCAAGTCGATGGCGTTGATCGTATAAAGCTGAATGTCGTTCTGAGCGATGTAACGCTTCGTTTCGGCATTCAGGTGCTGGTCAAGCTCTTCAGGCGACCACTGGCAGTTGATCATGAACACGCCGCCGGGCTTCACGTCCTGCACCATGCGGAAACCCTTAATCAAGTAGCTGGGGTTATGGCAGGCAACGAAGTCGGCCTTATTGATGTAGTAGGCACTGCGGATGGGGCTGTCGCCGAAACGCAGATGACTGATGGTTACGCCACCCGTCTTCTTGCTGTCGTACTGGAAGTACGCCTGCACGTACTTGTCGGTATGGTCGCCAATGATCTTGACGCTGTTCTTGTTCGCGCCAACGGTACCGTCGCCACCCAGGCCCCAGAACTTGCACTCAATCGTGCCGGGCGCTGCCGTATTCGGGCAATCGGCATTCTCGGAAAGGCTGAGATGGGTAACGTCATCGACGATGCCGATGGTGAATTCACGCTTCGGCTCGTCCTTAGCAAGCTCTTCGAAAACGGCAAAGGCGCTGGCCGGAGGCGTGTCCTTGCTGCCCAGGCCATAACGGCCGCCCGTAACGACGATATCATCGCGACCAGCTTCGCGCAGAGCGCTCACGACATCCAGATACAGGGGCTCGCCAATGCTACCAGGTTCCTTCGTGCGATCCATGACGGCAATCTTGCGCACCGTCTCAGGCAGTGCATCCACGAAATGCTTGATGCTGAACGGACGATACAGGCGAACCTTCACCAGGCCAACCTTCTCGCCATGAGCGTTCAGGTAATCGATGGTCTCTTCGAGCACGTCGCAGAACGAACCCATGCACACGACCACGCGATCGGCATCAGGCGCGCCATAGTAGTTGAACAGCTGATAATTGGTGCCGATCTTCTCGTTCACCTGCTGCATGCAACCCTCGACCACCGCAGGCAGCGCATCGTACACGCCATTGCAGGCCTCGCGATTCTGGAAGAAGATGTCGCCATTCTGATGGCTACCACGCATTGCAGGATGCTCGGGATTGAGCGCATGAGCGCGGAACGCAGCTACGGCGTCGAAGTCGCACATATCGGCCAGGTCGTCGTAATCCCACACGGCGATCTTCTGATACTCGTGGGACGTGCGGAAACCGTCAAAGAAGTTCAGGAACGGCATATGACCCTTGATGGCAGCCAGATGCGCAACAGCGGAAAGGTCCATGACCTCCTGTACGTTGCCCTCGGCGAGCATAGCGAAGCCCGTCTGACGGCAAGCCATAACGTCGGAATGATCGCCGAAGATGTTCAGGCTCTGCGTGGCGACGGTACGGGCAGACACGTGGAATACGCTCGGCAGCTGCTCGGCTGCGATCTTGTACATATTCGGGATCATGAGCAGCAAGCCCTGAGAAGCGGTGTAGGTGGTAGTAAGCGCACCTGCCGTAAGCGAGCCATGAACCGTGCCGCTCGCACCGCCCTCGCTCTGCATTTCCACGACATTCACCGTGGAACCGAAAATATTCTTACGGCCATTAGCCGACCACTGGTCCACAAAGTCGGCCATGGGGCTCGACGGGGTGATGGGATAAATACCGGCAACCTCGGTAAACGCATACGAAACATGCGCCGCAGCGGTATTGCCGTCCATAGACTTAAATTCTCTGGTCATATACCTCTCCTTCGAAGGGACCTCTGCTGAAACCAATCGTATCAGTGGCTTTTGAAGGACGGACGTAATGCACTTTAAGGTGCAATGACGTTCGGTAAGTGGGGTTTCGCGTGGTGGAGTTGTGAAGAAAAGGAAATGAGAAGCCTATGTCCAGAACTGGAACATGTGGATGATGCTCTGATATGCCCACGGATACGCCTCGGAATACCAGCCCGTTTCTGCAACCAGGCACAACAGGAAACTGTATGCCAAGCTCACGCCCACAAGGGCTGGCAAGATCTTCATGGCGATATCAAAACCCATGGATTCATGCGAGATATTCTCGTTCAAAATGAAGACCGTAAGCACGACCACCAGCAAGAACATGATGCTGAAATCGGCGAAATAACGCTGGAGAATGCCCGCCATTTCCGCATCGGCAAGTGCGATGAGCACACCTGCTACCAGCAACACGATGATGACGCCCGCCGTGGTATGCGTGCTACGCGAGCGAACGCGCATACGCACGCCCCGAATGGCCAGCGGAAGAATCCACAGCACGGGAAGGCACGCAAAGATGCCGCCAAAGGTGACTTCCTTGATGGTTTGCCCCATGTAAGTGGTATCAAACGTAGCGGCCTGAATATACGGAAACACACCTGTGGTAGTGGGCGTCTGGAAGAAGAAGGCGAACAGCGCCGGCGCCAAGCGCCCCAGGTCCATACCGCGCTTCGTCATGTCATTCGTCGTGAGGTTGTAGTTGCTGCCGAAATC
>JAILNP010000119.1:0-13648 GCA_024691475.1 Eggerthellaceae bacterium
GAACCCTCCCTCGCAGGCTCGGTCGGGCGAATTCCTACAAACGTGCCACTGGCACGTTTGCTTAACGGAATTCCACCTCATCGGTTCGAGCCCCCGTCATCCGGACATGAAAAAGCTCCCGATAGGGGAGCTTGACACTTCAAATGGTGGACCGTCGGGGACTCGAACCCCGGACCTTGGGATTAAGAGTCCCCTGCTCTACCAACTAAGCTAACGGTCCATGTTCATATGTCTTTTGCCCTTCGAAAAGCGGCGAACGCTATTTTAGGACAACCGCTCTTGCTTTGCAAGAACTTTTTTAAAAAGTTTTGCGCTGGGGTGGATAGAGAGATTCGAACTCTCGACCTCCAGAGCCACAATCTGGCGCCCTAACCAACTAGGCCATATCCACCGTGCGCAAGTGGATAGTATAGCGGCCGATGAGGTAGGGGGCAACAGGCAATTTTCTCATCACGAATCATGCACAACTCGGCACGTTCTCACTGTAAAACAGCCTGTAAGGTGCTTGGTGATCGCGGGATGCGTCTGTGGGGTGCCGTGATCCAGATTGATTCCACTCCGGTAGCGCTTGAGATGTCCTTGCGAGTTCCTGCCTATGTTGACGGGGAGCGTATGCGCCACATATTCCAAGCTCATGTTCTTGTAGATTGATTAGCTCCCTTATCTATATACAGGGGTACGTTGTCCAAATACGGCCTCGGAAAATGTGAAGATGAATCCACAAAAAAGGGGGTTGTCAAAGGGTTTGGTTCGCGTATAATCCTTTCTTGCGCGTTGCAAGTGAGCAGCAAGCAATATTCCTCGGTAGCTCAACGGCAGAGCATCCGGCTGTTAACCGGAGGGTTGTAGGTTCGAATCCTACCCGGGGAGCCATTTGTTTTTACGGCCATTTTTTGGCTCTTACATATCGGGCGTTTGGCGCAGCGGGAGCGCGACTCCTTCACACGGAGTAGGTCACAGGTTCAATCCCTGTAACGCCCACCATCAAAACACCAGGTCAGATAGCATTTCCGGCCTGGTTTTTTATTTCTCGCAAACCATTGAAAAGCTCCGAGTACGTAATAAATGCGTAATGGACGAACGATGGTGAGGAGATAATACGCATTGGGTCGACCATGCGCGGATGGCATGCGGCCAATTGCGCTATACTACGTGTTCACGGGCCTGTAGCTCAATGGTGGAGCAGGGGACTCATAATCCTTTGGTTGTCGGTTCGAGCCCGGCCGGGCCCACCACTTAGATTTTCATCGGGTCAGTCGATTTTCGGCTGGCCCTTTTTAGTGTGTAAGGGTAACTGTATCTGCGATGATCATTCAGCTTGAACATATTTCCAAATCGTTTGGCGCGCGTACGCTCTTTTCCGATGTCACCTTCAAGCTTGAAGCCTACGATCGCCTTGCGCTCGTAGGCCCCAACGGCGCTGGCAAAACAACGCTGCTCAATATCATTACGGGTAATGAAGAGCCTGATGAAGGGCGTGTGCTGTATGCAAAGGGCGCATCGGTTGGCTATCTTGAGCAGGAAGCCATCGAAATGGGGGACCGCCCCCTGTTCGATGAGGTGATTTCCTCGCAGAAGGAGATCCTGGAAGCTGAGGAGCGCCTACGTGCCCTAGAGGACAACCTGGGTGATAATCCCACGGAAAAGGAGCTTGCCGCCGCTGGACGTGCGCGTGATGCGTATGAGGCCATGGGTGGCTATCTGCTCGAGTCGAAGGTGCGCAGCGTCCTGTTTGGCCTGGGCTTTGGCGAAGAGGATATGAAGAAGCGCACGGTCGACTATTCGGGTGGTTGGCAGATGCGCATTGCGTTGGCGAAGCTTCTCGTGCGCAATCCCGATGTGCTCATGCTCGACGAGCCAACTAACCATCTTGATCTCGAAAGCGTTACCTGGCTCGAGGGCTTCTTGCGCGGTTATAGCGGTACGGTCATCGTGGTTAGCCACGACCGCGCGTTCATGGACAACATGGTCGACCGCGTCGCGGAAATCGACAATGGGCATGTGAACTTCTATAAGGGCAACTACTCGGCCTACCTGAAGCAACGCGAAGAGCGTATTGAACTGCTTCGTCAGCAGGCCGAACGGCAGCAAGCTGAAATTGCCCACATGGAGGCGTTCATCGAACGATTCCGCTACAAGGCCACGAAGGCCAAGCAGGTGCAGGATAGGGTACGCAAGCTCGAAAAGATTGAGCGCATCGTGGTGCTCGAAGAGCGCAAGACGGTTCACTTCAACTTTGTCCAGCCGCCTCGTACCGGCGATATGGTCGTCAACCTTACGGGCGTTTCCAAGGCCTTTGGCGAGCACGTTGTCTACGATAAGCTCGACCTTTCGGTGTATCGCGGCCAGAAGATCGCGCTCGTGGGCCCCAATGGTGCCGGTAAGTCCACGCTTCTGAAGATGATTGCGGGCGTTCTCGACCCTGATGCTGGCAGCATTCAGTATGGCGCGCACGTAGACAAGACCTACTACGCCCAGCATCAGCTCGAAGAGCTGCATGAAGGCAATACCGTGTTCGAAGAACTCGATCGCGTTGCACCTGGTTGGACTATTTCGCAGGTAAGGACGCTGCTGGGTGCCTTCTTGTTCCAGGGTGATGCCGTCGAGAAGCGCGTGGGCGTGCTTTCTGGTGGCGAGAAGAGCCGTCTGGCGCTGGCCAAGATGCTCGTTTCGCCCAAGCCGCTGCTCTGCCTCGACGAGCCTACGAACCACCTCGATATTCAGAGCGCTGACGTTTTGGAGCAGGCTCTTGCTGCGTTCGAGGGGACCATCATCCTTATTACGCACGATAGGCATCTCATTCGCGGCGTTGCGAATCGCATTATCGAGATTACGCCTGGTAACGTTACCATCTACGATGGGGATTACGATTATTACCTGTTCAAGAGCGGGCAGGAAGATTCGGCTTCCATTACGGGCGGCCGTGACGAGGCATCGGCCACTTCGAAGTCTGGCCTTGCGAGCAGCCATGCGGCGACGCGCGCTCAGGCTGCCAAGAAGGAGGCTTCTTCGGGCATTACCGTGAATCGCCATCCTCGTGGGGAGCGTCCCGTAAAGGATGCGTCTGCTTCTCTTACGGCGCCGAAGGGCAGTGCGCCTAAGTCGAAGGAGCAGAAGCGCCGCGAGGCTGAAGCTCGTAACAGGGCCTATGCTGCGCTCAAGAACCATCGCAAGCGCATCGCGCAGCTCGATAAGCAGATGGAAGCGGACAATACGCGCCTTGCGGAGATCTTGGAGCTGCTGGCGGATCCCGATTTCTACACGAACGAGGATGCGTCGAGCGATGTCATTGCCGAACATGCCAGCATCAAGAAGCGCTTGGCCGCTGCGGAAGAGGAGTGGTTCATTCTCAATGAGGAGCTTGAAGCGGAAATGGCTCGTCAGCGGGAGGCTTCCGAAAAGTAGGCGCAATGCCTGCCGATGACCGATTCGATGCGGAGCGTGCGGATGAATTTTCGTGTTTTCATTTCGGCTTACGCGCCTGCGGTATACTAGGACACCTATGAGTACAGACATGTTTGCATACTACGCTTGTTCGATTCTGGCATTCGTGCCGGCCATCGTGCTTCACGAGGTCGCACACGGTTTTGCCGCCTACAAGCTGGGCGACCCGACGGCGAAGAACGCGGGCCGTCTCTCGGTGAATCCTCTTCGCCATATCGATCCTTTTGGCACGGTGCTGCTGCCTGCCATTCTTATGCTGGCTAATGCGCCCGTGTTCGGCTACGCAAAGCCCGTGCCGTACAATCCGCGCTACTTCAAGGACAAGCGCAAGGGCGACTTGATCGTTGGCCTTGCGGGTCCTGCCGCCAATTTGCTCATGGCCCTTGTGGGCGCCATGGTTGCATGGCTCCTGTATCCGCTTGCCACTACCAGCTTGGTGAATAGCAATGAACTCTTTGCGTACTTTTACCTGCTGTTCTTGCCGTATTTTACGCTTATCAACCTGTATCTGATGTTCTTCAACCTTCTGCCCATTCCTCCGCTAGACGGATCGAGCATTTTCGCGTTCATCCTGCCGGAGAAATACTTGCGTCAGTATTACGCGGTGCAGCAATACGCCATGCCCGTTTTGCTGATTCTGCTCTTCATTGTTCCGTATTTCAGCCCCATTAATCCGATTTCGGTGTATATGAACGCTACTGCGGGCAATGTCGCTAATTTGTTGTTCCCGTTCCGTATCTCGTAGTAATAAGTAAGTAAGGATTAGGTCATGTCGGAAGAAATCTGCGCTGACAACCAAGACAACAGCACGCTCGTGGTTCCCAAGGAGCGCATCATTCTTACGGGAGACCGTCCCACGGGGCGTCTCCACGTTGGTCATTTCGTAGGGTCGCTCCGTGAGCGTGTTCGCTTGCAGAACTCGGGCGAATTCGACCGCATCTTCATCATGATCGCAGATGCGCAGGCGCTTACCGACAACGCCGATAACCCCGAGAAGGTTCGTCAGAACATCATCGAGGTTGCTCTCGACTACCTGTCTTGCGGCATCGACCCCGCCAAGACCACCATCTTCATTCAGTCGCAGATTCCCGAGCTCTTCGAGCTCACGGCGTATTACATGAACCTCGTTACGGTGGCGCGCGTGCAGCGTAACCCCACGGTTAAGAGCGAAATCCAGATGCGTGGCTTCAACGCCGACATCCCCGTTGGCTTCTTCACGTATCCCATTAGCCAGGCATCGGATATCACCGCATTCAAGGCCACTACGGTTCCCGTGGGCGAGGATCAGCTTCCCATGCTCGAGCAGACGCGCGAGATCGTTCGTTCGTTCAATCGTACGTACGCCCCCGTTCTCGTGGAGCCTGAAGCTCTTATTCCCCAGGGCGAGGCTGCAAAGCGCCTGCCTGGCATTGATGGCAAGGCGAAGATGAGCAAGTCGCTGGGCAATGGCATCTATCTGTCGGATACGCCCGAGGAAGTTGCCAAGAAGATCAAGAGCATGTACACCGACCCTGGTCACCTGAAGGTTTCCGACCCCGGCAAGATCGAGGGCAATGCGGTGTTCACCTATCTCGATGCCTTCAGCACCAACGAGCATTTTGCGGAATACTGGCCCGAGTACGCCAATCTCGACGAACTGAAGGCACACTATCAGCGTGGTGGCCTGGGCGATGTGAAGTGCAAGAAGTTCCTGAACCGCGTTCTGGAGGACACGCTTGCGCCCATCCGCGAGCGTCGTCACGAGCTCGAGGCCGACATTCCCGCTGTGTATGACATTCTGGCTGCTGGTTGCGAAACCGCACGTGCTGCCGCTGCCGAAACGCTGCATGAGGTGAAGGATGCCATGCGCATCAACTACTTCTCTGACGTTGCTCTTATGGAAGAGCAGGCACTGCGCTATCGTCGCGTGGAAGACTAGCCCGCGGTAGATGTCGTATCGCGTTCGCACAGAGAGCTTTGAGGGCCCGTTCGACCTTCTGCTGTATCTGGTTAGCCGCCAGAGAGTAGACATCGGTGCCATTTCCATTACGGAGATTGCCGATCAGTACCTCGACGAAGTTTCGCACATGGAAAACGTGGACTTGGATGTCGCGAGTGATTTTCTGCTCGTGGCATCCACGTTGCTCGAGATCAAGGCTGCGGCCCTGCTTCCCAAGCCCAAGGACAACCTCGTGGAGGAATACGAGGAGATTGGCCCCATGGAAGCGCGCGACATGCTGGTGAAGCGCCTACTTGCATATACCCAGTTCAAGAATGCGGCTGCCGAACTTTCCGCGCGATACGATTCAGAGCTTCGCTTGCATCGTCGTAGTGCGGGCCCCGACGAGAGCCTGCTTACGCTTATGCCCGACTACCTGGAAGACGTGACGCTCGATTCGCTTGCGTACCTCTGCGCTCAGGTCATGGGCCATCGCGATCCGTTCTTGCTCGAAAGCGAGCACATTGCGGCGAAGCCCATTCCCGTGGAAGTGCATGTGCGTGCCATTCATACCCGCATTCGCAATCAGAAGCACGCCCGCTTTAGCGATTTGCTCACGAGTCGTGCGAGCAAGCCCGTTATCGTCGTCACGTTCCTGGCCATTTTGGAGCTGTATAAGCGCGGCATGGTGACGGTTCGCCAGTCCGAGGCATTCGGCGACATCGACATTGACTTTATCGAGGGCTCTGGCGAGCTCTTCCTCGAGGGCGAAGGCGCCCTCACCAGCATTCAGGAGGCGTAGCATGTTCGAAGGCTTGAGCGAGAACCAGCTGACCAGCGCCATTCAGGCGATGCTGTTCGTGACGGATGGTCCCGTTTCCACTATTACCATGGCTGACATGCTTCAGGTGGAACCTTCCGTTGTGGAATCGGCCTGCGTCGAGCTGCGTGCGCGTCTGCTCGAAGACGAAGAGGGCATTCAGCTTACCGAAGTCGCAGGTGGCTGGCGTCTGTGCACGCATCCCGCCTTTCACGAGCTGCTCGAGGCCTATGTCCTCTCGTGGGATACACGCAAGCTTTCGCAGGCTGCCTTGGAGGTTCTTGCGGTCGTTGCCTATTCCCAGCCCGTCACGCGTGCCGGCGTTGCCGACGTTCGTGGCGTCAATTCCGATAGTTCGCTGAACTCCCTGATGGAAAAGGGGCTTGTGAGGGAGGTCGGTACGTCGGATGCTCCGGGTAACCCGATGCTCTATGGAACGACGCCCGCTTTCCTGGAGAAGTTCGGCCTTCGTTCCCTGAAGGATCTTCCCGACATCACCGAGTTTGCCCCCGACGACGAGACGCGCGATTTCATTCGCACGCGCCTTTCCGCCACGCGTGGTTATATTCCGCCCGTTCGCGAGACTGAGGCGCTTGACGAGCCAGAGGTCGAGCAGGAGTCTATCGACGATGTCGAGCCTGGTCAGCAGCAGAGCATGGATGATGCGATGCGCCAGATGATGGCGGGCGCCCTGGCGGAAGCCGCGGGCGCCGTCGAGAAGATCGATTTTGACGACCTGGAATTCGAGGAGTAAGCGTGTCTGACATTCGCGATATTGGCTGGGAGGAGCGCATCGAGGGGCATGCATTCCCCATGCGCTTGCAGAAGTACCTCGCCCGGGCCGGCGTTGCGAGCCGCCGTGGCTCCGAAAGCCTTATCACCGCAGGTCGTGTAGAGGTTAACGGCATCGTTGTCACCGAGCTTGGCAGCAAGGTCGACCCTCTGGAAGATGAAGTGGCCGTCGATGGGGTAGTGGTCGTTTGGGGTTCTTCCCATGTGGTGCTGGCCTTGAACAAGCCCTCGGGCATCATCACCACCATGAAGGACTATCGCGGACGCCGTTGCGTTGCGGATATCATGCCCTGCGATGAGTATCCCGGGTTGTATCCCATTGGCCGCTTGGACAAGGACACGACGGGCCTTTTGCTCTTCACCACCGATGGCGAACTGGGGAATGGCCTGTTGCATCCCAGCCATCACGTAACCAAGGTCTACCATGCTACGGTGACTGGCATCATGACCGAAGCCGAGGCCCAGCAGCTTCGCGAGGGCGTTTTGCTCGAGGATGGCATGACGGCTCCGGCTGAAATTTCCGTCATCTCCAAGTCGCGCAATCGATGCGTGGTGGAGCTCGCCATTCACGAGGGCCGCAAGCATCAGGTGAAGCGCATGTGCAAGGCGGTGGGGCATCCCGTCGAGCATCTTGACCGCGTTTCTTTTGGCCCCATCGAAACGGGATCGCTTAAGCAGGGCGTTTGGCGAAGGCTCGACGATGAAGAGACCGCGGCTTTATATCGAGCCGCCGGTCTTGCGTGATAGTATTACGTTCTGAATTTCGGACCTCTGATGAATGCGAGGTTGCGGGTGGATACCAGCAGATACAAGAATATCGCCGTGGTTGGGCTTGGCCTCATTGGCGCATCCTGCGCCGCTCGGATTCGCCAGTTCGACGAGTCCATACGCGTATTTGGCGTCGATACCGATGAAGTCACCCTTGTGAAGGCCGTGCAGAATGGATGGGTTACGGGTGCTTCGCTTCCCGATGGCGAGGCGTTTGAGTCCTTCGTTCGCAACGAGTGCGAGCTAGTCATTCTGGCTACGCCCGCAACGGCTGCGCGCGCCTATTTCGAGCAGCTTGTATCGTGGGGCTATTCTGGCATCATTACCGATACTGCATCCACCAAGGCTCGCATCTGCGCCGATGCCGCTGACGTTCTCCCCGATATTAGTCGCTTCATTCCCGGTCATCCCATGGCGGGCTCCGAGGTGAATGGCATCGAGGGCGCGCGCATCGACTTGTTCGAAGGCGCACATTGGATTGTCTGCCCTAACGAGGACACTCCTGCCGATGATTACCTGGCGCTCCACGAGCTGCTTACGGGCATGGGCGCGCGTGTCATCTCGCTTCCGCGTGAAGACCATGATCGAGCTATTGCCATCGTGAGCCACGTACCTCATTTTGTGGCGTCTTCCCTGGTGGAGCTTGCTGCCAATCATGCCGACGACCAAAAGGCCCTGTTCCGCCTGTGCGCGGGTGGCTTCAAGGATTCCACGCGTATTGCCGCGGGCTCGCCCGAACTGTGGGCGGGCATCGCCTTCGACAATAAGAAGGCCTTGCATGATGGCTTGGTGGAGATGAGCCAGATTATCGCTCGGTTCATTGCCGCCCTGGAGCACGACGATCGTGCGGAGCTTACCGCCCTGCTCGATCATTCTGCGAAAATTCGCAGGTCAATACCGAAGAAATGGCTGCCTGACAGCGAAAACCTGCTTGAGGTTCGCATCCCCATGGAGAACCGTAAGGGCATGGTCGCCGAGGTGACTACCATTGCCAGCAAGGTCGGATGCAACATTCAGTCAATCGAAATCGACCATCTTACCTCAAGCGCTGCTGTTCTTGATATGATACTTACCGATGAGGGGGATATCGGGCGACTCTCCATTGAGCTTCTCAATGCCGGTTTCCGCGTATCCTTGCTTCCTTTGAGTGTGAAGGAGTAGGCCATGAGCGAGCAAACTACCGTTATCAATCCGCTGCCGGCCCCTTTGAATGGCAGCACCAGGGTTCCTGGTGATAAGTCCATCTCTCATCGCGCTGTGCTCTTTTCGGCTATGGCCGAAGGCACCTCGCGTGTTTCCGGCGTGCTCGATTCGGGCGATGTGAGGTCTTCCATTCGCGCCGTTCAGGCGTTGGGTGCCAAGGTTTCGCTTGAGAAGCAGGTCGACGGCAGCCTTTCTGGTGGCATTACCGGTTGGGGAGAGCAAGGCCCCATTCAGCCCGATGGCCCCATCGATTGCGGCAATTCCGGCACCACGGTTCGCCTGCTCATGGGCGTATTGGCCCCGTGGGATATCGAGGTTGAGCTTACGGGCGACGATTCCTTGCGCAAGCGCCCCATGCGCCGCATCACCGCGCCGCTTATGAAGATGGGGGCTCAGTTCAGCCCTGCTGGCAGAGAGACGCTGCCCATCACCATTCACGGTTCGCGTCCGCTGCGCGCCATCGAATACGACGCTCCCATGGCGTCTGCCCAGCTGAAGACTGCTGTCCTGCTTGCCGGCCTGGGTGCTACGGGCAAGACGATTCTGAATGAGCCCGCCATCTCGCGTAACCATACCGAGCTTATGCTTCCCGAGTACGGCGCCGTTACCACGGCGGCAGAACGCGTTGCCACGGTGAAGGGCCCCTGCACGCTGCGCTCGTGCGAGGTGAACGTTCCGGGCGACCCTTCGTCTGCCGCGTTCCTGGTGTGCGCCGCCCTGCTGAAGCCCGGTAGCGAGGTTCAGATCGAAAACGTCAGCCTCAATGCGGGGCGCATTGGCTTTACCCGCACGCTCGAGCGCATGGGTGCCAACGTTTCCATCGAGGGCTTGGGCACGTCTGGCAAAGAGCCTTATGGCATTATTTCCGCACGTTATACGCGTGAACTCGTTGGTTGCGAGATTCCCGCCGACAAGATCGCCTCTGTCATCGATGAGATTCCCGTTCTTGCGTTGGTTGCCGCCCATGCTCGCGGCCTTACCGTTTTCCGCCAGGTGGGCGAGTTGCGCGTGAAGGAAGCCAATCGTCTGAAGGCCACCATCGACGGTCTCTCTCAGCTTGGCGTCGATGCCTGGGTGGAGGGTGACGACCTCTACATCGAGGGCCAGCCCGACCTTCAGGTGCCCGACGGCCTGGTCTTCAATTCCCATAAGGACCATCGCATGGCGATGACCTGGTCTCTTGTGGGCCTTTGCGGCGATAAGCCGGTTACCATCGTAGATTTTGACTCAATTAAGATTAGCTTTCCCACGTTCCTGGGAAGCCTGGAGGGGCTTGCCCGATGATTATTGCCATAGACGGACCTTCGGGTGCCGGTAAATCGACCGTTTCCAAGGCTGTTGCCAGGAAGCTTGGTTTCTCATGCCTCGATACCGGGGCCATGTATCGTTCCATTGCGTGGTTTGCGCTGCGTGAGGGCGTTGAGCTTTCCGATGCCGAAAGCCTGGGTGCCATTGCGCGTAGCAAGGAGATTTCCTTTGGCCTTACGCCGGGGGATCCGCTTCCCAGCAAGGTCTCTATTGATGGTATCGACGTTACTCGTGACATTCGCACGGCTCGCATTGACAAGGCCGTGAGCGCCGTTGCCGCGCACCCCAGCGTGCGAGAAGCGCTCGTTATGCAGCAGCAGCGCATTGGCGCCAGCGGCAATTACGTAGTCGAGGGCCGTGATATTGGCACTGCTGTGTTTCCCCATGCCGAAGTGAAGGTTTTCCTTACGGCCAGCGACGAGCAGCGTGCGCTTAGGCGCCTGCGCCAAAACAAGAGGCGGGGCATTGGCTCCACCGATTACGAAGAGGTGCTTTCCGATATCAAGGCGCGCGACCGCTTTGATTCTTCCAGGGCTGCTTCTCCGCTCAAGCCCGCCGACGACGCGGTGCTTCTCGATTCCAGCACGCTTTCCATCGACGAGGTCGTGGGCTCCATTTGCGATTTAGCTCAGGAAAAGGCGGTTATGTAATGAAGTTGTTCCTGACGCTTGAGGAAATGTGGGACCGCCCTTTGGGTGGCGAAGACCGTACGCACGAAATCCCTCATTGGTGTGGCAATATCTGCTACGTAATCGTGGGTCTGGTGCTGAAGATTGCCTTTCGCTTCAAGGTGCACGGAAGGGAAAACCTTCGTGCCGCCCGCGGCAAGCAGGGACTGTGCCTTTGCTCCACGCATACATCCTTCCTGGACGTAGCGTTTCTTTACGTTGCCGTACGTCCGAGTCAATGGGTGCGCTTCATGGCGCGCGATAGCTTGTTTACGGGCTCTCAGCTTGGCGCCCAGATCATCGCGCGCGTTGGGGCGTTTCCCGTTACTCGCGATTCCGCCGATCGTACGAGCGTGAAGCGCGCGACGCGCATGTTGCGTAACAAGGAAGTCGTGGGCATTTTCCCCGAGGGTACGCGTCGCGGTAAAAGCGAAAACACGCCTTCGTTGCATGCGGGTGCAGCGCTCGTGGCGCGCATGGGAAAGGCACCCCTGGTGCCCACGGCCGTGCGCAATGTCGAGAAGATCAAGCGCAAGGGCGAACGCGTGCGCTTCCCCCGCGTTCACGTGCTCTTTGGCGAGCCCATCGACGTGAAATCGTTCGAATTCCTTCCCAAGGAGGATAGGCTCGAGGGCGCGGTGTGGTACGTGATGCGTGAGAGCTTCGCGCTCCAGCGCGACGTTCCCGCCGATCAGATTGATATGGTTGAGCTGTTTCCCGAGACGAAGGATTACAGCCAGGTCTTCGCCGAACATCCGATTCGGGGGTAGCTATGGAAGTCATTACCGCATCCTGTGCTGGCGCATGCTACGGCGTGAAACGTGCGCTACGCCTTGCAGAACGAGCTGCCGAATCGGGGCGTCCCACGCAGACGCTTGGCCCGCTTATTCATAATCCGCAGGTTGTCGACCGCCTGGCCGCCAAGGGCGTTGGTGTGGCGAACTCTCCTGCAGAGGTAAGCGGCGAATGCGTGATCATTCGGAGCCATGGCGTTACCCCGCAGGTTCGCCAGGATATCGAAGAGCGTGGCGTGAATATCATCGATGCTACGTGCCCCCATGTGCTGCGTGCCCAGCGTGCCGCCAAGGAGCTTGCCGAAGAAGGTAGGACCGTCGTGGTGGTGGGCGAGAAGAGCCATCCCGAGGTAGAGGGCCTGCGCGCGTGGGCGGAATCCGTGAGCGATCGCGTGGTGGTTGCCAGCGACGCGAGCGAACTTCCCGCCGACCTGCATGGCCCCCTTGGCGTTGTCGTGCAGACGACGCAGCGTCGCGCCATGCTCGAAGACGTGCTTTCCGAACTTGATGCACGCGGGTTGGATTACGTGCTTGAAGACACCATTTGCAATGCCACGAGCACGCGTCAGAGTGCAGCTGAGGAACTGGCTTCCACGGTTGACGCCATGATCGTTATTGGCGGGCATAATTCTTCCAACACCACGCGCCTGTATGAGATTTGTTCGGCCATTTTGCCGCGCACGTTTCATATCGAGACACCCGACGAGCTCAAGCGCGAGGATTTCGCTGGCTGTACGCGCGTTGGCGTAACGGCTGGCGCGTCCACTCCCGACGACATCATCCAGGAAGTCGTACGCGTTCTCTCGGAAGAATTCGATGCCTAGGCCAGCTTCGACACCCGTAGCCTGGATTAAGGACGTCTTGCCTGGCTCTCCCGCGGATGATGCGGGGTTCACGCCGGGCTGCGGCTTGCTTGCCGTGGACGGGCATCCCATCCGTGATGCCATCGACTGGCGCTGGTATACCGACGATTATGAGATCGAGCTTACGTATGTCGATGCCGATGGCGATACGGGTACGGTCGTGCTGGAGCGCGAGGAGGGCGAGACGTGGGGCTTCGATTTTACGAAGGCCATCTTCGACGACCTCATGCTCTGCCGTAACGCTTGCAAGTTTTGCTTCATGCGTCAGCTTCCCGAAGATGCGCGTGATACGCTTACGCTGCGTGACGATGATTATCGCCTGAGCTTTCTGCAGGGCACGTTCGTCACGTTCACCAATATTGGGCCCGAAGACGAAGAGCGCATTATCGAGCAGTTCATCTCTCCGCTGCGTTTTTCCCTTCACGCTATCACGCCCGAGGTCAGGCGCGACGTTATTGGCAAGCATGCCCCGCGTGGCATCGAAGTTGCGGAGCGTCTTCTGGAAGCCGGCATTCAGGTGCATGCCCAGATCGTGCTTATGCCGGGCGTGAACGATGGGGAAGAGCTGCGCCGTACGCTCGAGTGGGCGTATGCGCATCCGGGGATCCTTTCCGTGGGCATCGTGCCCCTAGGATTTACGAAGCACCAGACGTCGTTCGAGTTCAGCTTCAACGACCGGGGCATGGCACAGCAAGTCATCGATTGCATTGAACCGTTCCAGCTCCGCGCCATGGAAGAGCGCAGCGATGCTTGGGTGTTCTGTTCCGATGAGTTCTATCGCAATGCCCATCCCGATGATTTGCTCGACTACCTTCCTCCTGCGGAGTTTTATGGCGGGTTCGATTTGTTCGAAGATGGCATCGGTATCGTTCGCTCGTTCGTGGACGACTGGAATGCCTGCCCCGATGCGCAGCTTGCCTGCGCCCAGGCCATACGGAAATCGGGCAAGCGTGTTCTGTTCGTATGCGGATGCGCCCAGCGCGAGTTCTTCACACCGCTTATTGAGAAGAGCCCACTTGCCGGCTTGCTTGTGCCGTTCTACGTGAAGAACGAATACTTCGGCGGCAACG
>JAILNP010000141.1:0-17961 GCA_024691475.1 Eggerthellaceae bacterium
TGTGAGTGGAAGCCCAGGTCCACGGTGAAGACGGGCTGCGTCATGTGAATGAGCCACGACGCGAAGCACAGGAAGATGACGCGCATGATCATGGCGCCCGCCAGGCCCAGCTTGCGGCCGATGTGCTGCTTGCTTTCGGGCAGGCGGTTCGTGGTGAGGGCGATGAAGGCGATGTTGTCCACGCCCAGAACGATTTCCAGGAATACCAGGGTCAGCAGGCTGATCCAGGCTTCCGCGGTAAGGAAAATCGAAAAGTCAATCATATGATGGTGCTCCTTGGGTAAAACGTTCTATTGGCCAACGCGATAGCGCGCGGGGCCATCTTCGTACAGGTTCCCGCCATTCGCATCGATGGCCACGATGCACGGGTAGTCTTCCACGACCAGGCGACGAATGGCCTCGGGGCCCAGGTCGTCGTACGCCACGACCTCGCACTCCTTCACCGAGGAGGCAATGAGCGCGGCGGCGCCACCCACGGCGGCGAAGTATACCACGCCGTGCTCCACCATGGCATCGATGACATCCTGGCTGCGCGGGCCCTTGCCCACCATACCAGCCAGGCCCGCCTGCTCTATCATCTGCGGCGTGAAGGCATCCATGCGCCCGCTCGTGGTGGGGCCGCAACTGCCAATGACGTGCCCCGGCTTGGCAGGCGTGGGGCCTGCATAGTAGATGACCTGGCCCTGCAAGTCGACGGGCAACTCTTCGCCCGCGTCGAGCGCAGCGGTCATGCGCGCATGCGCGGCATCGCGGCCGGTAAAGATGGTTCCCGAAATGGAGACCATGTCGCCGCAACGCAGCGAACGCGCCACTTCGGGATCGAGAGGGGTGGTAATGCGCTTGATATCCATGTCTCCCCCTTACAGTACGACGCTCTTGTGGCGTGCGGCATGGCAGTTCAGCGTAACGCCCACGGGCATGGTGGCAATGTGCGTGGGGTACGTCTCGATGTGCACGGCCAACGCCGTAACGCGGCCGCCAAAGCCCTGCGGGCCAATGCCCGAGCGATTGATGGCTTCCAGCAACTCAGCCTCGAGCTGGGCATACCGTTCGTCGGGATTGGGCGCGCCCACCTTGCGGCGCAGCGCCTCCTTAGAAAGCATGAGCGCCTTGTCGGCGTTGCCGCCAATGCCCACGCCCACGATCGTCGGCGGGCAGGGATTGCCGCCCGCTTCCACCACGGCGCGCAGCACGGCGTCCTTCACGCCCTGCAGGCCCTGAGCCGGCTTCAACATGAACAGGCGGCTCATGTTCTCGCTGCCCGCGCCCTTCGGCATGACGGTGAGCGTGACCGCATCGCCGGGCACCAAGCGCGTGTACACGATGCCGGGCGTGTTATCGCCCGCGTTCACGCGGTTCAGCACCGGATCGACCACCGTGGACTTGCGCAGGTAGCCTTCGGTGTAGCCCTTCGCGATGCCCGCGTTGATGGCTTCCTCGAAATCGCCGCCCACGATGTGCGCTTCCTGCCCTACCTCGGCGAACACGATAACCATGCCCGTGTCTTGGCACATGGGCACGCCGTCTTCGCGGGCGATGCGCGCATTGCGGCAGATCTTCTGCATGGCCCAGCGACCAAACTCGCTCTCCTCGCGCTCGGCCGCGGCGTTGATGGCCTCCTCGGCGTCGCGCGGCAGGTCGCACGCAGCCTCCATGCACAGCCGCGCCACTTCCTGGGTAATGGTGGCGGTTGAGATATCTCTCATGCTTCCCGGATCCTTCCCGTTTGTTCTCTTGAAGGACAGTGTAGCGCCCCAGGGCCTGCCGTTGGGAAACCTCCAGACCGAATGCTATAATCTTCCCCTGTTATACGCTAAGGAGCATCTATGTTGGAAATCCCCCAGTTCCTTCGCCCGAAGGACACGAGCGCGCATACCGTAGAATCTTCCGGGCCCGTGCGCTACTACGACGGCAGCGCCCTGTCGCGTCCGCTCGACCTGCCGAAACGCTATTTCTATCTGCTGGGAGCAATCGCGCTTGCAGCGCTTATCATTGGCGTTTCCTGGGGAATCAACTGCTACGCCAACGTGGTATACGGCAGCCAAGACGAACAAGACGCCGTGAACGAGATGCTCACCCGCGGCGAAACCGTACAATCCCCCGCGCTCATCAATCTCGTGGGCCTCGACGCGCAGGGCGTTATAGACACGCAGGCGCAGCAGGGTCAGACGGTCATCGACATCTCGTCGGTTTCGAAGAACACCGAACACATCAACGTCATCAAGCTGCCTTCCGACGTTACTGCAGTCGATGCGCTTGCCTACTACACCACGGGAATCGCGAACCTCTCGGCGTCGGATGCCGTGAAGCTGCTCACAGGCAGCTGGCGCCTGGAACAGCAAAACGCTGGCAGCACCGACCTGCACCTTACCTACGCCGACTTCACCTCGGGCACGGTTGACGCCGCCGTTGCCAACGCCATGGCCGACCAGGGCTTCGATTCCGCATCTGTCACCGATTCGGGCGTCGACTCGAACGGCAACACGTACCAGAAGGGCACCATCGAAGTCGACGGCGCCACCTATACCTGGACGGTAAGCGCCTGCGCCCTTTCCGAGGTGTACGACAACTCGGGTCTGCCCAGCACGGCGCAATACGTAGGTGTGCGCCTGACCGCGTAGGCCGCCGGTCGCGTAAGCTTCTAGCCCAATCCGCAGACCGCTCCCGATAGACATGCAAGCGCGCTCGCCATAAAACGGCAGGCGCGCTTTTTGCTGTGCGTATGTCCATTTACGAACACACTATTGTCGACGAAGCGCTTCATGTTACAGGCGCGCTTCTCGCCGCAATCGCTAGGAACACGCACCCTTGGGATTTCCGGAAATCCCAATTGGGGATGCAAGCACGCTGTTACGAAAACCCGCTTCCCAACGCAGACACGGATCGCAACGGGCAAAGGAAGAATCGATGCCTACACGACATCGCTAGCTGAGCGCGCCAGCAACCCCAGGGCAAAATGAGCAAAATCGGGACCCGAAAATGCAAAAAAGTAATCGTTTACACGTTGCTCGTCACGCTGGGGCGAACCCCGCGTTTCGCGAACTGGGAAAACACAAACCGCCATGCTCAGGATCGGGTCTAAAGACGCCCGAAGCCCTTGCAAAACGTCCAATCTACGTGTAAACGGTTACATTTCTTACATGAGGGCGCTGAAATCTGCTCAGTTTGCGAATCGCCCCGGAGTGCGACTGATCTAGCCCAGTTTTTGACACGAGAAAGGGGGCGGTTTGCACGCACTACATGTGGGATTATCCTTCTCCATGACAAACGAATGGAAACACCGACTAACTCGCCACGTCTTAAGGCGCCAGCACCAGAAAGGCAATCCACTCCCGCAGATTTGACGCGCACCCTTGGGATTTTCGGAAATCCTACAATTCACAGGCACCCGAAATAACGCGACCTGGGAAAAGGCAGACTACAGACCCCGACGGACACCCAAGTCCTTGGGATTTCCGGAAATCCCAATCGGGGATGCAAGCGCAAGCTCTACCCCTCGCAGGGCGCTACGAATTGGAAGACGACGCGGTCGCAGACTGGCTCGTTAAATCGCTGGAACTCGAAGACGAACCAGAGGAACCGCCGCTCGACGAGTCACCGGTAGTGTCGGAGCCCGTCGACGAAGAGCTTCCCGTCGAATCGCTACTCGTACCCGAGCTCGAAGAGGAACCACTCGACGCGGAATCAGACGAGCTAGAAGAGCCGCTCGACGTCTCGGAGCCAGAGGAAGACGACGAGCTCGACTCCTGCGAACTGGAACTCTGCGTCTGCTGATTGGTTGCTGCGTTGGAGGAGTCGGCCTCGGTATCAGACTGCGTGCTCTTCTCGGTCGATTCCTTTGCTTCGTCCTTGGACTGCTGTACCTCGGTGGACGTCGGGGCGGAAGTGGAAGCGGCGTCGTTGGCGGCAACTTGCGTGGTAGTGCTCGACGAGGACAGCACCTCAGTACTCCCCCAACCCTGCCCACCGGTAATCAGCGTCACGAGGCCCGCGGTAATGGCAATGGCGACAAGTGCGGCAACCACCGAAACGACAATGGCACGTCGCTGCACCTGCGACTTGCGCGCGCGATTGCTGCGCGCCTTAATGAGCGAATTACGCGCCGATGCAGAGCGACGCGCGGAGGCATGCGAGCCGCCACTCGAGGCAGCAGAGCGTTGCGCGTAGCCCGCAGCATCGGACGACGCACTCGAAGAACCGTAGGCAGCAGCCCCAGCTGCAGCGGCAGCATATACGCCATCGGAGGGCAAAACCGAGGTAGCGCTTCCAGATTGAACAGCGTACGTGGCACCATCGGCACTCAAGACGCGCGTAGCACCGCCAGCGGAACACGCCGACTCAGCTCCGTCGGAAGGCGCGCCATCGGGCCCCAAAACGCTCGTCTCAGCCGCATGCACACCATAGCGTTCCCCCGCCGGAACAGCCATGACCGTCGTAGCGTCAGCTGCAGCGATGGTCTCCACGGGTGCAGCGCCAGCCGCCAGGGACGCACCGCCAATATGCGCCGCATTATCCCGCGATAGCGGAGAGGGCGCCGCTTGCCCCGCCAAATCCGACGGCGACTTAGCGGCGGCATTGCCGTTCGCATCGCCATCCGTATCGTCGTTCGAACGAATCTTGTCGGCCGACTTCAACATGATGTTCTTGTACACCTGGGCGGTAACCGTGGCCACGATCGAACCTACCGCCGTACCCAGCAATGAGCCCGCGATGCCAATCTGCGACGACAGCAAAAGCGACGTCACCGCCGCGAGCGCCGTAGCGATCACCTGGGCAAGAGATAGATTTTCGAACAACGAGCCTTTCTTTTTCGCAGCTACAGCCGTTTCGGTCATATACACTCCTTCGATTTGCTCGCCCTCTACGCTAGAAGGGAAATCTGAAGAAAGCGTTAAAAGCCGCAGCGGTTTGTCGATTCGTTACGAAATGGGCGCAGAAGCCCAACAAGGCATACACGCGCTGGAGTATGCCGAAGGAGAACCGCGATGGTCGCGAGGGAAGCAGCCGTAAGACGCCCCAGATACGATAAAGCCATCGCCAAGAGCCACAAAACGTAAGCGCTCACAGCTAACAGCGCCGCTCAAAGGGCGAAACGGAATTACGGCACGCACCACAGCAAAAAAAGCGCCGCGGCCACAAGGCCACGGCGCAACAATCGCAGTATACGACGCAACAACAGGCGCATTTCCACTCAACGCCCAGCCGACAAAGAAAGGGCCGTTAGATACATACGGGCTACCTGGTGCGCTCTCAACTCAACACTAACGCTAGCGATTACCCTGGCAAGAAACCCGGCAACCAGCCGGAACCAAGCCAGAGGAAATCCCAGCCTAGAAGCCCCACATGCGCACTTCGGGATGCATCTCAACGCCAAACTGCTCGCGCACGGTACGCTGGATGTGCGCGATGAGCGCCTGTACATCAGCCGCCGTGGCACCACCGGCATTCACCACGAAGCCCGTATGCTTTTCAGACACCTGCGCACCGCCGATGCGATATCCACGCAAGCCAGAATCTTGAATGAGCTTGCCCGCGAAATACCCCTCGGGGCGCTTGAACGTGGAACCCGCGCTGGGCATCTCGAGCGGCTGCTTCGACGTACGACGCTCGGTAAGATCGTCGACGCGCGCCTGAATGGCCGCAGAATCATCGGGAGTAAGGCGCAGCTTGGCAGACAGGACCACGTAGCCGCATTCGTCCATCATGCTATGACGATACGACCAGCACGCCTCGTCGTGCGAAACCGTAACGACCTGCCCTTCGGGCGTAAGGCACGTCACTTCTTCGGCCACCTGGGCAAATTCGCCATCGTAGGCACCTGCATTCATGATGGCGGCGCCACCCACCGTGCCAGGAATGCCCGACGCGAACTCGTAGCCCGCCAGGCCCGCAGCGCATGCGGCCTGGGAAACGGCCTCGTTCGTGGCGCCCGCCTGGGCGAACACGCACGCGCCCTCAACGCGCACCTGGGAAAACGCAGGTCCAAGTTCCATGACCACGCCACGCAAACCCACATCCGACACCAGCAGGTTGCTGCCGCACCCAATCACATGCAGTGGCACATCGTACGCACGGCATGCCGCGCAAACCGCCTGCACGTCCTCCACCGAAGCGGGAACGCAATACAGGTCGGCCGGGCCGCCAATCTGGAAGGTCGTATGCGCACTCATGGGCTCGCCCGCCCGCATGCGCGTAGCCGGCAGCACGTCGCGCAACGCACGCTGCGCGCACGTCACCGCATACGCCTGCGCACGCTCGCGCACGTCGTCAAGGCTGGGCGCCTCCGCATACTGCGCGATGCGCATGACGGTCTGCACGTTGGCACCCTCCACGTGCTGCATGAGCACGTCGGGACGCAGGCTGCCCTCGGGCTTCGCCTGCAGGCAGAACACGAGCAGATTGCCCAGCGCGAACGGCTCGAAAGGCAGATAGTCGGCCACGTGGAACGTGCGCGTCTTCACCTTCCCCTTCTTCTCGCGCGTAACCTCGATATCCTGCGGCAGTTGCAGCTGCGCAGCCGGCACGCCGCACTCCACCGCATACACGCCAAACGGGAACGCGACGCTTGCCGCAGTGTCCTTTCGCGGAATGTAGCGACACGAGAGCATGGGAAACGCCGGCACCGACGCCTCATTCAGCGCACGCAGCGCCTCTTCCTCGGGAACGCGCTCGGTTAGGAACACGTCGAAGATCTCGTGCAGGCCACCCACGCCCACGGGCAGGGCGCCGCCGAACGCGATCTTCATGTGGGGCGAAAAGCCGTGCGTGATGGCGAAGGGCAGCTTCGCGCGGCGCACGGTACGCTCCAGGTAATGCGTCATATCCAAATGCGAGAGCATGGAAACGCGCCCAATCTGGGCATATTCCACGCGCAAACGATAGATCACCTCGGGAACGCCACCCAGCTCAATCGCCGATTTCGGTTGCGGCTTAGCCATGGCGCACCTCCTGCGTCTCAACCTGAATGCCATAGTCGGGGCACAGGCCACAACCCGTGCAGCCCTCGTACGAGCAATCGGGCGTGGTGACTTCCTTCAACGCGCGCTTGTACTCCACCTGCAGGTACTTCAGGTGAACGCCCGCGGAAATGTGCTGCCAGGGCAGAATCTCGGCAAGGTCGAAGCGACGACGCGCCATGGCGTCGATGTCCATGCCCAGCTCGGCGCCCGCATCGCGCCAGGCGTCCTCGCGGAAATGCTCGGTCCACGCGTCGTAGCGCGAGCCCTTGCGCCATGCCAGCTCCAACAGGTCGGCGCACTCGCGCCCACCGCGGCTCATGATGGCCTCCACGAAGCTCGTGGCCGGATCATGCCAGCTCACGTTGATGGCGCGATACCGCACGCTGTCACGCAGCACGTTCACGCGGCGACGCGCCTCGGCAGGCGACATCTGCTCGCACCACTGGAACGGCGTCTGCGCCTTCGGCACGAACAGCGCGCACGAAATGCCAAACTGGATGCGACCGCGCTCTTCCGGCGGCACGACTTCCTTCACGCGCTCGTACGCACGATTCACCAAGTCGGCAATGCCCTTCACGTCCTCGTCGGTTTCCGTGGGCAAGCCCAGCATGAAGTACAGCTTGCAGCGGCGCCAACCCTCGCTGAACGCCGCAGTCAACGCTCCGAACAAATCGTCCTCGGTCACGTTCTTGTTGATGACGTCGCGCAGGCGCTGCGTGCCCGCCTCGGGGGCGAACGTCAGGCCGCCGCGCTTTTCGCCCGCGACCATCTTGGCCATGTCGACGCCGAACGAGTCGAGGCGCTGCGACGGAATGGAAACGCGCACGCCCGTACCCGACACCTGCTCGTTCAGGCGCGTGAGAATCTCGCGAATCTGAGAATGGTCGGTCGTGGAAAGCGACGTGAGGCTCACCTCGTCGTAGCCCGTATGCTCCAGACCCTGAAGCACTCCTTCCACGATGTTGTCGGCGGAACGCTCGCGCACGGGACGGTACATCATGCCCGCCTGGCAGAAGCGACAACCGCGCGTGCATCCGCGCAGCACCTCGGCACTCAGGCGGTCGTGCACCAGGTCGCCAAAGGGAACCACGCACGGCTCCCAGCAACTGCTCGTGGAAAAGCCCTCGTAGATGCGACGCTTCACGATCTGCGGCGCCTCTTCCACCATGGGCGCAACGCGGAATCCCGCCTGGGCAGCCTCTTCCTCGGAAAGCTCGCGATAGAGGC
Source organism: Eggerthellaceae bacterium (assembly GCA_024691475.1). Lineage (GTDB taxonomy): Bacteria > Actinomycetota > Coriobacteriia > Coriobacteriales > Eggerthellaceae > Denitrobacterium. Next base: position 8,187 of record JAILNP010000141.1, read on the forward strand.
TGGGAATGTAGTTACCCTCGATGCGTGCCAAGTCGCGCAGGATCTCCTGTCGGCTCTTCCCCGCCATGCGACCCTCGTGCACGCAGGCAACCGTTTCGGGCACGGCTTCCTCGCCCTCGCCCACGCACATGCAGTCGAAGAACGGAGCGAACGGCTCGGGGTTGCACGTGCACGGACCACCAGCAAGCACGAACGGGTCGTTCTCGCCGCGGTCAGCCGCATGCAGCGGCACGTCCGAAAGGTCGAGCGTTTCAAGCACGTTCGTGGCCGCCAGCTCGTGCGGCAGCGTGATGCCGATGCAGTCGAACTCGCGCAGGGGCGCGCAGCTTTCCAGCGAGAACAGCGGCAGGCCCTCTTCGCGCATGACGTCGCCGAATTCAGCCGCAGGCAGATATGAGCGCTCGGCCCACATGCCCTCGCGGGCGTTCACGGCATTCACCAGAATGCGAATGGCCTGATTGGCCTGGCCAAGTTCATACGTATCGGGATACACCATCACAAGCGACGCATCGTTGGGATGCGCGTCGAAGTCGTGATGAACGGACCCGAATTCATGATTGATATAGCGTACCGGACGTTCGGCACGCGGAAGCAGACCCCGCAGACGGGGCCACAGATCGGTCATTGTACGCGGCATCTAACGCTTACCTCCGCGCGAATCGATAAACGAATCCACCATGGCGCGGGCGAACTCGTCGGGCTCTATGCCCTGTTTACGGCAAAACACATGAATGGTCTCGCGGACGGCGGGAACGACCTCGCACACCGCATGACCAACGACCGGCGCCACGGCATCGGCCGATTTACGCAAAACGGGACCCGCCTTCTGGGCAACGGCGTACGCCGCAGGAAGGGCAACGTCGGTCGCGAACCCAATTACGACGGGAGCAGCCTGCTGTGCACGGGCGGCAACGCTCACGGCCGCCTTGCCGGCCACCTCTACCGCAACCTGAGCTACGGCCTGGGCATACGGCTGCACCGTGCCCTGCGCCGAAGAAACGGCCTCGCGCACGCGCGCCAATGCGCGCTTTTCGTTGGGCTCTTCGTAGATACCATCGGACAGTCCCTCGAAATACGCGATGGCCGCGTGCCCCATGGCCTCGGTAGCACCAGCGCCGATGCCGCAGCGAATAACGCCACCCAGCACCGGGAACGCACCAATGAGGGAACGTGCCACCGAACGCGAGGCAAACGCACCACCCAGCAGCACCAACAGCTCGCGCCAGCGATCCCTTCCCAGGGGCTGGCCATACGCTGCGGCAATCTGCAGCACCATCTTCGCCTGGTTGAGCGTCATAAGGGGCATGTCGGCACCAGGAATGAACGGCACCAGGCCAATGCCCGCATTCTGAATGGACGTGGCATGCACCGCTTCCAGCGAAAGCGGACGGCGCACAAATGGGAACGACAGCGCGAAGGCCAGGCGCTTCACGCGAAACGTCGCAACGATCCACTCGCCCACGCCCATGAGCAGCGTGCGCTCGCGATCGACCGTGAACGGATACGGTTCCTGGTTGAACTCGTCATCTTCCGGGAATGCACCGCCGTCAACCTGCGGATCGGGCGCAACGACGTCGCTTTCCAGCAGCGGACACCCCACTGCCTCGGCGATTTCGCGCACGAGGGCCGGCATATCGGTGACGGTGAGCGCGGGCACGCCTGCAGCGATGAGCGCCTGGGCAATGCTGCCCGTGCGCAATCCCGTACCGGCAACGATGACGGCCATGTCGTATTCAGGGGTTACCGCAGCAACGTCTTCCCAGTCGAACACATCGACCTGCGCTTGCGACGACTGCGGCGTAAACGCACGTGCAATAACGTCGAGCAACTCGGGCGACGATTCCGGGTCGATGAGCAGCGCCAAGCGCAGCGGCATGGCGCGCGCGGATTCAATATCGGTTGAAGCATCGAGCACCGCGGTGGGATCGATGGGAAGCATCATGCATCTCTCCTTTTGCCGAGCGCGAGCGCTCTACCTGCCGTTATGAGCCCATACCGAGCCAATGAAGCCCAGCATGACGAAATTGACCACCATAAACGAAGTACCGTAGCTCATGAAGGGCAGCGGAATGCCCGTAATGGGCATAAGGCCGCACGTCATGCCAATGTTCTCCAGAATCTGGAAGAGCCACATGCCGGCCGTGCACATGACGATGAGCGTGCCGAACATGTCGTTGGCATTGTAGGCAATACGATAGCACACGAAAAGCAAGGCGGCGTAGAGCGCAATGAGAAGCAACGCCCCCATGAAGCCAAGCTGTTCGGCTAGCACGCAGAAGATGAAGTCGGTAGGCGATTCGGGCAAATAACCCAAGGTAGACTGCGTGGCATTGCCCAGGCCCTTGCCCAGCAGGCCACCGCTGCCAATGGCGATCTTCGCCTGCGTAAGGTTATAGCCGTCGCCCGTGGGGTCGTAGCTGTTGTCCAGGAACACGAGCAGGCGCGACTTCTGATAATCCTTCAGCAACACGTCCTTGCCAGCTATGGAGTCGGCAATGGGGTCGAGGATGAGGATCGCCGCCACGGCAACCGCCATGATGCCCAGCGAGATGAGGATGAAGCGCGGCCGAGCACCACCCACGATAAGCGCCGTACCCGCGATGAACAGATACACCATGCCGGTGCCCAAGTCGGGCTGCGTAAGGATGGCCACCACGGGAACCATGAGGAGGCCCAGCGCCTTCAGATACTCACGCGCGCTGCCCAGCTTGCCGCCGTAACGCGAGATGACGCTCGCGGCCAGCAGAATAACGGTAATCTTGGCGAACTCACCTGGTTGGAAGCGCGCGGGGCCAATCTTCGCCCACGAGTTGGCGCCATTCACGGAAAGGCCAACGCCCGGTATGTGCGGCAACATGATAAGCACGATGTTGATGATCAGGAACAACGCCATGTAATGCGACAACTGGTGATAGTCGTAGCGGAAGAGCAGCAGCATGAGTACGGCGCCCACGAGCACGCCGGTAAGCTGGCGCGAAAAGTTGTACGACTCGTTGCTCACCGTAGCCGTATACACGATGATCAGGCCATACGCAACCAGCGCTGCCACTACCAAAACGAGCGTGGGGTTGATGTACTTGAAGCGCGACGGGCGCGTGGCCGCCGCAATGCGCGCGTTCGGCGACTTCACCGAGTCGATTTGCGTCATGCGCTGCACGTTGCTCATGGGCTAGTCACCTCGCGAAGACGTCGTATCGGAACTGGTGGATTCCACCACCGTATAGGCACCCGTAACCGTGCCCATGGAATCGGCCGTAAGCGAGCCGTTGTCGTAGGCGATGGCCGCCTGCAGCACTTCGGAAACGATGGGGATGCAGTTGTTCGCTGCGGAAACGCCCTGCTCGGCAAGGCACGCGCACACGTACTTCGGGTTGTCGTACGGGGCGTAGCAGCAGAACCAGGAATAGTCCTTCTTGCCCGACACCTCGGCGGTACCCGTCTTGCCGGCCATCTCGAAACCGCAGTCGGAGAAATAATTCGAATCGTAGTTGTTGAGCGTCATCACCTTGCGCAGGCCCTCGCGCACCGTGGCAATGTGCTCGGCGCTCATGGTGGGTTCGGCAATGACCTCGGGCTCGTACTTCAAAACCGTTTCGCCCAGCGAATTGCGCACCTCACGCAGCACGTGCGGGCGATAGACCTTGCCCGTAGCGATGCCGCAGTACGCCGCAGCATTCTGCAGGGGCGTGATGAGCACGTAACCCTGACCGATGGCCATGTTCGTCATGTCGCCGCCCTGCCAAACAGCCTCTTCGGGGGCATCCTTGAAGTACTCGCTCTTCCAGGTGGGCGTGGGAACGCGGCCCGTGGCCTCACCGGAAAGGTCGATACCCGTCTTCGCGCCGAAGCCGTATTCGCAGATGTAATCCTGCATGGCGGTTTCCGAAAGCGAGCCGCTCTCGTAGAAGTTCTTCGCGATTTCGTAGAACACGACGTCGCAGGAGTTCGCAATGCCATCGACCAGGTTCAGCGTGCCGTGGCCCGCCGTCTTCCAACACTTCTGGGCGTAGCTGCTGCCGAAGCCCGTCCACGTACCCGTGCACGTCCAGTCGCTGCTAGAGCTGGCAATGCCGTTCGTAAGCGCGGCCATGGAGGTAAACGCCTTGAACGTGGAAGCGGCCGGATAGGTGCCAGCCACCGCGCGGTCCATGAGCGGGTAATGCGATTCTTCGGTGTTGAACTCGTCCCACATGTCCTGGGAAATGCCACCGATGAAGCTTTCGGGTGTGAACGTGGGATAGCTGGCCATGGCCACCACTTCCCCGTTCGTGGCATCCAGGCATACTACGGCACCACCCGTGGCGTTCGCGGAGCCCAGCTTGCCATCGGGTGCCAGATATTCGCGCAGGGCGTCATCGGCCACCTTCTGGACGGGACCGCGAATGGTGAGGTAGATGTCATTGCCACGCAACGGGGCCGTCTCGCTTACCACCGACTGCACGTTACCCTGCGCGTCGGTAAGCAGGGTGCGCGTGCCGTGATCGCCGGAAAGAAGGTTCTCGTACGTATACTCCACGCCGCTCTTGCCCACCGAGTCACCCGACTGCAGGTTCTGCCCTGCCGTCTCGTTCTCGAAGTCGTCGGAGGAAGCGGTGCCCGTGTAACCCAGGATATGGGCAGCTAGCGCGCCATACGGATACGAACGCGACGTGCGCATCTCGCACGTAACGTTCGGGAAGGCCGAAGCATGCTCGCTGATGAAGGCGATGTTGCGCAGCGTAACGTCGCTGGCCACCACGCGCATGCTCTGCGCGCCGCTCGTGCTATCCAAAATGCGCTGACGCACCACCTGGAACGGAATGCCCAGCAGCGCGGACAGACGACGAACCGTATCGTAATCATCGGCCACGTCGGAAGAGGCAAGCACCGTGTAGTTCGAGCGATTGCTCACCAGCGCCAGGCCGTCGCAGTCGTAGATCACGCCGCGCGGCGCGGGCGTGTACACCGTGGAATACAGGTTCTGGGAAGCCTGGCTGGAGTACTCGTCGGATTGCAGCACCTGCATGCTGAACAACTTGGCGATAAGGGATCCGAATACGGCAGCCGCCAGAATGCCCATGGTCACAAAGCGGCTGGTAATGGCTTCGCCCGTGGAGCCGCTGGCCGTCTTCGACGTGGATACCTCGGTATGTCCCGACGTGCCGAAGCCCGTCTTGTGCTTTTCGGGCGCCACGCCGTACGTGTCGATGGAGTGAATCTCACGCGAGGTGGCCACCTTGTCGTGCGAGCGCTTGCCCACGCCGCGCATGACCAGCACGGCCACCACGATAATGACTACCAGCGTTGCTATTCCCGCGATAATGGCTGCAAGCATGGCAAACCCCTAGCGCAAGCGGGAAACGGACTTCATCTGCAGCTGCGAATTCGTGAGCAGGCGAGACAGGAGCGGATACAGAAGCAGGCCCACCACGCAGTCGTACAACGCGCACGGAACGGCGCGATACGCGAAAGCTTCGATGGGGTTCAGGTTGCTGGAAAGGCCCAACAGGAATGCCGCGTAGAGCACGTCTACCACCAGGGCGAACAGCATGAGGATGACAAGGGGCATGAGCACCGTGCCGTTAGCGAAGGCCGCATGGGCGCGCGAGGCGAAGAACGACGCGAGCACGAGCAGGAACGCCAACGAGCCCACGGGGCCGTAGCCCAGAAGGTCGCTCACGAAGCCTAGCACGAACGCGATGATGAGCACCGAGTCGTCGGAGAAAAGCATGGCCACAACGAGCGTGTAGACGATCAGGAAGTTGGGCATGACCTGGAAAATAGCGATATTGGGAGCAACGACCACCTGCAGGAACACCGCGATGATCGCGCCGATAATGCAAATCTTCGTTTCGCGCTGCATCGTGCCTCCTATTCGCTGCTCGAAGATGACGAAGTTGACGAGCTCGACGACGAGCTCGTAGAGCTGGTCGTGGAGCTTTCGGCTGCGGCGCCTTCGGAATTCATGGCAGTAACCACCATGACCTCCTCGAGCGAGCCGGTGCTGGCGTTCGGTTCCACGATGATGGTACGGTCGTCGTCGCCGGCGTTGCCGTCGACCTTCACCACGGTGCCGATGATGATGCCGCGATAGTAGCCGCCGCCCAGGCCCGACGTGATGACGACGTCGCCCTTCTGCACGTCGACGCTGCTGGAAACGTCTTCCAGATACAGCAGGCCGTCGAACGAGCCCTTCAGGATGCCCTCGGCGCGGCTGGACTGAATCATGGCCGCGATACCCGTTTGCGGGTCGGCCAGCAAGCGCACTTCCGCGGTGCTATCCGTGGCGGAGATAACCTGCCCCACCAGGCCGCTGCTGCCGATAACGGGCAAGCCGGCGCGTACGCCGCTGGAAGTACCCGCATCGATGGTAACCACCAGGTTCCACGCATCGGTGGAACGCGAGAGCACGCGGCACGTAACGCCTTCCATGCTGTACATGTCGGCCACGTTCATGAGCTCTTGCAGGCGCTGGGCTTCCTGGCGGTATTCCTCCAGCTCGGCGATGGTCTGGCGAAGCTCCTGGTTCTCTTCCGTGAGCTCGGTAACCGTAGTAGCCTGCGTAGCGTCGGTGATGCTATCGGAGGTAGAATCTTCGGCGGCGGAAATAGTGGCGCTCACCAGCTTCAACGGCGTGAATACGCTGGATACGCCACCCTGCACCTTGTGCAGCAGGCCGCTGGAACCCTCGCGGGCGTACATGGTGACGCTCACAAGGGAAATGACCAACAGGACGATGAGCACCAAATAGGGCCGCATCGCCGATGGATCCTGTTTGAAATTCAAAGGCATACCGAAAAGAGCGCCTTACCTGGAACGCATGAGCGTCTGCTTCAGCGCGGTGGGCGTTTCCAGAACCTTCAGGCAGCCCATAACCACGTTGGTAAGGGCCGTCTCGCTTACCCAAACGGGGATTTCGAGCTCGCGAGCCAGATATTGGTCGAGGCCGGAAAGCAGGCCGCCGCCACCCGTAAGCAGGATGCCGTTCTGGATGATGTCGGATGCCAGGTCGGGGTTCGTCTTCTTGAACGTTTCCTTGATATGCAACACCATTTCGTCGCAGGAAGACTGCAGCGAAGCGCGCACGTCTTCCGACTGGATGGTAACTTCCTTCGGCTGTTCAGTGAGAACGTCCTGACCAGAAATGATCATGTCGCGCTCGCGGCCGTCTTCGAACGGAAGAATGGAGCCGATCTTGATCTTGATGACTTCAGCCGTGCGTTCACCGATCTTGATGCCCAGCAGGTCGCGCAGGTACATGGCGATGGCCTCGTCCATGCGGTTGCCAGCAAGACGCAGCGAAGACGACGTAACGATGCCGCCCAGCGAGATGACAGCCACTTCCGTGGTACCGCCGCCGATATCGACGACCATGGAGCCGGTAGGCTCGGTTACGGGCAGGTCGGCACCCATGGCAGCGGCCATGGGCTCTTCGATGAGGTATGCCTGACGCGCGCCCGCCTGAATGGTGGCTTCGAATACCGCGCGCTTTTCAACGCTGGTAGCGCCGCAGGGAATGCACACGACGATACGCGGCTTGGGCTGCCAGGGGTACTTGCGCTCGACCGCCTTGTTGATGAAGGCGGACAGCATGGCCTCGGTGACGTCGTAGTCGGCGATAACGCCGTCATGCAGCGGATGTTCCGCCGAAAACGCATCGGGGGTATGGTTGATCATGTTCTTGGCTTCATGACCAACGGCAAGAACGCGGTGCGTGCTCTTTTCTATTGCAACAACCGACGGTTCGTTGATAACGATGCCTTCGCCCGTGATGGCAACCAGCGTGTTCGCGGTGCCCAGGTCGATTGCCATATCGTACGATGATCCCGCCGAGTTGAACCAATCCATAAACGACATAAAGGCAGTCCTTCATACTCGGAATTTCCAAATGCAAATGGTAACACAGCGACGTGGCGCACCACGTAAATTCATACGCGAACTATAATGCATACCCGCTGGTGCGAAGCCACGTACACCCGGGAATCCGCCTGGCGCATGCGCGTTGGGCCCCGAAGGAGCGAACCCAGGCGTTGCGAGCAATGCGCGCGCCCTACCCCACGATACGAAAAAGGCCGGCTCCGAAGAGCCGGCCCCAAACTGCGATTTCTCGGCAATTAGTTGAAGAAGATGCCAATTTCGCGCTCGGCGGACTCGGGAGAGTCGGAACCATGGATGACGTTCTCGTCCATGATCAGGCCGAAGTCGCCACGGATGGTGCCAGGGGCAGCTTCCGCAGGATTGGTGGCGCCCATGAGGGTGCGAACCTTGGCAACGGCGCCTTCGCCGGAAACGACCATCTTCACCACGGGACCGCTGGTGATGTAGGAGATGAGGCCCTCGTAGAAGGGCTTGCCCTCATGCTCGGCGTAGTTGGCCTGAGCCTGCTCCATGGTAACCATGCCCAGCTCCATGCGCTCGACCTTCAGGCCAGCGCGCTCGAAGCGATTCACGATCTCGCCGATGTGGCCATTGCGCACGCCGTCGGGCTTGATCATGGTGTAAGTCTTCTGTACTGCCATCAATAATCCTTTCTTTCCTGATAGCACTGCTAACGATTAGTTTTGGCTCGCGAAATAGAGCTCGATATTCGATATCTTCCAGCCAATGCCGTCACGCGACATGGTGATCTTGTACTGGACCTCGCCGCCCTCGCTGGTGGAAGCCGTTACGTATTCCACGCTGGAATTCATGGATGCTTCCTGGCCATTGACGGTAACGTTAGCATCCTGCACCACCGGGTCGAGCATCTTCTCGACCTTTTCGCTGGAAAGGTCGGAGGAGAATACCGACGAGGAGTTAGTGGGGTCGGCGAAGAGCTGCTTCACCACGCTTTCCTGCGTGGGATAGCCATAGCCCTGGGAATAGGCGAACACGCCAGCGCCCGCGGCAAGCACGAGCACCACGATGAAGGCAACCAGGATCTTCAGGCCCACGTTGCGGCGCTTGCGATCCTGCTTGGCCACGCCACGGCTCCACTGCTCGATCTCCTCTTCGGTTGCATTGAAGAAGCGCTCGTCGCCCGAATTGTACTTGTCGGACACGCCGTAGCTGTCGGCATAGTAGTACGGGTTCTGAGCCGCAGCGGCCATGTCGGTTTCGTGGTAGATGGGAGCGCCGTCGCCCGGCACGTCGAGGCCCGACATGTCGGCCGTGGCAGCAGGGTCGTCTTCTACGGCGGCCAGCACCTGGGTGCCCTGGGCAACCTGGCCAATGGCGCGCTGGTAGTCGACGCTGGCGGCGTCGTTCAGAAAGTACGTCTTGTCGGCAAGAGCCTCCTCGAACGCATTCACGGCCTGCTGGAACTGGCCCGTGGCCGTATAGGCCTGGCCCATGTTCGCGTACAGCTTGTTACGCGTGGCAGTGTTCATGTCGAACTGCAGGGCGCTTTCGTAGGAAGCCACGGCGTCGGCCGGACGGTCGAGGGCCATGAAGCAAATGCCCAGGTTCAAAAGTGCCTGAGCAGGGTTCGGGTTCGCCTCGTCGAGTGCGGCGGAGCGAAACGCGGAACCGGCTTCGGCGGACTTGCCCAGCTTCAGGTAAGCCTTGCCCATGCCCGCATATGCTTTGTACACGGAATCGTACTTGGCATCGGAAACGGCAATCTCGAAATGCTTGACTGCGTTCTCGTAGTCGTGCAACGCGGCATACGAATTGCCCAGATTGCAGTTCACGGCGCCGATGCCCTCGTACGAATTATCGGCCGTGGCCTGCGTGTAGGCATGGATGGCTTCCTCGTAGTCGTGCAGCTTCATGAGGCAGTTGCCGATCTGGTGATACAGCAGGCCCAGTTCGCCTT
>JAILNP010000182.1:0-3656 GCA_024691475.1 Eggerthellaceae bacterium
TATCGAGATGCTGTTCCGAGACGTTCTTCGCAGCATGGCTCGCCATGCGCAGCAGCGTAATCTCCACCTGCAGCGGCGTGTTCGAGAGGCGTCGGAGAATCTGCGTTTCCGTGGCAACCTTGGTGGGCATAAGATTGAGCAGCACCACGCGCAAAGGACGAATATCCTGATGCATGGCGCGATACTCGGTCATCACGAAGATATTTTCCTGTGCAAGCAAGTCGGTTGCGGGCAGCGCATCGGGAATGCGAATAGGCATGATGCTCACCTTCCAATAGAGCGGAAACAAACAAGCCGCTTACGCGCACGAGGCACATACGGCAGACCGCCCCGTCGACAGGCAAAGCCAACGGGGCGGTCGAAAACGGCATTAGAGAAGCGCGAGGGCCTGGTCGATATCGGCAATGATATCCTCAGCTGCCTCGATACCGCAACTGAGGCGAATGAGATCGGGGGCTACGCCAGCCGCTTCCAGTTCGGCATCGCTCATCTGGCGATGCGTGCTCGACGCAGGATGCAAGCAGCACGTACGCGCATCGGCCACATGCGTTGCGATGCTTGCCATCTTCAGGCCACCCATGACCCTTTCGGCAGCCGCACGACCGCCGGCAACGCCAAAGCTCACCACTCCGCAACTGCCGTTCGGCAAGTACTTCTGCGCCAAGGCGTAATACGGGTCGCTTGGCAGGCCGCAATAGCGCACCCAGCTAACCTTCGGATGCGATGCAAGGTACTGGGCCACGGCTTCGCCGTTCTTGCAATGCTGGGCCATGCGCACATGCAGGCTCTCCAAGCCCAGGTTCAGAATGAAGGCATTTTGAGGCGAAGGAATGGACCCGAAATCGCGCATGAGCTGCGCCGTCGCCTTGGTGATAAACGCACCCACGTTGCCGAAGTCCTGCGCATACACCACGCCATGATAACTTTCGTCGGGCGTGCACAAGCCAGGGAACTTGCTCGCATGGGCCATCCAATCGAACGTGCCCCCATCGACGATGGCGCCGCCCACCGCGGCACCATGGCCATCCATGTACTTCGTGGTGGAATGCGTGACGATGTTGGCGCCCCACTCGAGCGGACGGCAATTGACGGGCGTGGGAAACGTGTTATCCACGACAAGCGGCACCCCGTGCTCATGAGCGACCTGGGCAAACAGCTCGATATCCAGAACGGCAAGCGCTGGATTGGCGATGGTTTCGCCAAAGACCGCGCGCGTATTCGGGCGAAATGCGGCTTCCAGCTCTTCCTTCGTGCAACTGGGGGAAACGAACGTGCTCTCAATGCCCATCTTGGCCATGGTGACGGCAATGAGGTTATACGTACCACCATAGATAGCCGAGCTCGCAACGATATGGCTACCAGCCTCGCAGATATTGAAGAGCGCAAAGAAATTGGCAGCCTGCCCCGAGCTGGTAAGCATGGCCGCTGCACCACCCTCCAACTGGCAAATCTTGTCCGCTACGGCATCATTGGTGGGATTCTGAAGGCGCGTATAGAAGTACCCAGATTCCTGCAGGTCGAACAAGCGGCCCATATGCTCGCTCGTGGCATAGCGCCACGTGGTGTTCTGGTAGATGGGAACCTGGCGCGGCTGGGCGTCTCCCGGTTGCCAACCACCCTGCACGCATTCCGTTTCTTTCCGATACGTCATATCAAGCCTTTCGAACCTGGGGAAAACGCTTACGCGAACACCTCAATAGCATACGCATGCCGCTCGCTTTCGCGTAATAGAAATAATTGATAAGCGCTCATGCGCACGCGTAAAGGCAGCTATCCCAAGAAATACTGCGCTACGAAAATGCCCGCATGCACGTCAACGCGCGCATGCGGGCATGTCTGGAACCGGAACGAAGCGAGTAGGCTACAGCGGCTTGTCAGAAAGGGCGCGATTAACCGTGCCATCGCCCAGCTTCACCACGCGCACTTCATCGCCCACGCGCACGTCGCCAGGCTTTACGACCCAGCCGAAAACGCCCTCACGCGGGAAGATGCAATCACCCGCCAGGTAGTAGATGGCGCAACGCGTATGGCAGATCTTGCCGATTTGGGAAACCTCGACCAGGGCGTCCCCCACCTCGAGCAAGGTACCAAGCGGCATCTGCTTGATGTTGATGCCCTTCGTGGTGATATTCTCGGCAAAATCGCCGTAGCCCACGTCGAGACCATTGTCGCGTGCCACCTGAATGGATTCTTCGGCAAGGAACGAAACCTGTCGATGCCAATCGCCCGCATGAGCATCGCCTTCCACGCCAAAATCGGCGCTCAGGTGAATGACCCCTTCCTCGACAGGAGCCTTGCGCATGCCCTTCTTCGGCGCAATGTTCACGGACATAATGCCACCCGTGTCGCCCTCAACGGGCGCAGGCCCCTGGTCGGACACCATCAACGGATTATCAACGCCAAGGTCGTTCGCCAGCTTCTTTGCAGTTTCGTTTTCGCGAATGCGTTTGCAGGTATTCGTGCAAGCAGATTCAGCCATGGCCACCCATTGCACCTTTCTTGTAGTCGACGCAACGGCAGCCACCCCGCACGCCCGGTGCAATGCTCCTTCTCTCACGCTCCGCTGCACTACGGAATGCCGTGAGCTCCATTGGCTGGGGCATAGTATAGCACCCATTCTCCTTAACTGAGCACAAAATGCTTCTTTGCGAATTAATAGACCGCCACAGGACGCATCACTAGGAAATGCCCTACTTCAAAGCGCGGAGGCAATCATAGCGTTGCAATATTTTTCAAACACTGTGCAATATATATTTGACATCGTCCAATATATGTAATATATTTCTTGCATCATGAACGATAGACATTGCACGAAGGGAGGGACCTTATGGATGGAAACAAGAACCTGAAGATGAAGGCAGCACGCGTAGGCGCAGGGCTCTCCCAAGCCGAACTTGCGGCAAAAGTTGGGGCCACGCGCCAAACCATCGGTCTCATAGAAGCCGGCGGCTACAATCCCACGCTCAACCTCTGCATCGCCATCTGCAAGGAACTCAACGTAACGCTCAACGATTTGTTTTGGACCCAGGAGGGATAACCATGAATGCCATCAAGCATTGGAAAGAATTCTTCGTCATGGCAGACGAACGCGAGGAAATTGAAGCGAACCGCATCACCAAGCGCGGGTTTTGCCTCATGCTTCTGCTCAACGTTATTCTGGCGTACTTCTTGCTGTCGCTCGACGTCGCAGCCAACATGCACGATCTCGACCCCACGCCCTTTCGCTACATCAGCCCCATCACCATGGCGATCTGCATCATCGTCGTAGTCTGCAGCATGTACACCGTAATCGCGCAAACGAAGAGGGGCATCATGGGCTACCCGAAGTTCGTGAGCGTCGACACCTTCCCCACCAGCACCGCAATGGGCATTGCCCTAGTAGGCGCAGTCGCGGCAGGCATCATCCTGTTCGCAACGACCTGCATTGCCGAAATCTCCCTTGTTGGCATTTCGGAAGTCTTTTGGATGGCAGATTTTCTCACCGCGCTCGCCCTGGCCATCGCAGTATTCATCGGCATCGCCGTCATGCTATATGCCGTGTACAAAAGCGCCAAGAAGAAGCAGGAAGAGATTCTCGCAATGCTAGAAGACTAGCAACAGCAACTCATCCAACGAAGCCAAACAACGAACCCCGGCTCCCATGGGAGCCGGGGTTC
>JAILNP010000183.1:0-9425 GCA_024691475.1 Eggerthellaceae bacterium
CAAGATCGACCAGATTTCGAACCTGGGTGCTGCGCGCATTCGCATTCGCTCGCTCATGGCTGCCCTGGAGCAGCGTGCGGGCGACGACGGGTTCGCGCACGAGGAAGAGGGCATGGATCCCTCGATCGACGAAGCGCATATGAATCGCGACGCGGCTCGTGCCGAGCTTTCCCAGGCCCGTGGCGCGTGCGTCACCGATGGCTTCGAGTTCAAGACGCATCGCAAGACCGCATCCACCGAATTCCCGCGCGTGGAGTTCACCGAGGAGATGCGTGAGACGTATACCATTCTGGCCCCGCAGATGAGCCCGATACACTTCGAGCTTTTGGTACCGCTGTTCCGCGCCAACGGCTACAACTTGGAACTGCTGCCCGCCGTGGACACGGGTGCCGTGGAAGCGGGCCTGAAGTACGTGAATAACGACATCTGCTATCCGTCTATCCTGGTTACGGGCCAGATTATGGAAGCTGCCACCAGCGGCCGCTACGACATGGACAAGACGGCGTTCATCATCACTCAGACGGGTGGTGGCTGCCGTGCCACGAACTACATTGCGCTCATCCGCAAGGGCCTGCATGAGGCTGGCCTCGACCAGGTGCCCGTGGTTTCGCTGGCATTCAACAACACCGGCGAAGTGAACTCGGGCTTCAAGGTCACGGGCAAGATGCTGCTCACCGCTATCCCCGTGCTGGTCATTGGCGACCTGCTCATGCAGATGCTCTATCGCACCCGTCCGTACGAGGCCGAGCCTGGTAGTGCGAATGCCCTGTTCCGTAAGTGGATGGACTACCTGGTGGAGTACGAGACGTCCATGAGCCGCCGCCGGTTCAATCGCGTCATCGAGCAGATCGTGCGCGACTTCGACGAGCTGCCCTGCGTCGATTTCGGCAGCAAGCCGCGTGTGGGCGTGGTTGGCGAGATCTTGGTGAAGTTCCATCCCACGGCCAATAACGACATCGTGGGCACCATCGAGGCGGAAGGCTGCGAGGCGAATGTCCCCGGCTTGGTGGACTTCTTCCTGTTCGGCATGCTGAACCCGGCGGTCCGCCACAAGGAGCTTACGCCCAACCTGAAGAAGTACCTGGGCGCCCGCTCGCTCGTTACGTTCGTGGAGTCTCAGCGCAATCCCGTACGCAAGGCCCTGGCTGCTAGCAAGCGTTTCGAGCCTATCATGCGCATCGAGGACATCGCGCGCGGCGCGAGCGACATCATCGACTTGGGCAACACCATGGGCGAGGGTTGGCTGCTCACGGGCGAGATGGTGGAACTGGTGAACGAGGGCGTGCCGAACATCGTGTGCACGCAGCCCTTCGCGTGCCTGCCTAACCACGTGGTTGGCAAGGCCGTCATCAAGGAGATGCGCCGCCAGTACCCGCAGAGCAATATCGTGGCCGTCGACTACGACCCGGGCGCTTCCGAGGTGAACCAGCTCAACCGCATCAAGCTTATGATCGCGGTGGCCAAGGAGAACCTGAAGGAAGAGCGTGCCAAGAAGGCTGCCGAAGCGGGGGAGTAATCCAAGGGCCGTAAGCTTATGATGGGATGGGACCTGCCTGATGGCGGGTCCCATTGCTATGTGGGCGTTATGACTTGAAGTGCCTCAAGGCTGCCGAACCATGGCTCTACCCAATGAGCGAGATAATTTCCTCGCGTGAGTGCGCGCCCGTTTTCTGGTAGATATGACGGGTGTGCGTCTTGATCGTGTTCTCCGACAGGAAGAGCTCGGCTTCGATTTCGGCGCGCGTCTTATCTTGTCCCAGCAAGGCCAGTATTTCCGCCTCGCGCTCGGTGAGCTTGTAGGTTTCGGCGAGCTCGAGGCATCGGCGTTCGTAACGCGCTCGTTCGCCGATGACGCGTGCGCCCGTTTCCAGCGAGATGCCGCACGCGCCCCAGTCCTCGTTCACGGCCTTTTCGCGCCTCCAAATGAGAACGCAAAGCGCCAGCAGCACGATGCAGATGGTCGCGATGGCATATAGGAACGCTTGCTCCGTGTTGAGCTGCAGCGAATGAAGCGTGTTCTTCGATAGGACGCCAATGAGTATGGCCGCTTCGCTGCATGCGCGTGCGCAGGCAAACGGACGCAGACTGGGCACCTCGTAGCGATGGCAGATGGTTGCCATGATCATCAAGGCGAATATGGTGAAGCAGACGTACGCGAGTTTTCCCAAGAAGGATGCCACGAGATTGAACGGCTGGACCGTAATGGGGATAAGCAGAACCGCCACCACCGCAATGGGGAAGGTGATGCGCGCGAATTGGCGATAGTCGATCGTGTGCTTTTGCATGGTGCAAATGAGCAGGGTGATTCCCACGATGCAGGTCGCGCTGATGCGAAACATCGATCCTCCCACGCCCTGCGTTTCTTGAAGCCCGGAAATGCTGGAGATGAGCGCGGCTATCGTCATGAGGGCGATGAGGCGCTTGGGCAGGGGGTAGCGTACGTTTTCCGCTGCGGGCTTTTCGGGCGGAAGGGCACTTTGCGAAAGCCATGCGCAGAAAAGCGAGCAGAGGGGCATAAGCGAGATGGTGAAGATTGCCACTGGCTGACGCAGATTCCCCACGAAGAAGGAAAGCACATAGGCCCCGATGCAGCATCCCGCGGAATAGACCAGCAATTGCGTGGTGCTCATGCGGCTGTATATCTGCGCCCAGAAGCAGAAGAGTACGGAGCCGCCAACGGCGGTGAGCGCACTCAGCACGATGATGATGGCTGGCGGAAGGTGCATGGGGAACACGTAGAGCGCCATGAGGAGCGTGCCCATGCAGGAAAGCGCGCACGTCGTTACCGCCATGGGCATATGGCGCGAGAACGATTGCAGGCGGGGCGCAAATATGGCGAAGAGGGCGAGCGACCCCACGTCGCCGATGCGCATTCCGAGGTCGAAGAGCGTGCGCTCGGCCTCCCAGTCGGGGTTCGCCGGATAAATGGAGGAAATGTGCGTAAGGCAGAGCCACGTAATGAAAAATGCCAAACCCAGGAAGCGGATGGGGTACATATGGGCGCCCGTTTCCTCATTTTCGGGGAAGAAAAACGGGACGTTTGCAGCCTTCTCGCTTGTCTGCGCCTGCTGTTCGTCTGCCATTGCGATCTCCTCCCTATAATTGCGATTGTTATTGTATCAAACCTAAAAGACCTGGTTAACTAACGGGTGATATGCGGGTGAAACCCATTTCGCCCAAGAGCTCCATCCTTCACCCGTGCATGTGCGTCCGCGTGGGGATACAAAGTACGTGCGCGGTTTAACTCGTCTTGCGGGACGGTATACCGCGCGGAGAAAAAAGGCAAGTGGATTACAGGTAGACACAGGAGGGAAGTAATCTATGGGCAAACATGAATGCCTAGAGCCTACGCGTCGCGGCTTTCTGAAGGCCGCTGGCGTGAGCGCACTGGCTGCAGCTGGTGCATTTGGTCTTGCGGGTTGCTCTTCGCAGGCGTCGAATACGGCTGCCGTGAAGAACGCGGGTGGTGTTGGCAAGTTCAACGCCGACCTGTACACGGACGTATTCCCCGTGAAGACGCGCAACATCCCCGTGCTCGACCTCGAGAGCGATCTCACTCGTACGGGCAACGTTGCATTCGAGATGCGCGACATTCCCGAGAGCGAGATCGTCCGCACCGAGGAAACCGACGTTCTGGTCGCTGGCTGCGGCCTGACGGGTTCCGTCGCCGCTCTGTCCGCTTCCGATGACGGCACCACGCAGGTGCTTTGCATCGAGAAGATGGATGTGGGCCGCGGCATGTTCGAGGGCATGGGCGTCATTGGCGGCAAGAAGATGGAAGAAGCCGGCAACATCGTCGACAAGGCCGAGATGATGGATGTCATGCGCTTTGCCGCCCAGTACCGCGTGCCGGTAGACCCCATCAAGCTGTGGGGCGACCGTTCCGGCGAGGCTGCCGACTGGCTGCAGGAGAAGTTCGATGAAGGCGAAGGCCAGATTCAGACGTACTTCAAGGCTGGCACTCCCGCATCGCACGGCTATGCTGCTCCCCAGACCGAAATCGCCTTCAAGAGCGAGCAGTGGTCCGAGCAGACCACTAAGAACGCTGGTGGCGCTGGCATCATGATCGTTGCCGACCTGGCCAACACGTTCAGCAAGCGCGCGAATGCCGATCTGCGCTACAAGACGGCAATCGTGAAGCTCGAGCGCGAAGACGGCGGTCGCGTAACGGGCGCCATCTGCAAGGATGAGTCCGGTTACTTCCGCGTGAACGCCAGCAAGGGCGTCATCCTGGCAACGGGTGGCTTCGAGGCCAACCCCACGATGCTGAAGTCCTGGTGCCGTACCGAAGACGTGACCAATTACGCCTCTTGGTGCCCCAACACGGGTGCAACGGGCGACGGTCAACTGATGGGCCTGGCCATTGGTGGTCAGATGGATCCGCTGCCTGCTGCGGTCATGAACTTCGACTTCGGCAACCCGACTGGCTTCTACAGTGGCGCCACGGGCCTGAGCCCCTTCCTGGGCGGCATCATGATCAACGAGAAGGGCGTGCGCTTCTGCGCCGAGGATCTTCCGTTCCAGGCTCGCTCCAACGCCATTAGCGCCCAGCAGGGTTGCGGCGCCCGTACCTGGCGCCTGTCCAGCTCCACGCAGCTGGCCTCCCTCGAGGACGCCGCTCGCCAGAAGGCTCTCACCGCTTTTGACGAACTGATCGAAAAGGGCTGGGCGTTCCGCGCCAGCAGCCTTGCCGAATTGGCCGAGAAGATTGGCTGCGACGCCAAGACGCTCGAGGACGAGTGCGCTCGCTTCAATGCGTTCAAGGATGCTAGCAAGGACGACGACTTCAATCGCAACATGGCCAAGGCCACCAAGATCGAAGGCGACGAGTTCTTTGCCATGATCCATCAGTCCACCATTCTGGCTACGGTATCTGGCCTGGTAGTTGACTACAACTGCCACGTTCTCGACTACGACAACAACGTCATCGAGGGCCTGTATGCCGCAGGTGGCGCTTCGGGTGGCTTCTTCAGCGGTAACTACCCGCGTCACATCTTCGGGCCTTCGGTGGGCCGTTGCGTCACCTTTGGCTACGTGTCCGGCGAGCATGCTGCGAAAGGAGAATAAGCAATGGCAGAGGAAATGACCTCTCAGGAGCAGCCTCAGAAGAAGGTTCATAAGAAGGGCATCGTGGCGGGCGTTATCGTTGCCGTCGTGATCATCGCTGGCATTGGCGCTTTCGCGTGGCATAACACGCCTTCCTTCTGCGGTACGGTGTGCCATGACAGCATGGGCGAGCATCTTGCCAACTACGAGGGCACGGATGCTTCCGAAGGTGCCGGTCTTGCGCACCTGCATGCAGGTGCAAATGTGACCTGCCTCGATTGCCACAAGGCTGAGCTCGATGTGCAGCTGGCCGAGCTGGGCTCCCAGCTTACGGGCAACACCGACAACCTGGGCCTTGCCGATCGCTATTACGTGGACAACGAGACCTGCCTCTCGTGCCATGGCGATAGCTACGAGGCTCTTGCCGAGAAGACGGCTGGTCTGGGTGCCTACAACCCGCATTCTCAGCCGCATGGTGAGATGAACTGCAACGAGTGCCATAAGGGCCATGCTTCGCAGGTGGATACCTGCGGCGAGTGCCACAGCAATGGCGGTCAGAGCATGAAGGCATAAGTCGAATTCGACAATGCATTCGAAGGGCGGTTCGCGCAAGTGAAGTGAACCCCGATAGTTGGACTGGAAACAAAAGTTTCCAGTCCAACTTTTTAGGGAGCCGGTATGAAATATGGATTGGAGCTAAGGAAAGAGGCCGTGGCGTTGTTCGACGCCGGTTTCGGCGAGAAGGCGGCGGCGCGCAGGCTCGGGTTGCCCGTCAAGACGGCGGAGAAATGGCTGTACACTTACAGGGCGCTCGGAAAGGAGGCCCTATTCGTGACCACCCACAAGAAGTACAGCCACGAGCTCAAGGTTGCTGCAGCTAGGGACGTCGTGGAGAACGGTATGGCCAAGCCGGACGTGATGGCCAAGTACGGTATCGCGTCGCTCACGCCGCTCGAAAGCTGGTGCCGCGCCTATCGGGAAGGCGGCCCCGAAGCGCTGCTTCCCAAGCCCAAGGGCAGGAGGCCGAAACCCGAGAAGCCCGTCTACGCCAGCCGCGAGGAAGAGCTCGAGGCACGCGTGCGCGAGCTGGAGCTGGAGCTCGAAATCCAAAAACGAATAAACGCCTTGGCGGACGGGCGAAAGCCGAGATAGCCGACTCGCTGAGGCGCGAACACCCGCTCGGCCTGGTCCTCGGGAAGCTGGGGCTGGCCAGGTCGACGTACTACCGCTACGCCGGCGGGAAGAGCCCCGAGCCAGACCGTTACGCTGACGTTCGCCCCCTAATCAGGGAGATCTTCTCCCGCACGGCCAACGGCATGGGCTACCGCCAGGTCGCGCTCGCGCTGCGCAACGAGCAGGGCCTCTGCATATCCGGCAAGACCGTGTTGCGGCTCATGCGCGAGGAGGGGCTCTTCTGCAAGATCAGGAGGAAAAGGTACAGCTCCTACAGGGGCGAACAGGGCAAGGTCGCCCGCAACGTCCTGGACAGGGACTTCTCCTCGGACGCGCCCATGCGCAAGCTCGTCACCGACGTCACCGAGTTCCGCCAACCCTGGGGCAAGGCCTATCTGTCGCCGGTCATGGACCTGCACAACAACGAGATCGTCGCCTGGTCGGTGTCGGAGCACCCGAACATGGCGCAGGTGAACGAGATGATGGCGATGCTCGAGCCCAGGCTCGACGGCCCGGCGTTGCTGCACTCCGACCAAGGATGGCAATACCAGCAGAGATCGTACCAGCTGAAGCTCGCGGAGCTCGGCATCGAGCAGAGCATGTCGAGGAAGGCGACCTGCCTGGACAACGCCTGCATGGAGGGCTTCTTCGGCCACATGAAGGACGAGTTCTACCGCGGCAGGCGGTTCGACTCGTTCGAATCCTTCAAGGCCGAGCTCGAAGCCTACATCGTCTACTGGAACACGCGGCGCTACCAGATCTGCCTAAAAGGAATGACCCCAGTGCAGTACCGGGGTCATTCCATAAGGGCCGCTTGAGAACTTTTATTAACCGTCCAACCTTTGGGGTCTAGTTCATTCGGAGCGGCCTTTTTCATGCACGTATAAATGCCCTGCCTAGCGACCCAGGCTCGCCTCGTGCTTGTTGCGTGCCTCTTCGCTGTAGCGCTCGCGATAGCGCACGTCCACGAGCTCCGCCACGATAGCGATGGCTAACTCGGCCGGGGTCTTCGCACCGAATTTCAGGCCGATGGGGCGCTTGACGCTCTCCCACTGGGCATCGGTCATGCCGTTCTGGGCGCACAGCTCGTACACGGTATTGTTCTTGCCGGCGCACCCCATCATGCCCACGTAATGCGCGTTATGGCGCGTGGCCCACAGGCAACCTTCGGGGTCGTGCATATGGCCGCGCGTGAGCACGCACACGTAATCGGAGGACGCAGCATCGATGCCATCGAGCTCGCTGAAGTCGCCAACCAGGATGCGCTGAGCAAGCGGAAAACGCTCCTCGTTCAGGTAGGCGGCATCGTCGTCGACGACCGTGACCTGGAAGCCCACATGGTCGGCAAGCGCGGCCACTTCAGAGGCCACGTCACTGGCACCCAGCAGCCACACGCGCACGCTGCCAAACAGGGGCACGGAACACCAGGTAAGCCCCTCGAACTGCTCGGTATGCATGGAAGGGCCACGCGTGACGTCCTTCATCTGGAAGGTATCACGCGGGGAGTATTCCCACGAAGCCACAATCTCCTTCGCATCGCTGCAGAAGAATACGCCGCCCTGCGCCGTGGCAGAGCCCACCTCACCGTACTTCTTCGTCACGTTGTTGTCGGTGTTCTCCTGGGCAGCAGCGCCGTCGTAGACCACCTTGAAGCCAAGCCAGGCAAGCTCGCCCTCATGCATGGCGGCAAGCGCGCGCTCGAACGTGGGGATGTCGGCCGCGGTAAGCCCCTGGGCAATGTCCTGGGCGGTCTGCGGCGCAATATGCGGATTGCCCTGAGTGGCCTGCGCGCCAAAGCACGGGAAATCCTCCACGCCAAGCTGCGGCACCCTGCCCGCTTGCAACGCTTCGATAATCTGCAGCAACGCCTCTTCACGCATAACGTACCTCCTCGCAGAATTACTATTCCTGTTGAAGGATAAACATTCCCGGCGCCACGTCAAGCAAGAAAAGAAAAAGGCGGCAGGGCGTAGCCGAATGGCCATGCCCCACCGCCCGAAGCGATGCGAGAAGCGAAGCGCCTACGCGTTCGCGATATGCACCTTGCGGTCTTCGGCAACCGTAATATCGCCTGCGGCCAGATGCGCAAGCACCCAGGGATACAACTCATGCTCCACTTCGTGAATGCGCTCTTCCAAAGTGTCGACCGTATCGTCTTCACGCACGGGAACGGCACGCTGCGCAATGATGGGGCCCTTGTCGTATTCCGCATTCGCGAAATGAACCGTAACGCCCGTAACCTTCACTCCCGCGTCGAACGCATCCTGGATGGCATGCGCGCCCTTGAAGCTGGGCAGCAATGCGGGATGCAAGTTCAGCACGCGGTCGGGGAATGCGTCGAGCACGATGGGGCCAAGCATGCGCATGTAGCCAGCCATGACCACGTATTCGGCCCCTGCGTTGCGGAATTCCGAAACGATGAGCGAATCGGCGACAGCGCGGTCGGCGTACACGTCGCGATTCAGCGACACCGTGGGGATGCCGGCCTCGGCGGCACGCTTCAGGCCATACGCATCGGGACGCGAGGAAATAACCTTCACGACCTGCACGTTCAGGCGGCCAGCAGCAATCTCGTCGATGATTGCCTGCAGATTCGTACCGCTTCCGCTAATGAGAACGCCAATCTTCAGGGGTTCGGACATGGCTATTCCCCATCTTCCTTTTCGTAGAACGTATCGCGCTGGCTCGTGCGCTCTTCGGGGGAAGGCGCGCCCGGCGCAGAAGGCTGCTCTTCATCGGAAGGCAGCTCGGGGAACAGGGCCCCCTTGTTCTCGTATTGAACGACGCCCGTACCTTCCACGATTTCGCCCACGCGGAACACGCGCTCGCCGGCAGCTTCCAGCGACGCCTTCACGGCGTCGGCCTGGTCGGCCTCGACGATAAGAACCATGCCCAGACCCATGTTGAACGTCTTGAGCGCTTCGGTCTCGTCGAGCTTCGCGGCACGGCACACGAACGGGATGATAGGCTCCATATCCCACGTGCCCACCTTCACCAGAGCATCAACGTTGCTGGAAAGAGCACGATTCAGGTTCTCGGTGATGCCGCCACCCGTGATGTGGGCCAGCGCATGCACGGCACCGGGATTTGCCTCCACGGCAGCGCGAACCTGCTTCACGTAGATGCGCGTGGGAGCCAGCATGGCATCCTGCACGCTCTTGCCGCCCAGGCTGGGGCGCGGCAGACGCACCTCATAGTGCGTGCGG
>JAILNP010000003.1:0-5678 GCA_024691475.1 Eggerthellaceae bacterium
GCAGGTGGGTGCGAAACGTTCGGCCACCGCGCCTATCTGCTGGTATATCGTGAGCAAACGTTCGGAAAGCGCCTGCGACGAGGGCGTGGCAACGCAGCCATACGAGAGGCATTCAAGCTTGCCGCCACGCTGAGCGATGACGCCCCAGCCCGTGTGAGCAAGACCAGGATCGATTCCGAGAATGACGCGCCGCTCCACCAAGCCTCCTTCGTGTCGTAGATACCAAACGTTTGTTCGCATTCTACCACACGAAAGACTGCATGAATGGCAAAAGAAGCGAATGCCCCATGCATTCGCACGCTGGCGCACATTACTTTGCGCGCTTCGCGTTCCTCATATAGGCGATCCAGGCCTCGGCGGTGCCATCGCTGATGTCGTGCTCGATCAGGCAGGCTTCGTCATCGGCTCGTTCGGCCGGAACGCCCAGCACGTCGTGGAGGAACTCATAGAGCATGGTATGGCGTTCCAGAACCTTGCTACCATATTCGTACCCATCGCTCGTAAGCGTGATATCGCCGTAATAGGGCTGATCGAGCATGCCCGCTTCCTTCAGGCTGGCCACGGCCTTGGTTACGGACGCCTTGGAAACGCCCAGCTTGGACGCGACATCCACGGGGCGAATGGGTTGCTTCGGCGTTCCGCCCAGCTCAACGATAGCCTCTAGGTAATCTTCGCGCGACGCGGAAACGCGCTTTGAATCGCTCTCTGCAGCCATGCCCCGCCCTCCTTCGTTTCCTCGCGGCATCTTGCACGTACGCTACCTTACAACAAACGTAGGGCCCGACCAACTGGCGAGCCCCACGAACAACGATGCGATAGTCGCTAATTCTTGTTATATCCGGTGTAGATGGCCAAAAGCATGCAAACCGCCGATGCCAGGCCAAAGAACTTATGCAACCTCATGCGAGACCCCCTGACTATCCGGCAATAACGGAGTGGTGTTTCGTGCCGTTACCGCCACCGTTGAAATGTTGTGCAGATACGCTGCAAGCGTTGGGGCAATTATACCCGCAACGCCCAGAACGATGAGCGCCGTATTGAACCCCACGATGAAGCGATAGTCGTTGTTGATGCGGCTCATGAGAAGCTGCGACAGGGAGCGCATGACAACGAGCGATTCCAACTGGCAGTTCGTAACCGTAATATCGGCCACAGCCCGGGCGATATCACTTGCGTCGTCGAGCGCAACGGAAACGTTCGCCGCAGCTAGGGCAGGCGAATCGTTGATGCCATCGCCCACCATAATGACCCGATGCCCGCTTTCCTTCAGCGCCTCTACGTAACTCGCCTTGTCTTCGGGCAAAACCTGGGCATGGTATTCGTCGATACCCGCAGCGTCGGCAATGGCGCGGGCGCAAATCTCGGAATCGCCCGTGAGCATAACCGTACGCTTCACTCCCAAGGCGCGCAACTGGGCGATGACCTGGGCGGCCTCGGGGCGGATGGGGTCGGCAACGCAAATGGCGGCCTTCAGCACGCCATCGATAGCCAAGAACACCGTGGAGGCCGTGGGCGCTTCCCGCTCAAGACGTTCGCGCAACCCCTGGGGGCGTTCGACTCCGCGGTCCTCGAACACGAAATGAGCGCTTCCCACCAGGGCTTCCTTGCCGTCGATAGAGGAAACGATGCCATGGGCAACCAGGTATTCCACTTCGGTATGGTGCTCGTCTTCATGATGGAGGCCACGCGCCTTCGCCTCGTTTACGATGGCGCGTGCCAGGCTATGGGGGAAATGTTCCTCCAGGCAGGCAGCAATGGCGAGCAGCTCGTCCTCGCTTTCGCCATTCATGGTAATGACCTTTTCAACCTGGGGCGCAGCCTGGGTAAGGGTACCCGTCTTGTCGAACACGACCACGTCGGCCGCGGCCATAGATTCCAGGAACTTGCCACCCTTCACCACGCAGCCCCGGCTGGAAGCTTCGCGCATGGCGCTCATAACGGCCACGGGCGTAGAGAGCTTGATGGCGCACGAATAATCGACCATGAGCACGCTCGTGGCCTTCGTGATGTTGCGCGTAACGGCCAAGATGCCGAAAAACGCCAGGAACGCAAAGGGCACCAGGTTGTCGGAAAGACGCTCCGCACGGCTCTGCACCCCCGCCTTGAGCTCGGACGACTCTTCCACCATGCGCACGATCTGGTCGATGCGCGACGAGCCGGGAAGCGCGTCGACGCGAATGACGATGGAGCCGTCTTCCACGATTGTGCCCGCGAACACCGTGGAGCCATCACGCTTGTGAACCACGGCGGATTCACCCGTCATGGATGCCTCATTGATTTCCGCATTGCCGGAAACCACGGTGCCGTCCACGGGAACCGACGAGCCCGTACGCACGCGCAGAAGCTGGCCCACATGAACGCTTTCCAGGCACAACTCTTCTTCCGTGCCGTCCTCGCGCACGCCCCACACCGTTTCCGCCCTGGTGAGCAGGCTCTCCTGCAGGGCAATACGCGTACGGGCATTCACATGCTCTTCCATGACATCGGAAATGCGCAGCAGGAACATGATATTCGCTGCGGAATTGAACTGGCGCTGCAGAAGCGCCGTGACGATGGCCGTGGCATCGAGCACTTCAACCGTGAGGCGCCCACGCAAGAGCGCACGCAGACCGCGCACGACGAACACCGCAGCCGAGACAACGGTGATAACCGCTCGAACAGGCGCGGGCAGCAAAAAGCGCCGCATCAGGCGGAACGCAACCATGCCCACGATGCGGCGCTTGAAATCATTGTCCTCGCGCACCATGTCAAGCTGGGCGTCGTCGGCAATGGGCTCGGGAATGGCCAGAATGGAAAGATCGCCCAAGGCGGCAAGAGCCGCATCACGTGCGGCGGTATCGCCCGGGGCGTACGTAACGAGCACGCTGGCATTCGCAGCGCGCACCTTCACGTCGAGGACCCCGCGAACGCCCCTGATCGTTTCGGTAATGCCGTAGGCTTCTTCGGTCTTCAGCCCCGAAGCAGCCAGGCGCACGCGCAACCTGCCAGGGATGTCCTGCTTGACGCTATATTTCATTGCTATTCGGCTTTGCCGTCTACCTGGGCAGTCACCTCGTCGCGAATGCCACCCTCAAGCTCGGCCAGGCGCTCGGCAACGCCCTCGTCGATGCGGCGCTGACGCGCAGCTTCGGCGCGAATGTCCTCGGCATCATCCATGATGTCCTGGGTGACTGCCTGGATGTTATCGTTCAGGACCATGGCCTTGGCAACGCCCTTGGAAGCAAGTTCGCGCGTCGTCTTGCTCTGCGAAATGACCTTCAAAACGCCCGTTGCAACCATGCCACCGGCAAAGCAAGCCACTTTCTTCCACATATGAGAACCTCTTTCGAATAACGGGACGAACGCCCCTTACATGTATAGACGAATTAAGTATCGCATGCGAAACGAGGGCCTTCCACCCCAATGAGCTCGAAAGAATCCGAACGGACGCGGTTCCGTGGCTAATTCGTAAATATTAGCCTTCCCTCACTCCGAAGTGGGGTTTAGCATCGCAGAGCCGCCATTTTACGGGGCAGCGCACCCCAATGCGAGCGGCGCATTGATTGTTTCCAACCCGCAATCGTCCAATAGGTAGCCCCCTACGAAAAACGTGGTAAGCTACTCTAAAATCATACGCACGGGCATAGGGCACCGCCCCAAAGCCGTGCTTCTCTATTCACTGGAAAGAGGTAACCATGCCCCTGGTTCTGCACGAATCCGCCGAGATGTACCTTGAAACCATCCTGAACCTGGAAGAAGAGCTCGACCGCGTACGCGCCGTCGACATCGCCCAGCGTATGGGCTATTCGAAGCCCACCATCAGCGAATGGATGGGCAAGCTGCGCGACGCCGGATACGTAACGCTGAACGAAGCGGGCGGTATTACGCTCACCGACGCTGGCCGCGAAGTGGCCGTGAAGATCTACGAGCGTCACGTTGTGCTCTCGGGCTTCTTCCGCGCCATCGGCGTCAGCGAGGAAACCGCCGTCGACGACGCCTGCCGCGTCGAGCACTACATCAGCGACGAAACGTTCAATTGCCTGAAGAGCTACATGGACAAGAACCATCCGCAGGCATAAAGGCTGCAACGCATCTACAAGAAAGGCCAGGAAGCAGACGCCTTCTGGCCTTTTTCGTTGCCGAAGTGGCAACGCAGTTACTTTTCGTTCGTGCGATTCAAGTTCTCGCGCCAAATGTAGGGCGTCGTGCCCATGCAGTCGGAAAAGGCCTTGGCGAACTTCGAGGGGTTCGCATAGCCCACCTCGGCGGCGATGGCGGCAATGGAATCGTCGCGGCGATCCTTCAGCAGCTCGCATGCGCGATGAATGCGGAACGTGCGGTACCACGTGTACACGGGCACGCCAAATACCTGCTTGAACGATTCCTTCAACACGGTGGGCGACGTATGGCATTCGCGCGCAAGCTCGGTGATGGTGGCCTGGCGCGTGATGTCGCGCATCATGATTTCCTGCGCCTGATACGCCACGGACGCACGACGATTGGTGGACTCTTCCCCGCTCAGACGCACGCGACGGTCGCCCTGCAGGATACGCACCACCAGCAGGACCAGCTCGATGGTCTTCAAGCGCATATGGCCCATGTCTTTCGGCGGAAGCATTTCGTAGAGCTCCGCGAAGATGTGGGAAAGCGCAGGATCGCACGGAACGCCGAAGAAATCGCCCATGCCCGAAAGCATTTCGAAGAACAATTCGAGGTCGAGCTCGAATGACAGATCGGCGATCTTGCGAGCGGGCGAGCTAAGAAGCGCCGGCGAGACGAGCACGCCGATGCCATGGAACGTGCCGTGGGGCACGCGGCAATGCGCCTGGCCGATGGCGCCGATGCGAATGATGAACGTTTCGCCCGAGGCAATATTGCGCGTAAGCCCATCGTCACATTTGTATTCCAGCGAACCACGCTGGCAATAGCAGATGATGAACTCGCCCTCATCATGATTGCGCGAGGAGCGAAAATCGCAGGCAGAGGAGTGGACATCGACCGTGGCAACCTGCACGCCCGAAAAGAGCTCGTATCCGCGCAATGCGCCAATGCCCGAGCCACCTGGGCCTATAACCGAATGCCGTATTTCCGGCGTTGCCGGCTTCTTCGCAATCGAAGTTACCCGTGAAACCACTGGATATCCACCCCTAGAAAAACCCTTTACACGCTAATGGCGGCAAGAGTGCCGTTCGGCCTTCTCGACATCTTCGAGCATGCGCTCGGCGGTGTCGCATGACGGGCAACTTCCGCTCGAGCATCCCTTGCAATCACTGCAGGCGCTGCCCTTGCCACTAAACATCTTCACGATGGCGCGAATGCCGGGAATGGCAATGAGGGCCACGATGACCAGGGTGATGATGGTTCCCACGCTCATCGAGCGCACCTCCTTTCGCAATGGGGAGCGCGCTCGTTCGAATGCGCTCCCCCAAACACGCCCCGCCGCCACGACGGCGACGGGGCCAACAAACCTATTAAGCAGCCTGCTCGTTTACCGACAGGCGAATCGTGTCGTTCACGTTCTTGTTCGGGCGAACCAGCAGATAGACACCCGCAGCAACCAACGCGATGGCGATGACGGTGCCCACGCCGAACGTAGCCTCACCCGTTGCCAGGCCAGCCAGCTGGAAGATGACGAGCGCAACGACGTAAGCCAGACCGCACTCATAGCCGATGGCAGCCCAGAACCACTTGGCGCTGTT
>JAILNP010000040.1:0-10756 GCA_024691475.1 Eggerthellaceae bacterium
CCCTATGCTCCACCAAACACTCAAAGGGACCCATTTCATGGGTCCCTTTTCGTTATTCCGCACAGTGCACCCCACCTAGCCCCTTGCGCTCGGCCTTACGTAGCGTCAGTACGCTACGGCCTCGCGGCGGGGTTATCTGGGGCACCCTGAGCGGAATTCTCCAGCGCATAGGAGGATCGAACCCCGAGAGGGCGAAAGCCGTTAAGCGTTCGCCCCAGTGGGGCGAACGTAGGCTTTCGGGCGGAGAGTGCGTCTGCCGTGTTGGGGCTGCCGCGGTATGGGGTCCCATGAGCTGCGGGCTAGTATCCGTACGAGAGGAGCTGCCATCCGCCGTCGCTCGTGCGGGCAAGCCACCACTGGTAGTCGGTGTACTCCGTGTCTAGGTTCCAGGCGGTTGGTTCGGTGCTGCTCGTGGGGGAGTGGAAGTCGGAAACGAGTTCGCAGACCTGCGTATAGTTCTTGCCCTCGTCCAGGCTGTTCAGCCAGGCAAGATTCTCGGGCGTGCTGCATGCGTCGCCGGCGTAGCGCAGGGAATGCAGCTCGCAGCCCGCGAACGTGGCGAATTCGCATTTAGCCTGAACGGCAGCTTCTTCGAGTTCCTCGCGGGTGTAGAGGCTGGAGCTGCCGAAGTCGTAGGACACTTCGGGAGCGACCTTGCCAGCCTTGTATTCCTCGAAGGTGATGCCCTGTTCCGTGATTTCCTTCGCGATGGCTGCATCGTCTACGTAGCGGATGTGCCAGGGCTCGTAGCCGTAGCCCGTGATGTGCTCGTCGCCTTCCAGGTAGCGCAGGATGAAGCCGTGCTCAGCGAGCTTGGCGTGTATCTTCTGCCAGATTTCGGGATACTGCACCATGTCCTCGTTCTCGGTGACGTCCTGGCCGTCGACGATCAGGTACAGGTCGAGCGCGAGGCCGGTGTGATGTTCGGAGTATCCCGGCGTGGCCACGGTCTTCTTTGCGTAGTCGGCGCCATACTTTTCGGTGAAGTCGGCCATGATGCGTTCCTGCTCGGCCACGCTGCGTCGTGCCGAGTCAAGGTCAACGTGCACGCCTTCCTTCTCGAGGTCTGCCTTCAGCTCCAGGTAGGCGTCGTAGGCCTTCTTCTCGACTTCGACGTCGTCGCCCACCGTGTTGGTGAAGTGCACGGTTTCGAGGGCGTCTTCCCAGCCGTCGGGCAGGGCGTTGAGCTTGTTCACCAGGGCGAGGTAGTCGATTCCCTGGGATTGTTGGGTGGTGCTCGATGCGGTTGACGAGGGTTGTGTCGACTGAGGGGAGCTCGACGTCGAGGCGGCATTGCCTCCGCATCCGGCGAGCATCGCGCACACCGCAACGCAGAGTATTGCAATCGCTAGCTTTGGCTTCATGGCTGACCCTCCTGTTTCGCTTGTTCGGAAAGCCGGCAGGGGCTTGCTGGTTCCGCCCGCCTTGCCCCTGCGGCCCTCGCGTGTTCCCCTATGCCTTCTCGCCCCAGATGACCACGCGTTCCTCTGGCGCAAGGTACATCCCATCGCCCTCGGCTATTCCAAGATGGTCGTACGTTGCATCGAGCATTTGGAGGCTCACGTTGACACGCAGGGCGCTAAGCGGATGGGTATCGAGAGCGGCCTGCTGCATTGCGTTCGGGGAGAGGACGCTTGCCCACATGTTCGAAATGGTTGCGAAGTATTCGTCGTAGTTGAACCCTTCGGTTTTCGAAGCGAGGTCAAGGCATGCCTGCACGCCGCATAGATCGGCGGTTGCCTCCGCGGCGACCATGTCGCCAGATACCATCTGGCCCGGTGTGATTTCGATTTGCGAGTAGCGCAGGGCGAGCGTCGAGGATTTCAGCACGAATTTGTCGATGTCGCCTTCCGCGTAGACGGGGCTGGGCGTTCCGTATGCGTCAAGCTGCGAGCCCATGTAGTCGAAGCCGTGGCTGATTTCGTGCGCGATGGTCCAGCCGGCGGTGCCTATCAGCTCGGATTCGATCATGTCGTCGGAATAGATGAGGCTCGTTATGAAGCCGGGGAAGATGTTGATGGAGTTACTTGTGGAATCGTAGAATGCGTTATTTGTGGTGGGGCTGATCGCGAACCACGGCGATGCCGCCACGGTGGGCTGCCCGATGAGCTTGTTGTCGCATTCCTCGCGGTATTGCTTGCATTTCAGGTAGTTGGAGAAGAGCGTTCCTCCCTGGTCGGTGGGGGTGAGGCTTAGCCCGCTGTAATCGTAGTATCCGCCCGTGGGCTCCAATACGTTGAGAGTCATATTGTCGAGCTTCTCGATGACGCGCTGCTTGGATTCCTCGCTCATCCACGAGGTGCTGTTGGCGAGGTCCTTGTATTCGTTTACGAGGTTTTGGGCAAGGTCGTCAAGGCGCGTCTTCGCCTGGGTACCAAGCGTGCTTTCAACGTATGCAGCGGCGGCGACGTTGGCAAGCGTGTTGATGTTCGTGCATGCGGCATAGGCGAAGGTGTCGGCGTCGGGGACGGTTGCTTCGTACTGTGCGAGCACTTCGTTCATGGTGCTTGGGTCGCGGTAGGCACGCGTTTCCCTGAGAATCGCTCCCTTGGCTACCGTCTTGATGGCGTCGAGGTTATCGGCGGTCCACATGCCATCGAAGGCTGTGAGCCATTTCTTCGTGACGACGTACGTTTCGGAGGTGCCTTTGCCCATCTTGTCGATGACGGCGCGCAAGGGGAAGTTTTGCGAAAGGTCGCACATTTCGTCGAGCGTGCAATAGCTATCGCGCGCCGCGTCCGCCATTGCGCCGTAGTCGGCCATGACGTATGTGCTGGGGCTGTCGACGTATTTGCCGTGGGCCTTTTCGAAGGCGACGATCGTCGAGGCTGCCGCTCCCGCGTCCTGCTGCTCCATTCCCGCGCTCATGAAGTCGATCGCAGGGTATATGGCGAGCGTTTGCATGACGCTGTCCAGGCTTTGCTGGGTTTGCTGGTCGTCGGATTCCTGGTAGTACGTGCCGCCATCGGTGAGGACGTCGCATAGAACGAGATTCGGGTTAATGGCGACGATGTTCGTGGTGCGCGTGTCTTTGGTGGAAATGTTTGCCTGGATGAACGGGTCGAAGGGGAAGTCGCTGCTCGTGATGAGTGCGTTCATTTCGTCGATTGAGGTAACCGCATCGATGCGGTCGAGATAGGGCTGGATTTCCGAGATTCCCGCAGCCTGCAGCGCTTCCGTGTCGGCTGCCTGGTTGTAGAGGATGCGCAGCTGTTCGATGTCGTGGCCGGTTGCGGATTCGCTTTTGACCAGGGAGGTGATTGCGGTTTGCAATTCGCCCGCGTGGTCCGTTATTGCCGAGCTGGGGTTTTCCTGGTGGCTCGAGAGGTAATCGTAGGCGTAGTGTGCATACACGTCGTCCTTCGCGCTGGGTTGCTCGCTTGGCAGGTTGCCCTGCAGGTTCGTGGTGACCCAGGGCTTTCCCGCAAGGTTGCTATCGGTTGATGCGCTGGTGTCCGTGCTTGTTGAACTGGTAGTGCCGTTGCATGCCGCGAGCGTCGTGGCCATTGCCAGAACGAGGACAAGTGCAGTTGCCTTTTCGAGTAGTTTCATGGTTCCCTCCTTGCCGTTGTCTGACGGCGTGCTGCCTGTTCGGTGGGCAGCGATTCCGCTCCCTGTTGCGGATGCGCAAATGGTATCATCGCAGACCTATTTCACGGAAGGCGGCGCGGTAAGCGTTGCGTATGCGTTGCTGGGCTTATAATGCGAGCATGAACGACGGAAGCAACAGAGCCTTTGTGTCCAACATCCCCGACGGAGCCATGTATGACCTCCTGCGAGACGGGGAGGACTCCGAGCCCGCCGGTTGCGGTGGGTGTGCCCGGGGCTGTCTTGCGATGACACTCTTTCTTCTAGCGTTGTTTGGCGTGATCTTGTTGCTGGTCGTCGTTGTCTCCTCGTTTTCCCACTAGCGTTCTGGGCGGGTTGTGCGTTTCGGCGTTGGTATCGATTGCCGCTGTAGCTGTCGGATCATGCGCTTTAGCAAAGACGTCGCCTGTCCCAATTGCGGGACGGGCGCCTATCCGCAAGAGCGTATCGTGCAAGCTATCATCCACGAGGCGAAGGAGATAGCAATGTACGAGCCCTCGAAGCTTTTCAAATCGTTCTATGTTGCGGGATTTCGGTACTACGACGGAGCGCTCGTGCTTGACAAGCTCAAGCCGGGCACGAAGCTGAAGCTGGTTCCCGCTCCCGACAATCCGTTCGACCCCAATGCCATCGAGCTGCGCTACAAGAAGACGAAGCTCGGGTTTGTGCCGCGCGTCGACAATGGCTTGCTTTCCGTCCTGGCGTTCTATGGCCACAAGGCCGTTTTCGAGGCGCGCGTGCTTCAGGTCGACCCCGAGGCGGCGCCCTACGAGCAGGTGCTCGTTGGCGTGTATGTTGTCGATAATAGGTAGTGATTCCCGTGGCTGAGTTTGGGGGTTGTCCCATGCAATCCCATGATGAGATTGCCTATCTGCGGGTCTACCGTAATGCCGCTCGGTCTGCGCCTGGTGGTGTGGTGGTGGAGTGGGACGGAAGGCTGCTGTCGTATACGCGCTGCAATTATATGGGCGAACCCCAACTTGCGAAGAGCGTTTCCGTTGGAGTGGCGGAGCGGAATCGGCTTTTTGGTTTACTATGGCGATGCGACGTTCTCTCGTGGGACAATGCGTATTATTGCCCCATGTTCGATGGCTGGCACTGGGATCTGACGATTCGTTTTGCCGAAGGAGGAGTTTTCGAAAGCTGGGGATCGAATGACTGCCCCTATTCTTTCGAGTCGTTTTGGAGCGGTCTTTTGTCTATTATTGGCGTGAGCGAAGACGCGCGTTAAGGAGGCGGCGATGACCCAGATGGAATTGCCTCTGCTGGCTAAAGACCATTTCAGCGAGAGCGATTATGCTTGGTTGGAAAACCTTTCTCGCTTCTGGGAGAAAGGTGAAGAGGGCGTCGATTATACCCCCTTCACCGACGATGAGACTCTCGCTGATGCCTGCGCGCAGCTTGCGAGTGATCTGCTCAACAACGACCCATGCTCCTTTATCTCATCCTTGGCGTCTGATTATGCGTTTGTCTATGCATCTTACGACGATGAGACGTTTGCCAAGCTTGTTGTAATGGGATGCGAATATGGTGTTGCCTGCCATGATGGTGCATGTGCGAATATGCTTGGCGCTATGTACTATTCGGGCGAAGTAGTCGACCAGGATTATGAGAAGGCGAAGGAGCTCTACGAGCTAGCGGAGTCGCAAGGTGCTGTTCAGGCGATGATAAATCTAGGCTACATATACGAATATGGTCGGACGGGCGAACGTGATTACTTGAAAGCGTTTATGCAGTACGCAAAAGCTTCTGCCGCATACGACGCCCCCGAAGCGCTCTACAAGCTCGGCGATATGTACAGCCGGGGCGGCGCCGTCAAAAAAGATATGCGCGCGGCCTATCTGCTGTACGAAAAATGCCTTGAGCAGTCCGAGACCATTGAGATGCAAGCGCAGGCTGCCATTCGCATTGCAAGGCTTGTTTCCTCTTCCGAGTACGAGGATGTGGGGATCGAGTTCAATCCTACGCTAGCTTTCGAGCTATATCAGTTGGCCGAAAGAGGTTTACGCGCTGACATAGCCCAGGGGCAGACGTACTATCGCAAGCGCCTTCAGGAGGCGATAGATGGCCAAGAGCGAATGCGCGAGTTGCTGGACCATCCGCGCCATTTGCCGTGATTGCTCATCGTCGTTTTGCGTTCCGCTATTCCACGCTCTGCGCCATGACCTATACGCGGTTATGGCGCTTTTTTGCGCGTTGTTTGGCGGCATTCGCTTTCCATGGGCTATGCCTTTCCGCATTCCCCCTTGCTCTTCAGCCCTTACCCCCTTGGGTAATCACGTGGCTATGACCTGCGCAAACGCAAGAATTACCCCACGGGGGTACTAGGCGGGTGAGCGGGGGAGTAGCAATATCTGTCGCACCGTTAAGTCAGCAAGAGTGGAAGGAGAGCTGATGGCGGAAAAGGACACGTCTGCGCAACAGGAGCAGACGACCGACGGTGCGCTGGAGGGTCAGCCGTCGATGGCTTCGAAACGCAACAAGTGGGTTATCCCCGGTGTGATCGTTGCCGTAATCATCGTGCTGGGAATCGGGTTCGGCGTGTGGCATGAGTCGCCCACGTTCTGCAACGCGATTTGCCACGATCCCATGGACCGCTACGTTGAAAGCGTGACGTCGGGCCATACGGGCATGGCTGCCTACGATCATGTGCAGGCAGGCAAGAATTGCCTGAGCTGCCACGAGCCGAAGCTTACCGAGCAGGTGAGCGAGGTCATGATCTGGACGAGCGATGCGTTCACCACCGACGAAGAGGGCTGGCTTGCTCCTTCGAAGGATTTCGCAAGCGAAGAGTTCTGCGCGCGCAGCGGTTGCCACGACATGAGCGAAGTGGTCAACAGCACCTGGGGCTTCGAGGGCAATGCCGAGCAGTACAATCCTCATTCGAGCCATCAGGACCAGGCCCTGGAGTGCGGCGACTGCCACAAGGCGCACAGCACGAGTGTTCTGGTTTGCAACGATTGCCATGCGCTGAACGCGCCTGAAGGCTGGGAGGGTTAAATGAGCTCGCTATCTCGACGTAGTTTTTTCAAGGGTGCGGGCGTGGCTGCTCTTGGCGTGGCCGCTTCCAGCGCACTTACCGGCTGTGGTAACAGCCAGACGGTTTCCGAGAACGCCGCTAACCTGAGCGCGGGCGAGTCGGGTACGCCTTCGTGGCTGGGCCAGGCTCCCGTTATCAACGAAGCCGACATCACCGAGACCATCGACACCGAGGTTCTGGTCATCGGTTGCCGCACGGGCGGCCTGCCGGCCGTTATCTCCGCTGCGGAAAACGGCGCGAAGGTGCTGGGCATCGACCGCGTCGCCAAGGTTTCGAACCCGCGTGAGGACATCGGCTCCATCGATTCCAAGCTGCAGCTTGCTTCCTTTGATGAGTTTCCGCAGTTCCGCATCGACAAGATGGAAGCCATGGAGGACATCGTGCGCTACGCCAATGGCTTTGCGCGCTACGACCTCATCAAGCTGTGGGCCGACGAATCCGGCGCCTGTGTAGACTGGCTGACCGACATCGTCGAACGCGACGGCCGCATGGTCATGAGGTTCGAAGGCGGTCTTCCGCCCGAGTCCGAGGCGCGCGACAAGGCGTATGCCACGGGCCACAGCCCCGAGAAGACCGATCTGGTGAAGGACGACAAGGACTTCTCGTTCGGCGTGTCCCTGAAGGAATACGCCGAAGAGCAGGGCGCCGAGTTCCGCTGGAGCACCGAGTTCATCAAGCTCGAGCAGGACGAGAACGACCGCGTGGTGGGCGCCATCGCCCGCGACGTGAACGATCGCCATTACATCCGCATCAACGCCCCCAAGGGCGTCATCATCGCCACGGG
Organism: Eggerthellaceae bacterium; assembly: GCA_024691475.1. Taxonomy (GTDB): domain Bacteria; phylum Actinomycetota; class Coriobacteriia; order Coriobacteriales; family Eggerthellaceae; genus Denitrobacterium. Next base: position 7,413 of record JAILNP010000040.1, read on the forward strand.
AGGTTATGGCAACAACCTGGAAATGATGCAGGCACGTCAGCCTTGGAACCAGGACCTGCGCATTCCCGTGCCCGCTCGCGGTGGCAACCCTACGGGCGACGGCATCAAGGCCGCGCTGTGGGTTGGCGGCAAGATGGACCCGATGGGCGCCGCCGTCACGTTCAACCGCGCATGCTGCCGTCCTACCGAGACGGCTGGCATGGGCAACCAGGACACGGCTTCCAATGCTAACGGTGCGAACTGGTTCTGGTTCGGCGAGCAGCCGTTCCTGAAGATCAACCTAAACGGCAAGCGCTTCTGCAACGAGTCCGGTCCGTACGACTACATGCTGCACTCTGCATGGATGCAGCCGCATCACACCTACGTTGACATCTGGGATTCCGATTATGTCGAGAAGGTTCGCCAGATCAACGAGGTTGGTTGCTGCCGCCTGTATCCGTTCGACAATGGCGCTCCTTCCAACATGCCGATTCAGGCCATGGAGGGCATGTTCGAGAAGTCGATCGAGGCTGGCTTCATTCAGCGAGCCGACACGATGGAAGAGCTCGCCGAGATGCTGAACCTGCCCGTCGAGGAGACGGTCGCCACGTGGAAGCATTACAACGAGATGGCATATGCGGGCAAGGACACCGACTACAACAAGGAGTCCTATCGCATGCTCCCGCTCGATCAGCCGCCGTATTACGGTGTGCGCACGGGCGCGTGGTTCCTTGCCACGGTGGACGGCGTCATCATCGACACGAACATGCATCCGGTGCGCGAAGACGATTCGCCAATCGAGGGTCTGTACATGACCGGCGACGCTTCGGGCGGCATGTTCGCCGTGAGCTACCCGAACCTGTTCACGGGCTTGGCATGCGGACGCACGATGACCTTTGGTCGTCGCGCAGGCATGCTTGCCGCCACGGGTCAGGCGTAAGCTGATTCTATTCGGGTCGGTTCCCATGTGGGAGCCGACCCGATTTTGTGTGCTATGGTCACATGCATACGTATGAGGGTGTGGAGTTCAGTATGTCGACTGAAAGCAAAGAAAGGGTAGAGGCGGCTCTGTTCGATGCCGCCTTTTGGCGCGTTACGGTTGCGTTGACGTGCCTCGTTTTTTCCGTTGGGCTTATGAATCAGGTCGTGTTTCCGCTTTTCGATCCGACCTTCATGTTCGCGCGCGACATTTCCGTTACGGCGAATGCGCTGTTCATGGTTGTTGTTGCCTTGCTTGCGGTATTCAAGCCGCGCGTGCTAAGGCTCGAGCGCGTGGCCGAAGTGGCGGTTGCCGCCTGCCTGATCATCGGCGCGATTGCTCTGTTGCCGGCGCTTGCGATGTCCAATGCCCCGTTGCTCGTTGTTTCGTCGTGCCTGTTTGCGATGGGGCGCGCAGGGGTAACGATTATGGTGGGGCTTGCGTCGACGGGCTTTAGCGCCCGAAAGGCGTCGGCGTGCATCGGTATTGCCTTTACGATTCGCCTTGCCCTCGAGCTGCTGGTTTGGCAGGCTCCGGTTGTTGCGGGCGTGACGCTCTTCCTGGTTTTGCCTCTTGTGGCGTTTGCCTTGACGATGGGCATCGCCCGCCCTCTGCTTTTGGAGATTGCCCAGTCCGAGGCGCCTGCAGACGTCGCAATTACCCAGCCGACGACCTTCCTGCCGCTTGCGAGCCAGTTCTTCATCTGCCTGATGCTCTTTTCGATGGCCTTTGGGTTTGCCTTGCGCTTTGGCGAGGTTGGCGGCGTCCCCATTGCCAACATGATTGGGGTTTTCCCCGTTGCCCTGCTGACCGTTTACTCGCTGGCCTGCAAGAGGAGCTTTAGCGCCGATCTTGTCGTGCAGATCTCGGTTTTGCTTGTTGCTGCGGGCTTCTTCCTGGCCACCGCTTCTCCCACGACGTCGTACGTGACCGCCAATGCGTTGCTTTCTACGGGTAATACGCTGTTCGAGATGGTTGCTTGGCTTGTCCTGATTATGCTTGCGGGCCGTAATCGCAAGAACGCCCTTGCGGTGTTTGCCTGGGGACGTGGCCTGGGTGGTTTCGGCACGCTTGTCGGCGCCGCCATCGGAATGCTGAGTAACATGTTCGTCGACGTCAACCCTGGGCTGTTTGTTTTCGTCCCATGCGCTCTTATGCTCGTGGTCGTAGGGTATGCGCTTATTGGCATGCGTTCGTTTAGTTTTTCGAGTGCCATCGAGGGTGTTACCGAGACCCCGAGTCGCTCTGAAATGGCTGTCGTGAGCGACGCTTCCGCCTCCGTGATTCCGCTTTCCCAGAAGTGCCGCGGGGTGGCGGAGGAGTATGGGTTGTCTCCCCGCGAGCTTGAGGTGCTTGAGCTGCTGGCCGAGGGCCGCGACCGCGCCTATATCGAGGAGGAGCTCGTGATTTCTCGCAACACCGTAAAGGCGCACGTCAAGCATATCTACGCCAAGCTCGATATTCACTCCCATCAGGATCTTATTGCGCTCGTTCATGGCGACTAGCGCTTTCTTTGCGCGAGAGCCTCGTTGTCTCGCGATAGCCCGCGCGGGTCCGTTTGCCGAACTGGCGGGCGTTTCTGGGGTCCGTTGTCGCACTGCCGTTAGCGTGTTGGCTTCGTTTGCCAGGCTGGCGGGTGCGTCATGGTCCGTTGTCGCACTGTCGTTAGTGCCCGCGGCGTCGTTGGCCTTTGTCTGCGCGAAGTTGCCAAGCCGAGCGCGATGCGTTTTCTTGCTCATCTTGCGGTCGCCGCGCTGGCTAGTGCGTTCGTGCTGTGGCTAGGTTGTGCTCTGCGTCGTTTGCAAACGCATTTGCATGGCTTCAACTTCGACTTATTCGCCCTGTTCCTCGTTGTTGACCCTTGGGAAGATGTCCCAGTTGAAAAGCGTGTCCCTGAGCGCTCGGCGTTGGGCGATGTGCTCGCGTTTCGGGGCTGGAATGCGCTTCCCGAGCGCTCGTGCAACTTGATGTGCGAGCTCGTCGAACGCACCCTCTTGGTTCACTTGCAGGCGCGTCGCTGTGATCATGCGGATGTTCTTGTGTTGTAGCATGTTGCGGCGCACGGCGTCTTGCTCTTGCTTTTCCGTCTCTGTGTGAAAGCGTGCGCTGTCGTATTCCATCCCGACGTGTTTGCCTTGCCAATATAGGTCGCAGTCGAAGTGGCGTTTCCCAATGGCGAGCTGCTCCTTCAGCGAGAGTTCGATGCGCTTGTTGAGCTGGGGGAGCGGTATGCCGTAGCCGCCAAATCGCGGAGGCATGCACAAGAGCATGCAGAGCGCTGTTTCCCGCGGTGATGCCGCATTGTCCACGGTCCACTTGAGGAATTGAACTCCCTTTCCGTTGCTATTCGGCGAGTACAGGCGCGCCGCGTACGCCTTTAGCTTTT
>JAILNP010000041.1:0-30990 GCA_024691475.1 Eggerthellaceae bacterium
GGTAGTCGACGATGATGAGCCCCTTGTCCTTGTTGCGCAGCTCGCGGCGCGCCTTGGCGCGGGCCTCCAAAATGGAGAGCGAGGGCGTATCGTCGATGTAGAGTTCCACGCTGGAAAGGCGGGTAATGGCATCGGCCAAAGCCTGCCAATCGGATTCGCCCAGGAAGCCGCCACGCACCTTCTCCAAGCTGATGCGCGCTTCCGCGCACAAGATACGCTGGACGAGCTGGGACGCACTCATTTCCAACGAGAAGAACGTGGTGGGAAAGCCGGCCTTCGCCGCATTGGTGGCGAGGTTCAGAGCGAACGACGTTTTGCCAACACCAGGGCGAGCGGCAAGAATGACCAAGTCGCCGCCACGGAAGCCATGGAAGAGGTTGTCGACGTCGGTAAAGCCCGTGGGCACGCCCGCCATATGCGTCTTCTGCTCGGCAAGCTTCGTAATGTCGTCGAATGCCTCGGTGAGCAGCGTGGTAATGGGCGAAAACGTAGAGGACACGCGTTGCTCGGTTACGCTGAACAGCGTTTTCTCGGCGCCCTCGACGACCTCGTTCAGATCGTCGGGCGCGTCGTAGGCCATAGCCGTGATCTGAGCCGACGCACGAATGAGGTCGCGCAGGATGGACGTGCGCTTCACCACGTCGGTGTGCATGATCCAGTTCGTGAGCGCAAAGGTGTTATCGGCCAGATCGACCAGGTACGACTTCCCGCCGGCTGCTTCAAGCTGGCCGGATGCACGAAGATTCTCGGCAAGGGAAATCTGATCGATGGGCAGATTGCGCGCATGCAGTTCGCACATGCTGCGGAAGATAATCTGGTGCGCGGGACGATAGAAGTTCTCGGGGATGAGCTTCGAAGCTACCTCGTCGATGGCTTCCTGATTGAGCATGCACGCAGCAAGAACCGATTGCTCGGCTTCGATGTTATGCGGGGTTTCCTTCGATCCGCCCTTCGAAAGAGGCGGTTCATTGTAATCGGGCATGCGTGCTCCCTAGTTCCTTCTTCTTCGTGCGATTCCGTTATAGTACACCAGATTCCAACCCAATATAACCGCTGTTCAAGTGGCGTTTTTATGGTCGGATGCGGCGGTAGCGTTTTCCACAACGGCAAAGGAAAACCCCCTTGGCATAACCTGTGCCTTCGGGGGTTTTCCACATTTTCCACCGTCTACGACAGTGGAAAAGATTTTTTAGCTGAACTATTCAGCGGCCTCTTCGGCAGCTTCCTCTTCAGCGGCTTCCTGCTCGGGAGCTTCCTCGATGATGCCAGCTGCGGCAGCGGCAGCAGCGATGGCCTCGGGGTCGCCAACGATCATCTTGATCGTGGCCTTGATGTCGCGATGCAGGGCAACGGTGGCCTCGTGCTCGCCAGCCGTCTTGATCTGAACCTTCAGGTCGATCAGACGACGGTCGATCTCGACGCCCAGCTGTTCCTTCACAGCGTCGGCGATCATCTGAGCGGTAACGGAACCGAACAGCTGGCCCTCTTCGCCCACGCGGGCGTCGATCTGAACGGTGGTGCCGTCGAGGGTTTCCTTCAGCTGGTTGGCGGTAGCCGTACGGGTCTCCTCGCGCTTGGCGATGTTGTGACGGCGCATTTCCAGCTGCTTCAGGTTACCCTTCGTGGCCTTGACAGCCACCTTCTGCGGGAGCAGGAAGTTGTTGGCGAAACCGTCGGCAACTTCGATGACGTCGCCTTCGACTCCCCTCCCCTTCAGCTCTTGAAGCAAAATAACTTTCATGGCTATCCTTTCGAACTAACCGCGATTGCGGCGATCGCCACGGCCGCTGATGGACGGCACGGCGTACGGCATGAGAGCCATCTCGCGGGCGCGCTTCACGGCGTTCGCGATGTCGCGCTGATGCTGGGTGCAGGCACCCGTGACGCGACGAGGCTTGATTTTACCGCGGTCGGTTACATATTTACGCAGCATCTGGGTATCTTTGTAGTCGATGTACTCAGTGTTTTCCTTGCAGAACTGGCAGTACTTACGACGAGGCTGCTTCACGTAATCAGACATTACATACCTCTTTCGTGATCCCTAGAACGGGATGTCTTCATCGTAGACCGAAGCATCCACCGCTGGCTGGGGCGCAGGCGCAGGTGCAGCAGCAGGCTGGCTGTAGCCACCGTTGCTGTAACCGCCATTGTTATAGCCGCCGTTGTCGCCACGCGGGGTCATGAATTCGATTTCGTCGACAATGACCTCGAGTTTGCTGCGCTTCTGTCCATCGCGTTCCCACTGGCTCCAGCGAAGCTTACCTTCGATGGCAACCTTGTTTCCCTTGTGCAGGAAACCGGAAATGCTCTGGGCACGCGAACCGAACATGGTGCAATCGACGAAGTTGGGATAGTCTTCCCACTCGCCAGTCTGCGGGTTCTTGCGACGATCGTTTACCGCCACGCCGAAGCCCAAAACCGCCATGCCACTGCTGGTCTGGCGAAGATCGGGATCACGCGTGAGATTGCCGCTGATAACAACTCGATTGATGCTCATAGTCTCTTCCTATCCTTGCTTAGAGGGCAAGCCCTCTCCGAACAAATTTGCTTAGTCGCGGTCAGCGCGGCACACGATCATGAAACGCTTCACGGCATCGGTAATGCCCAGCACGCGATTCAGCTCTGCAATGTGTTCGGGTTCTGCATGGAAGTTGACGAGCGTGTAGTCACCCTCGGTCAGACCATCGATTTCGTACGCAAGCTTGCGCTTACCCCACTCCTCGGTCTCATCGATCACGCCATTGCCCTCGGCGATGGTGTTCGCGATACGCGTGGAAACGTTGGTACGGGATTCTTCGTCGATCGACGGAGCGACGAAATACAGCAATTCATAAGCCTTCATCGGCTCACCTCCTCCTGTGGACTTACGGCTTCGGGCATTCTTTCCTTTCCCGAAGCAGGAATAGCTTCGTCATACTAACAAACGCATATTGCACGCGCAAGCACACGTACGCGCCCTTTCACAAAACCTGCAGCGCGTTACCCGAACGTTGCCTTGCAGCATGAACGAACGCAGTGACACCGCGACACTAAAAAAGTCGCGAAAAGCTTGCATAAAAATGGCGGCTGGGTCACCCCAGCCGCCATGACGCGATTCGTGCGCTATTCCGCGGCACCTGCGGACTCTTGACCAGTCTTCGCAGCGGCCGCCTCGGCTTCCGTGGCAGGTTCCGCCGGCACGTCAGGCGTGAGCATCATGAAGTTCGGAGCAGGGCCAATGTAGACAGGCTGGGAAGTCACCTTCGGGAAGGCGCCTTCCTCTTTGGCCTCTTCGTACAGATACCCAATGGCATAGCCCTCGGGCTCGCCCGCCATGCCACCCTCGGCAATGAGGGCATCCTTGGTGCCGTCGTCGGTTTCCACGTAGCCGTCGTAGCAGAGCGCATAGGCATCGGCGCCACGCACGTTCTGCACGGTATGACGAGCCAGGTTGAAGCACTGCTGCGTATCGTCGGCAGGATGTGATTCCAGGAACAGGTTCTCCTTCACGGCAAGGGCGGTGAAGGGAACGACGCTTTCGCCCTTTTCCAGGCGCTCACGTGCCTCCTTCAGCGAGGCGACGAGCACGGCCTGCAAGCGCTCGGGGATTTCGGGAATGCTCTCGAGCGTATCTTCAACGATTCTATCGGCCATAACGCCTCTCCTTTCGGGCTCCCGACATGGTGCGGGGTTCTATGCTGCTAGTAGTATAGGGCATTTCACACGTGGGGTTTTGAATAAACGGCGAAGACGAAAAACGCATTTGCCGTACGGCCATCGAATGCTGTATACTTCGTATTCGCTGCTTTACAGGCAGCCATTCGGTTTATGGAGAGATGTCCGAGCTGGCCGAAGGAGCACGATTGGAAATCGTGTATGCCCCAAAAGGGTATCTGGGGTTCGAATCCCCATCTCTCCGCCATGATTAATCAGCAGGTTCAGAAATGAACCTGCTTTTTTATTTTCGGGACCCGTTATGGGAATTCGAACCGATGAGGTGGAATTCCGTTAAGAAAGCCGTCCAGTGGACGGCTTTTAGGAATTCGCCCGACCGAGCCTGCGAGGGAGGGATCGGCGTTCGCGAAGCGAACGCCGGAATCCCCATCTCTCCGCCATGATGTTATAGCGAGTCCCGGAAGGGGCTCGCTTTTTTATTCCGATCGCGTCGTCCTGCCGGGGATGCCCTTCAGGTCACCCGCTCCGCTGTTCGCCCGGTTTCGCCCCTCGACGGGGCGAAACCATCGCTCATGCGCTGCGCTGGTTCATGCCTTTACTTGCGCTGTTCGAGATGACGCGGAGAGCGTGAGGCTTCGCCCCGCTCTCCGCGTCATCTCGAACATAGCGCTTTGGTTGGCGTTCACAGTGACCTTGCGGGCATCCCGGCAGGACGGCAATCGCAAAAACAGAAGCAAGCCCCGTCGGCGCCTCCCATTTGCATGGCGACGCGCTGGTAGGCTCTTCGGGTGGGCTTGGGGCGTATCCGAGTTCGCTGTTCACCTCATCGGTTCGAATCCCTCGTAACGCGTCCCCGGGAATAAAAAAGCAGGTCCGTTGCCGGACCTGCGTGTTTACCATGGCGGAGGAGGAGGGATTCGAACCCTCGTTACCCGGGTTACGGGTAAAACGGTTTTCGAGACCGCCGCATTCAACCACTCTGCCACCCCTCCGTGAGGTGCAATTGGGTATGGTAGCAGTTTTGCGCCCCTGGGACAACGGAAGAAACAATCCGCACAGAAATTTGCTGCCAACCCCGCCGCCCCGGCAAGAGAACGCTTGGCTTCACCTCCGTTCCGCCTGCCGGCAGGAGTGTTCCCGATTGCCTATTAGATTTGCCCGCCGTAAGCCGGTACCCGGACGAGGAACAATTGGCTTCGCCTCTGTTCCTCGCCGGCAGGGAACTTCGAGGGCCGTGCCGCGGAAACGGGCGGCTTCGCCTGCGCTTCCGCTGGGTTGAATAAAAACGACCCGGGCGGATGGCCCGGGTCGTTGACAGCGCGATTATGGAGTATCGCTTAATTGGTGGTCGTCGACGAGCTTGAGGAGCTGTCGGCGCTCGAGGAAGACGAGCTAGAAGAGCTTGCGCTGTCCGTCGAAGAGGTCGAAGCATCGGTGCTCGTGGAGCCGTCCGTGGACGAGCTGTCGGTGCTGCTGCTATCGGTGGTAGCAGAGCTATCGGTGCTCGAGGAATCGGTGGACGTGCTCGTGCTATCCGTGCTCGAGCTGTCGCTCGTCTGGTACTTCGACATATCCAGGTCGTACGGCAGTCCGGAAGGCATGTCGGCCGTCCAGATGTCGGCCTTATCCTTGTAGTCGGACAGCCAGTTGTTGTAGGCCGTGCTGGAGTTGCTGCTCTTCACCATGGCGCGCACGTACTCCACCAGCGCCTCGGGGGCCTGGTCGAGGCTCGTTACCTCGTCGGGAGCCGTGTACACCTCGGTGCACTTGATGATGTGGATGCCATAGTCGCTGGTAACCAGACCGCTTACCTGGCCAGCTTCAAGGCTGCTCAGCGCCGTCTGATACGCATCAACGAACGAGTTCAGCAGGTCCCAGCCCACATCTCCGCCGTTTTCCGCAGAAGCGGTATCGGTGGAGTACTGCTTGGCGGCATCCTCGAAGGAAATTTCGCCATTGTTGATCTGATCGAGCACCTGCTGGGCCGTAGCCTCATCGTCGCTGCTGAACAGGATGTGCGAGGAACGCTTGGCGCCCGAGAACGCGGAAGCGTACTGGCTAACCATGGAAAGTACCTCGTCGTCGGTAGGCTCGATGTCCTCGTCGCTTACCACGACTTCCTTCAGCTTGCTTTCCAGCATGGCAGTACGCACGCTGTCACGATACTGGTCTTCGGTGGTGCCGGCAGAGGAAAGAGCCTGCTGCCACGCATCGTCGGAAGAGTAGTTCGCCTTCATCTTCTCGACCTGCTCGTTGACTTCGTCGTCGGTGACCTCGACGCCATTTTCAGCGGCAGCCTGAACCTTCAGTTCCTTCTGAACGAAGTAGTCGATAACCTCGGAACGCACGCTCGAGGGGTCGAGGCTATAGGATGCCATCCAGTTGCCCCAGTCCTCTTCGCTTTCCAGGGATTGCGAAGAGCGGAACGATTCGATGTAGTCGGTGATGGTCTGCTCGGAGATTTCCGTACCGTTCACCGTGGCGGCAACCGAGTCGCTGGAGCTGCTCGACGAAGAGCAGGCTGCCAGGCCGAACAGGCATGCGACCGAAAGGGCCGCAGCGCTTGCCGCACGCGCAACAAATGAAGTGTTCATACGTGCCTTCCTTGCATAATTGCAGTTCTGTAGACGTCCCAATTTTCCCATAGCAGAGAATTGGCAGTTCGGTTTGCACAATATGACCACGTTACTACAAACTCTTACACCGTGTGGCGTCTCTTTTTCTCGGCACATTTGCAGCCTTTGCGGTTCTGAACGCGAATAGAGCGTCGCACAACCCTGTCTCCCCGCCTTTGCCCAAGACATCATTATTTTTTTCAATATCTATTCTTGACGGAGAATAATGTATGACTTATAGTGTAGTCACTCTTCCAAAAGCATTACTGCTTTCTCGTCTGGTAAGGGGGCCGCGCAAGCGGCTCTTTTACCGTCTGGGACCCTTCTCCCCAGACGAACGAGCCCCTCCATTCTCAGGCAGGAATGGAGGGGCTCGTGGCTTATCTGTGCCTGGCAGCTATGCGTCCAATCGAGGCAGGCTCTTCAGCGCATGCCAAACGAGTTGCTTGCCCTGGGGCGTTTCCATGTTCTGGGCTATCTGCGGAAGCAGGCGGACCTCCCTACCCTGCACGCGCTGCGCAGCGTGAGGCGCAGCCTGAAGGCGGTACGCTTGGGAAAACAAGCGAGCTGCTTCCTCCCCCGCGCACACCAGCGCAATGGGGTCGAGCCCCTCGACGACCTCGTACAGCGCATCGCCCGACAGTTCTTGCCCAGCAACGCTCACGAACGTGACGCCGTCGGCGCCATACCCAAGGGCCTGGGCGGACTTGACAAGCGCCTCGCGCGCGGCATCGGTGCAATCCGCGCCCGCAAGGACCACGAACAGCCCCGCTTCGTTCCCGGAAACGAACTGGCCATACGCATGGAATACATGTGCACGGCCAGCACTATACGGCCCCCATGAGGCCATATCCGCGCGAGCAGACATTAGATCTTGTACATGAAGTCGAAGACGTCCTGACGCTGCAGCGTAATCTGCACGCCAAGCTCCTCGGCAGTCGCGGCGAGCTTTTCCTGAACCTCATTGAAATCGGCCGTATCGGTATCGAGCGTGACCATCATGGTCATGCTGAAGATACCCGACAGGATGGTCTGGGAAATGTCGTCAATGTTCGCATGGCATTCGGACAACACCGCGGAAACGGCGGCTACAATGCCACTTCGGTCTTTGCCGAGTACGGAAATTACGCAACGCATGTACAAGTTCCTTTCGTTGAACTGCTACTACCGGAAAATAAGGGAAAGCGCTTCGGCGCGCGTGGCATGGTTCTTCTCAAACGCGCCGCGCACGGCACTGGTCGTCGTCTTCGAACCAGGCTTCTTCACGCCGCGCATACTCATGCACAGATGCTCGGCCTCCATAACCACGATGACGCCTTGCGGATGGAGCTGCTCGATGAGCGTATCGGCAATCTGGCTGGTAAGGCGCTCTTGCACCTGCGGACGGCGCGCAAAGGCATCCACCAGGCGCGCGAGCTTCGAAATACCGCAGATACGGCCGTCGCTAGCCGGGATATACGCCACATGCGCCTTGCCGAAGAAGGGCGCCAGGTGATGCTCACACATGGAATAGAACGGGATATCGCGCACGAGGACCATTTCCTCGTGATGCTCGTCGAAGGTGGTCTCGAAGTATTCGGCCGGGTCGGCGGCAAGACCGGCAAAGCACTCAGCGTACATCTTCGCCACGCGCTCCGGCGTCTTCAGCAGGCCCTCGCGATTCGGGTCTTCGCCCACGCCCTCGAGGATGAGGCGCACGCCCTCCTCGACCTTCTTCAGGTCCATAGCCTTGCCCGAAATATCGAGTTCGTTGCTCACGTAGTCTCCTTATGCGTCGAGTTCCAGCGACACGGGACAATGGTCGCTGCCATAAATATCGGAATGGATGAGCGCCATGCGCACTTTGTCGCGCAGTTGCTCGCTCACCAGGAAATAGTCGATGCGCCACCCCGCGTTATTCTCGCGCGCGTGGAAGCGGTAGCTCCACCAGGAATACGCGCCCGTGGTGTCGGGGTTCAGCATGCGGAAGGTGTCGATGAAGCCCGCATCGAGCAGCGTGGTGAACTTTTCGCGCTCCTCGTCGGAAAAGCCAGCCTTGCCACGGTTGGGGCCAGGGTTCTTCAGGTCGATCTCGTTGTGAGCGACGTTGAAATCGCCGCACATAACAACGGGCTTGGGCTCGGCGGTATGGGGACCTTCGGGCGTGGTGCCCTCTTCCAGGCCCTTGCAGAACTCACGGAACGCGTCGTCCCATTCCATGCGCCCATCGAGGCGCGCAAGCTCGTTCTTGGCATTGGGCGTGTACACGCACACGAACCAGAATGCCGGGAACTCAAGCGCGCAAATACGCCCCTCACCTGCGGCGTCGAGCTCGGGACGACCCATGCTATGCAGCACCTGGAGCGGTTCGACGCGCGAATACACGGCAGTGCCCGAATAGCCCTTGCGATCGGCGTAGCTCCAATAGCTGGTATAGCCGGGGAATTCCAGGTCGATCTGGCCTTCCTGCAGCTTGGTTTCCTGCAGGGCAAACACGTCGGCATCAAGCTGCTCGAACGACTCCGCAAAGCCCTTCTTCGCCACCGCCCGCAGGCCATTCACATTCCACGAAACGAGTTTCATGACCATCCTCCGTTTGCCACTTTACTTGGGAAGAGTATACCGCCCCTAGCAAATGCCACGCCCCTTGCGCAAACCGCAGCGTAGGGAAAACAGAAGATGGGTCAAGGGCGACCAGAAAAGAAAGAGCCCGGCTTCGCGCTTGCGAGAACCGGGCTCGATGCATCTATGAGCGAAACCGCTATTCGGCGGAATCTTTCTTAGCAAACTTGGCCTTCAGACCGTCCAGGGGGCTCGTGCGATTTTCCTTGGCAGCAGCGCGCTTGGCAGCGTCGAGAGCCTCGCGCTCAGCGCGCTCTTCCTCGGCCTTCTTCGCAGCGGCCTTGGCAGCCTTACGCTGACGCGTGGCTTCCTTGGAACGAGAGCCGGCAGCGTTCGCAGCATAGTTCTTGCGAATCTTGCGCACCTTCACCACGTCGATGGCAATGGACACGATGAGCAGCGCATAGCCCAGACCCAGCAAAACGTAGCTCACCCATACCAGGTCGGCGGGCAGCCACATCTGCAGCGCGAACGACAGAATGGTGAGGATAAGCGCAGCGGCAATGGAAACCCACCAGTAGCGACGCCACTTCTTGTATTCGGGCGTAGCCGGATCGTAGTAGCGCGCACGCTCTTCGCGCGACGCAGCACGAGATTCTGCGCTTTCCTGCGGGCGCTTCTTCTGGCCAAACAGGCCCGTCTTCTCGGGCTTCTTCGCGCCTTCGATGCGAACGCTCGATGCGGCCTTGGTTGCCGGCTTGGCGGATGCCGCGCTGCGACGGGTCTTGCCCTTATGTTCGTCGGCGTTCTGATAACGCTCGTTCATGGGATTACGCTGGGACATGGGTTCTCCTCGATGGATATTGCAAACTACCCTGCAAGAAAACCGCCGCGACGGCATTGCGCCCGCGGCGGCCCTGCAAGTTGACTATTTTACAGCGAACGACCCGTAATGAGCTCGTAAGCCTGCGTGTATTTCTGGCTGGTAGCCTGAATGACGTCGGCAGGCAGATGCGGCGGCTCGCCCGTGCGATCCCAATTGGCGTTGAGCCAGTTGCGCACGAACTGCTTGTCGAAGCTGGGCTGCACTTCGCCTTCCTTGTACGTTTCTGCACCCCAGAAGCGGCTGCTGTCGGGCGTGAGCACTTCGTCGGCCAGGATGACTTTGCCGTCGATGACGCCGAATTCGAACTTGGTATCGGCGATGATGATGCCGCGCTCTGCCGCGTGGTTGGCGGCCTTCGTGTACACGGCAAGCGTAAGATCGCGCAGGTCCTGAGCAGCTTCGTCGCCCACCAGCTTGGCGCACTGCTCGAAGCTGATGTTCTCGTCGTGGCCGCCGATTTCAGCCTTCGTGGAAGGCGTGAACAGGGCCTCGGGAAGCTTAGAGGCTTCGGTGAGGCCGGCAGGCAGGCTAATGCCGCACACCGTGCCGTCGGCCTGGTAGGACTTCAGGCCGCTACCAGTGAGGTAACCACGCACGATGCATTCCACGGGGAACATTTCGGCCTTACGCACGAGCATGAAGCGGCCATCAAGGTACTCGGACCAGGGCTTGAACTGTTCGGGCAGATCGGCCACGTCGGCGCTGATGAGGTGATTGTCCACCACGTCGGAAAGCAGTTCGAACCAGAAGCACGAGAGCTGTGTGAGCACCTTGCCCTTGTTGGGAATCTCGTCGGGAAGGATGTAGTCGAACGCGGAAATGCGGTCGGTTGCCACAAGCAGGAGCTTATCGCCCAGGTCGTACAGATCGCGCACCTTGCCCTGTGCATCGGGCTTGATGTCAATGGGGTTCATGAACGTGCTTTCCTTTCAGAATGGTCTAGCGGGGCTCTTCCCCGGATTCTGCTTCCTCATTATGCGCTTCGAACGAGCGCTTCATCCGCTGCTTGTAGGATTTCACGCGCTCCTCACTGAAGAGCGGAATGTACATGGTGAACGTGGAACCCACGCCCTTTTCGCCTTCCACGCGGACCCAGCCTTCGTGGATGTCGGCAATTTCCTTCACCAGGGAAAGGCCAACGCCCAGACCGCCCTGAGCGCGGTTGCGCCCAGCGTCGGCACGCCAGAAGCGGCTGAACACCATCTTGGCTTCTTCGGGCGAAAGGCCGATGCCCGTGTCGGCCACGGCGATGGCGGCGTTTTCGTCACCTTTGCTCACCGTGACGGTAATGTGGCCTTCGGGCGTGTAGCGCACGGCATTCGAGATGAAGTTTGCTGTGGCCTGGCGAATAAGGTCGGGATCGCCGTAGACGTATACGTCGGGGTCGGCCGAATAGCGCAGTTCCAGACCCGAATCGGCCACGAAGGCCTCGTGCGTGGAAACGATGCTCTGGATGAGCTCGCCCACGTTCACGATCTGCATGTTCGTGCTTACGGAACGGTTTTCCAGGCGCGAGAGCTTCAAGATGGCATCTACCAGGCGCGAAAGGCGCTGGACTTCGGAGTTCACCGTTTCCAGGCGTTCCTGGTCGGCCGCGAATACGCCGTCGACCATGGCTTCCACCGTGGACTGAATGGCCATGAGGGGCGTGCGCAGCTCGTGTGCCACGTCGGTGGTGAGACGGCGTTCGAGCTGACGGTCCTTCTCGACCGATTCGGCCATGGCGTCGAACGTTTCGCCCAACTTGGCAATTTCGTCGTCGCCATGCAGCTCGGTGCGCGCCGAAAGGTTGCCATCGCCAAACGACTTGGCGGCCTTGGCGATGCGCCGGATGGGTTGCACCAAGCCACGCGCAAACACGAAGCCCAGGAACAGGGCTAGAACCACGGCAAGCGCGGTGGAGAACACCATGGCCTGGTAGCTCTTGTTGCGGAATTCCTGGTCGGCCTGGGTAAGGAGCGTGCTAGAGCCGTACACCCAAACGCGCACGGTGCCCACGTCCTGACCATTGGCGTAAATAGTGGCTTGTGCCATGGACTCCTTGCTGGTGGGGGCAAGGGAGATTTGCTCGGCGCTATCGGTAGTGCGCGAGTCGTCGTAGAGAATGGCGCCGGTGGAATCGAGCACCTGCACGCCCACGCCATTGGAAAGCTCGCTTGCAGACGAAGCGGGCGTGAGCGCGCCGTTGTACCAATCGTTGCTCTGTTCGTACTTCGACCCAATGGCCGAAGCGGTAGTGGAGGCGATGCGCTGCATGTTCTCGCGCGTGTAGGTCTGGAAATGCTGTTCCCACACGAACGAGAGCACGCCAAAGGCAACCAGAGCCGTCATAGCCGAGACCAAGGCAAACGCTGCGGTCACGCGCGTTGTGTACGTAAGATTTCCCCAGCGCTTCTTATGCTTGCCCGACCGAGACTCGCGCATGCGCCTTCCCCCTGTTGCAGTAGCTTACTGGCCCTGCTTGGTGGGGTCTTCGAAGCGATAGCCCACGCCATGCACCGTGTGCAGCCAGGTGGGGTTACGCGGATTGTCGCCGATCTTCGCGCGCAGGTTCTTCACGTGAGAGTCGATAGTGCGCTCGTAGCCTTCGAAGTCGTAGCCGAGCACCTTTTCCACCAGCTCCATACGGGAGTACACGCGACCGGGATAGCGGGACAGCGTGGTGAGCAGCTTGAACTCGCTAGCCGTGAGGTCGACTTCCTCGCCGCGCACGAGCACCTTGTGGCCCGATACGTCGATGGTGAGGTCGCCGAATTCCAGAACCTCGCGCTGGGGTTCCACATCGGAGTGCACGCGGCGAAGCAGCGCACGGACGCGGGCAACCAACTCGCGGGGGCTGAAGGGCTTCACCAGGTAGTCGTCGGCGCCCAGTTCCAGGCCGATGATGCGGTCTTCCACTTCACCCTTTGCGGTAAGCATGATGATGGGCACGTCGGAGTTGTCGCGAATGGCGCGGCAGACGCGCTCACCGGGAACGCGCGGAAGCATGAGGTCGAGAATAACGAGGTCGAAGTGGTGCTTGCTGAATTCCTCGAGGGCCTCCTGGCCATCGCCCGCAGCCGTTACCCAGTAGTTTTCACGCTCCAGGTACGCCGCCACTGCATCACGAATCGCCTTTTCGTCTTCCACGAGTAGAATGCGTCGCGTTTCGTTGTTGCTCATGTATGCCTCTTCTTTCCGATAGTTTAGCGCTTATGGCAACTTGAACAGGAGTTCTAAGCGGAATATGCCATGTACGTAACATGCGAATGCGTTTATTGTAGCAATTGCACTTAAACACCGCTGAAACCCCGTGTCAAATGACACAATAAACGTGAAATGATACACCTGCAAGAGGATGAAGGAGCGCATGGACCGCAGACCCGGCCAACGTAGGCCCGCGAACAGGCCTTCCGCCCAGTCGCGGCGCAAGGGCACCACGGGTTACGCGCGCCCCAGCACCCAAACGCGGGGAACCCGCGTTCGCAACACCACTCCCCCCAGCGCATCCGTACGCGGCATGGGAAACCACCGCTCCGCACGAGGAACCGGGCGCCCACGCGCAAGCAAGGCCAACCACGCAGGCGCAAGCGGCACGCTGCTCACCAGGCGTCACTTCCTGTATGGTGCCATCGGCGTGGGCGCAGTCGCAGCCGTGGGCTTTGGCGCGAACACGCTCATCCAGCAGCGAAACGCCGCATCCAGCACCATCTCCACGCTTTCGGTACCCGCAAGCAACGTTTCCACGCTCGACGATTACGCGGAAATCGAACTGGCGAACGCCTTCGAGCAAGTAGGCGAATACGAGCTCCCCTACGGCACGCTCATGTGGTGCAACGACGACTCCATCGCCACGTGCCTCATCCCCACCGAAACCGCTTCCCCGCTTACGCAGATTGGCGTCATGAAACTTTCCAGCGGCAACCTGGAAACGGTGGTCGATGCGGCGAATGGCGCCTCCGACGGCTTCGAGATCTACGATGTGCGAGGCACGTCATCGGGCCTGGTATGGACGGAAGCCAACATCTTCGAAGGAACCTGGCGCATCCTTACGGCCACACTCAGCTCCTCCAATTCGGTGGGCACGGCCCATGTCGTGGATAGCGGTGATTCCTCTACCGAAACGCCCTCTATCGCGGCCGTCGACGGCTATGCGTATTGGGTCGTCATGCCCCCTGCGGGCGCCGACGACGAGAAGACGGGCACTGCTCAGCTCAAGCGCGCGCAATTCGGCCAGGAAAGCACTCAGACGGTATACGAGGGCACGGGCCGCATGGCCGCGCCCCTCTACGGAGCCAGCAACGGCGTGGTCATCACGCCCCGCCACCCCGATGGAACTTCGTACTTCCAGCTCGTTCACGTAAACGGCTCCACGGGCGAAGTGGATGACAGCATCACGCTCCCCTCGGCCATGCAGCCCGTCGAAGTTGGCTATGGCAACGACCGCTTCTCGTTCTGCTTCGAAGCCATCTACAGCTATGGTGACGGCATTGCGGACCTGGGCACGTACACGCCCACAACCAACCCCAACGGCAATTACGACAGCGCCTCGTGGTTCCGCTTCGGGCGCACGCCCCTGGCACCGCCTGCATGGTGCGGCAGCTGGCTTATCGTGAAATCGAGCCAGTCGGTAGTCGCCATCGACTTCGCCTCGAAGTCATATTGCACGTTTGGCATCATCAGCGGAGCCACCAGCTGGGGCGATTACCTAGCCGTGAGCGGCACGCACGACCGCGTAGTCACCATCAGCCAAATCAACGAGATCGACACCGAAAGCAACGCCAACCAGACGTGCACGGTGCGCGTCTGGAAGCCCCTCTCGTAACGACAAAGGCGCCGTGGTCTCCCAACGACGCCTTTTGCATATGCGGGGTTACGTGCAGCCTAGCAGGCTACAGCGCGCGAATCTGCTCAGCGAGCCATTCGGCCCATTCCTCCACGCCACTGCCCGTGGTAGCGCTAATGCGGAACACGGGAGCCTGGGGGTTCAAGCGCTCGATATGGCTATCGAATGCCTCTTCATCGAAGTTGAACACGGGCATGGTGTCGACCTTGTTCAGAATGACCGCCTGAGACACCTGGAACACGCCCGGGTACTTCAGCGGTTTGTCGTCGCCTTCGGGTACGGAAAGAATCATGACCTTGGCGTTCTCGCCCAGATCGAAATCGGTCGGGCACACCAGGTTGCCCACGTTTTCCAGGAGGATGAGGTCGAGATTGTCCAGGTCGAGCACGTCGACCGCGCGCTTGATCATGTCGCTTTCCAGGTGGCACGCCCCACCGGTGTTGATCTGCACGGCGGCAATGCCCTGAGCCTTGATCTTCTCGGAATCAACGCTGCTGGCGATATCGCCTTCGATGACAGCGATGTTGAACTCGTCGCGCAGGGCCTCGATAGTGGCAAGGATGGTGGACGTCTTACCCGAGCCGGGGCTTGCCAGGATGTTCAACACGAATACGCGCTTCTCCGCGAACAGACGGCGGTTTTCCTGCGCAAGACGATCGTTCTTGTCCAGAATGGGCTGCTTCATATCGATATGCATGACATGCGCTCCTTCGACGTTGTTTCAGGCGCTATTATGGCACAACCATGCACACGAATACGCAAGATTGTGTGAAAGCGCGCATCAGACGGCTGCAAGCGCAAAAAGGGCCGCACGCTTACGCGCACGGCCCACAATGGCAATGAAGCGATGCTACTCTTCGGGGATGTCGACTTCGATGTTGTCGATTTGCAAATCGCGCCCCGCAAGCAGCTCGGTTGCGATGGAACCACATTCCGGACAGGTCATGTGGAAGCGGTCGTGATCGAATTCCACGCCGCATTCCAGGCACCTGCTATGAGGGTGAACCATGGTGAGGTTCAGCTTGGAACCCTCCATGAGTTCGTTACCCTCCGTAAGCGCCTCGAAGGCAAAGACCAGGCAGTCTTCGATGGCTTCCGTCATCTCGCCCACCGAAAGGTTCACTTCCAGCACGCGAGTAGCACCCGCGTTGCGAGCGGCTTCGGAAACGGCGTCGACGACGCCCGTCATCATGCCCAGCTCGTGCATGGCCTAGTCTTCCGACTCACGCTCGAGCTTGCGCTGACGCTGACGTTCGGCCCATTCGGCTTCCCATTCGGCGTCTTCCTTGGCCTGCTGTTCCATTTCGAGCTTCTGCTGCTTGATGCGGCGACCCAGCACCAGGCGGGATGCCAGCAAGCTGAGCTCGTACAGGGCCAGCATGGCGCCAAACAGCAGAACCATGGTGACGGGAGAAGCATCAGGCGTAATGAATGCGGAGAGCACCATGAGGCCGATGTACACCTCGCGCCACAGGGAACGCAGCTTGGCATACGGAACGATTTCGAAGATGGTGAGGTAGAACACCACCAGGGGAAGCTCGAACGCGACACCGAAGCCAATTTCGAACTTGATGATGATGTCGACCCACTTGTCAGCCTGGGGCGTAATGGTGGCGAAGCCGGCCGCCTGGTCGGTGAGCCACTGGAACGCCGGGTCGAGAATGATGTTGTAGCAGAACACCGTACCGAACACGAACAACGCGCAGGCGATGGCGAACGTGGGGATGAACCACTTACGCTCGTTGGGCTTCAACGCGGGCAGGAAGAAGGCCAGCAGCTGCCAGATGATAACCGGCATGCAGGCAACCACCGATGCCCACAGGGCAATGGTGAAGCGCACCGCGAAGGCGTCGAACGCGCCCAGGACGATCATGGTCACGTTGCCATTGGCGTCGGTGGGCATGTATTCAGCTACAGGTGCAAGCAGGAACTGGGACAACGTAGGAGTTGCCATGTAGAAAACGCATACGGCGATAAGCATGCAGACCACGATGCGAACCAAGCGCATACGCAGTTCGCCCAGGTGATCGAAGAGGGGCATTCGCGCAGGACCGATAGGCATGTCTTATTCCCCCTTCTCTTCCTTGGTGGCAGGCTTGACTTCGGCCTTGCTGCCGGCGGTTGCATTCTTCTTGGGAGCCGAAACGGGCTCGGGAGCCTTGGCATCGCTGGACGCGGCCTTGCGTGCGGGGCGCTTGGCGACGGGCTTCGTGCCATACAGCTCGTCGGCGGAAACCTTGGGAGCGGCCTTCTTCGGGGCCTCTTCCTTGGGCGCAGCTTCCGCTGCTACCGCGGTTGCGCCCGCAGCCTCGGCGGCCTTCTTGGCCTCGTTGGCAGCCTTGCGCTCCTCGGCAGCCTTGCGCGCAGCACGCTGCTTGTCGTAGCGAGCCTTGCGGGCCGTAAAGCTTTCGCCCTTGTCTTCCTTCTTGACGTCGTTCTCGATCTTGCTGATGGCGTCGAGGGGGTTCTTGAACGGATCCTCGGCGTCGGGATCGTAGACTTCCTTCTTGATGACATCGCTCATTTCGTTTTGAGCGTTGCGGAACTTGGCGATAGCGCGACCAATGGTCTTCGCCATTGCCGGAAGCTTATCGGGCCCGAAGATGAGGAACCCGAAGAGCAAAATGAGCAGTAGCTCGTTTGCACCAATTCCAAACAATGAAAAACCTCTTACTTACTACCGTGCGACGCTTTCGCGTCAACCGTTACCAAACGTGAAATTCTACCGTATTCGACTACGCGGCGCCACCCGAGAGGAAGCTGAGGGCAACCGTGGGCACGCCAAGTGCGAGAACGAGAATGATGCACACAATAACGATGCCGATACGCTTCAGGCGCTCGGAACGTTCCTTCTTCAGGCGAGCTGCTTCCTCGCGCGCGCGGGCCGCTTCGAGCCGTGCCTCGCGCTGCTTGGCAGACATCTTCTGCTTCTTTGCCATGGTACTTCCTTCTTACAAAGTGTCGGCGCACTGCCTGCGCAGGCGCGTACGCGTTTTGATCATCTGGGCGACGCTCGAGCCGAACGGCGCTTGAATGTTCCACTTGCCCTGGTCGTACAGGGCCTTGCCGCCCACCATGGTCATGAGCACGTCGTTCGGGGTAGCGGTGTTCACCACTGCCGCGCACGGGTCGTTGGTGGGCGTGGAGTGAGAACCCGAAAGGTCGACGGCGATGATGTCGGCCATCTTGCCCACTTCCAGCGAACCAACCTGATCGTCGATGTGCATGGTGCGCGCACCGCCGATGGTAGCCATTTCCAGCAGGTCGTGCGAAGAGATGAACCAGTTGGTTTCCGAGCTGACCGCACGCTGGACCATCATGCCAATGCGCATCTCGGCGAAGATGTCGGTGGAATCGGTGGCAGCGGGGCTGTCGGTGCCCAGGCCAATGGCCATACCGGCCTTCATGTACTCCTCGATGGGCGCAACGCCCATACCCAGGTTCGCATTGCAGCGCGGGCAGTGAGCCACGCCCACGCCGTACTGGCGCAACTTCTGGATGTCGTCCCAGCGAACATGCACGCCGTGCACGACCGTAACGTTTTCAGCTTCGAAAGCGCCCCAGTTCAGGGCGTAGTTCACAGGCGTAGCACCCGTGGGCAGCCAGGGCGGAACCTCCATGTAGCCGCGACGCTTCATGGCGTCGACGGAAAACGGCGTGCGGCCGTACTTGATGAAGGCGTATTCCTCGCGGCTGCTGGCAACGTGCATGGCAAGCGGCGTGGTGTCGGCCGCGTACTTGGCGGCTTCCGTGAACACGCGCGGATGGCATTCGTAGAGCGGAGCCGGGGCAATGCCAATCTGCAGCAGGTCGCCATCGACCATGCCGCGCCACGACTCGATGTCCTCGATGGCCTGGCGCATGGCGTAGTTCACGCGACGGCCGTCCATGGCTCCCACCTCGCGATAGGCGATGCCGCGCATGCCAAGGTCGTTCATGGCGCGCACGGCGG
This sequence comes from Eggerthellaceae bacterium, assembly GCA_024691475.1. Lineage (GTDB taxonomy): Bacteria > Actinomycetota > Coriobacteriia > Coriobacteriales > Eggerthellaceae > Denitrobacterium. The sequence continues at coordinate 18,474 of JAILNP010000041.1, forward strand.
GTTCGGAGGAAGCGATGTTTGCGGCGCAGGTAATGCCGGATGCGACGGACTCAAGACCGCCAATGAGCGTGGAGTCGTACAGATCGGCCGCGTTGAGCGTGCTGGAAAGGGCGCTGACGCGACCCATCCACGTGGCATACGGCTCGTCGTGCATCATGCCGCGGAGCACCGTGTACTCCATGTGACAATGGGCATTTACAAAACCGGGAAGGATGGCCGCCTGGCCGAAATCGCGAATTTCCTCGTTCGCATAACGTGCGCGCAGCTGCTCCACCGGGCCTATATCGCGTATACGGCCTTCGGAAATAAGAACCGCGCCCGCCTCGATGGGGTCGGACGTGATGGGCAACACGTATTCAGCGCACAACAGCATGGGCGTCCTCCTGGTGAATTCGTAGCGCACATTCTAGCATTGAACCAACGGACGCGGCGGAATGCACACAGGAAAGGCGGCTACTTCACCGCCGTGTGGATGGCAACCGCCCCGAAGGCCAGATTTTCGTATGCCACGTGGCCAAATCCAGCCGCGCGCAGCATATCGCAGAACTCCTCTTGCGCGGGGAAAGCCTTGATGGAATCGGCCAGGTAGACGAAGTCCTCGCGCTTGCCCGTGTAGTGCTGCCCCCAAGCGGGAATGCCCCACTTCAGATACAGGTTGTAGAAGGCACGCTCGACGGGACGCGGCGGCGTCGAGAATTCCAGAATGCATGCGGTGCCGCCGGGAACGAGCACGCGGCGAATCTCACGCAGGGCAGCCATGCGATCGGGCATGTTGCGAATGCCGTAGGCCATGGTGACCACATCGAAGGAATTGTCCTCGAACGGCATCTTCTGGGCATCAACGACCTGGGTGTCAACGTTCACGCTGCGCGCGTCTCCCGCGGCGATGCGGCGCTTGGCCACTTCCAGCATGGCGGGCGTATAGTCGGTGAGCAGGATGTGCGCAGGGTGCGCCTTGCGACAGATGGCGAAGGTGACCTCACCGGTGCCACCCGCTACGTCGAGTATGCGCGAGCTCGAGGTGATGGGCGCAAGCTCTACCAGGCGATCGAGCCATTTATGGTCTTGATGGAAGCTAGACGAGCGATTGAAGCGCTCGTACTGCTCGGCGATTTCAGTGAAGATGTTCAACACGCGCTCCTCGGAGATTTCCGCGGGAGCTTCCTTCCCCGTAGCCGTATCGATGGTATGCGATTTCGAATCGGTCATAGTGGGCTCCTAGTAAGGCTCTTCCAGGTTCGTATGGGCGCAGGCGTCGGCATCGAGCCCGCTCGTCTTGCCCTGGTTGAAGCGATCGAGCGCAACGAGGGCGATCATGGCAGCGTTGTCGGTGCATGCGGAAAGCGGCGGCATGGTAAGGCGCACGCCACGCTTGCGACACATGCGCTCGTAGGCCGCGCGCAGGGCCGGGTTGGCGGCCACGCCACCGCCCAGGCAGAATTCCCTGGCGCCGGTTTCTCGCAGGGCGGTTTCCGCCTTCGCCACCTGCACATCGATAACCGCAGCCTGGAAGCTTGCGGCGATATCGGGTAGGTTCAACTCGGAGCCTTCGGCACGCTGCTGGTTGATATACGTGATGACGGCCGTCTTCAAGCCCGAAAGCGAGAAGCGCAGGTCGCCCGAATGCATCATGGCGCGCGGGAAGCGAACGGCCTTCGCATTTCCCTGGGCGGCGAGCTTCGAGATGATGGGGCCACCTGGATAGCCCAGGCCCAGGGCCTTCGCCACCTTGTCGAACGCTTCGCCCACGGCGTCGTCAATCGTGGAGCCCAGAATGCGATAATCGCCCCAGTCACGCACGTGCACGAGCATGGTATGCCCACCCGAGACGAGCGAAACCACCATGGGAGGCGTCATGTCAGGCGTGGCGATCTTGTTCGCGTAGAGGTGCCCCTCCAAGTGATTCACGCGCACGAACGGCACGCCTGCAGCCCACGCGGCAGCCTTGGCGTAGGCAACGCCCACCACGAGCGCACCCACCAAGCCAGGGGCATAGGTGCAGGAAATGGCATCCATGTTGGCCAGGGAAAGCGCAGGCACGCCCAAACGGGCAGCGGCACTTTCCAGGCACACCTGCACCACGCCGCAGATGGCCTCAACGTGCTTGCGGCTTGCGATTTCGGGAACCACGCCGCCGAAGCGCGCATGGAAGTCAATCTGGCTGGCCACGGTATCGGCCAGGATTTCGCCCTTGCCGTCGATGATGGCCGCGGCGGTCTCGTCGCACGACGACTCAATAGCCAGAATCAGCGGATGCGCCACATTCGCAGGAGCATCCTGCATGGCGGCAGCGTCGACGCGCAGCGTCATGCCCGCTACGTCACGCTCTTCAAGCGGCAGCGGGCCTTCCATGATGACCGCATCCTCGCGGTCGCTGTAGTAATGCGGACGCGTGCCGATGGGCGCGAAATCGAGCGAGGCGTAGAACGACTGCGCACCCGCATTGCTTGCGCGCACCTCCAACGAGCACGTACGCGCCCCCAGGTCGCGGGCATCGCTGGCCACGCGGGCGATGAGCACGCGGGCAATGCCACGACGACGAAACGCGGGGTCCACCGCGATCTTCAGGATCTGCAACTGGCCGTCGGTAATCCAACCGCCTGCATACCCTACCAGCGTGCCGCGGGTATCGTACGCAGCCCACCAGCTGCGATCCTTGCGGGGCAGCTCGTCAACGACCAAATGCTCGTTCCAGGCATCGGTACCCATGGCGGTAGCTTCCAACCGGGCAACGTCGGCGGCATGAGCGGCGTCGAGGGGGCGGTATTCGATCTCCTGCGCTTCCCCATCGCGCACACCAGCATGCTGCACACCCGTGCGCAGGTTCTTGGGCTCGGAAGAAGACAGGCGGACGCGCTCGTTCTCTTCCGCATCGGAAAGGCGCGTGTACACCGGCAGAAGCAGCGCCGGGTCGTGACGAACGGCGTCGAACGGATCGATCGTACCCGCCTGCCAGGCCGCCTGCACGGCCGCAAGCAGGCCCGCGCCTTCGGGCGTCCAAAGCTCGCGCGGGGCAAGAGAGCCCGCATCCTGAAACAGCTCGGCGTACTTTTCGAGCGCGTCACCCGCAATGAGCACATCGTCGCCGTGCGCGAGGGATTCGGCGAATGCCTGCGCCTTCACGACGGTATCGGGCTCCAAGCGCTCGGCAGCCTGATCGGAAAGCTCATAGCGAACGGGATAGACTTCCTTGCGCATGGCATCGGCCAGCACGAGCGCGCGGCCGCGATGGCCCGCCGCCTGAAGCTGCCAGGCAATGGCATCGAGCGTGGATACGCCCACGAGCGGCACGCGCAGAGCCTGAGCTACGCCCTTCGCGGAGGCAATGCAGATGCGCACGCCCGTGAAGCTTCCTGGCCCACGGCCGCAGGCAACGCATGCAACGCCATCACGCGAAACGCCCGCTTCATTCAGAAGCTCCTGGATGGCGGGCAGCAACTGCGCGTTCGAAGCGCGATGCGCGGGAATGCGGCGCGAGGCGACGCACTCCACCGAACGGGTTTCAGAACGCAGAATGCCCAAGCCCAGGGCGATGACTTCGTTTGCCGTGTCGAATGCGAGGATGTACGTAGGTTTCATCGGTATCTTTCCCAAAAGCACGCTAGCCCAGCGAAACGCTATTCGCCCAGGCGATGCCAGGCATCCGGGGCAGCCTGCACCCAGTTGAACAGCAGCTGGTTCGCGCGCTTGCCGCGGGCAATGGCGCGATAATCGCGGCCGCCCTTGCCATTTGTGGAAAGCAGCAGCTCCAGGTAGTCTTCCGGCGCCTCGTCGGGGAACTTTTCGCCCCATTCCACGAAGGAGACGCCACACCCCTCGAGCGTTTCCCAATAGCCCAGGTCGTAGAGTTGATCGGCATCGTCGAGACGATACAGGTCGAAATGATTTAGCACGAGCGAACCGCTTTCGTAAGTAAGCTGAATGGTAAACGTGGGACTCGTGACGTCATCGGTGACGCCAAGGGCACGCGCAACGGCCTGGACGAAGCTGGTCTTACCAGCACCCAGGTCGCCATTGAGCATGACGACGTCGCCCGCGCGCAGAAGCGGGGCGAGCCGGGAAGCCAGGGCGCCCGTCTGCTCCAGATTGGCGCACGTGCACGTATATGCAAGTTCATCGTTCATGCCGCTATTGTAGCGCCCCCGGCCCGTCTTCAAACGAATAACAGCTTGCGCGCAAGGTACCGCCACGCGCGCAAGCCGCGGGATTACGCGATTCCGAGCGCGCTTTCGCACGAATGGATGACGTGTTCCATGGTGGTAGACGTGGTAACCGTGCCAATACCACCGGGGACGGGCGTGATGGCGCCGACGATGGGCTCGGCCGCGTCGAAGTCGACGTCGCCGCATAGATTCCCTGCCTCGTCGAAGTTGATGCCCACATCAATGACCGTCTGACCAGGCGCGAAGCATTCCGCTCCGAACGCCTTCGCACGCCCCGTCGCGCAAATGACAACATCGGCCTCGCGGCAACGAGCTGCAAGGTCCTCGGTACGCGAATGGCACATGGTAACGGTGGCGTTGCGCGCGAGCAGCATCATGGCCACGGGCTTGCCAATGACCAAGCTGCGGCCCACCACCACGACGCGGGCGCCATGCAGCTGCACGCCATAATGATCGAGCACGTGCATGCAGGCCTGGGCCGTTGCCGGCGGGAAGCCATACCCCGCGCCCGTGAACACGCGCGCAAGCGATGCGGGCGAGATGCCATCGATATCCTTGCGCGCATCGAGTGCCGCGCACGCTGCCGCCTCGTCGAGCCCGGCAGGCAGCGGACGGAACATAAGGCAGCCGTGAATGGATTCGTCGGCGTTAACCTGCTCAATCGCACCAAGAAGCTGCTCGTTGGTGGCGTTGGCGGGAAGCACGATGGAGCGAATGCCCACCCCAAGCGCCTCGGCACGCTTGCATGCCGTGCGCTCGTAGCTAAGGTCGCTGGGGTTTTCGCCCACGCGCAAGATGGCGAGCATAGGCTGCGCACCAGCTTCGACGCACCCCTGCACGCGTTCCTTCAAGCCAGGGGCCATTGCCTGGACGACTTCCTTACCGGAAAGAATACGGGCCATGCTAGCGCACCTCCTGCGCAACGTAGTCGAATGTAGCCTGGGCCTTTGCGGCGTATTCCGCGATGAGCGCGTCGGCCTGAGCGCGATAGGCGTCCGCCGCGGAAGCGTCTGCGAGAGACTTCGCATTGATATACACGTTGAGCGATGCCCCCATAAGCGCCGCGCGGGCAAACGCCGCCGCAACGCCAGCATCGCTTACCGCCAGGCGGCTGCCATCATGCGCCATGACGTCGCACAGCTCGATGACACGCACGCACGCGTTCATGATAGCAAGCGGCGCTTCCGTTGCGCCCACGAGTGCCGCCTGCAGCGCAGCCTCGCGCGCGGCAAGCTCTTCGGGCGTGCTGCGCGGCATTCCATACGCCGCAGCCAGAGGCGCAAACGCGCGGGCGTCTTCGTCGATGAGCCCCAGCAAGCGAACGCGCAGCGCTTCGAGCTCGCCAAGGGTTTCCCTCACGCGCTCTTCCACCTGGGCGTACTTCGGCTTGCCCACCGTAAGGTTTCCCACCATGGAGCCCAGGGCCGCAGCAAGGGCGCCGCAATATGCGCAGGCCCCACCACCGCCGGGCGTAGGATCGGCGCTCGCCAACTTGTCGATAAACGTAGTGTCGACCATTTCCCCACCTTACAGAAGCGGGAAGGCAAAACCTTCCCGCTTCCCATACCTCATATGACCACGTAGCTACGTGGATGCATTTAGAACAGACCGGTAATCTTGCCCGTCTCGTCGACGTCGATGTTGAACGCCGCGGGATGCTTGCCCAAGCCGGGCATCGTCATGATACTACCCGTGAGCGCGACGATAAAGCCCGCACCTGCGCTGACCTTCACGTTGCGCACCGTCATGCGGAAGCCACGGGGGGCGCCCAGCAGCGAGGCGTCGTCGCTAAAGCTGTACTGGGTCTTCGCCATGCATACGGGCATGTCACCGAAGCCAAGGCGCTCGAGCTCGGCGATTTCCTTCTTCGCAGCGGCCGTGAAATCCACGTCATCGGCGCGATAGATGCGCTTGGACAGCGTACGAATCTTGTCGGCGATGCCACCTTCCAGCTCGTAGCTGAACGAGAAGTCGTTGGGCTGCTCGCACAGGCGCACGACCTCTTCGGCCAGCGCCGTGCCGCCCTTGCCGCCCTGAGCCCACACCTCGGAAAGCGCCACGTTCACGCCCAGTTCCTTGCACTTGGCCTCGACCAGGTCGAGCTCGGCCTTCGTGTCGGTCGGGAATGCGTTGATGGCAACCACGCAGGGAAGCTTGTAGACCTTCGTAATGTTTTCCACATGCTGCAGGAGGTTGGGCAGGCCAGCCTCGAGTGCCTCGAGATTCTCGTCGTTGAGCTGGTCTTTCGGAACGCCGCCATGATTCTTCAGCGCGCGAACCGTAGCAACAACGACCACCGCGTCGGGCTTCAGGCCCGTAAGGCGGCACTTGATGTCCAGGAATTTCTCAGCACCCAGGTCGGCACCGAAGCCAGCCTCGGTAATGCAATAGTCGCCCAGGGCCATGGCCATGCGGGTGGCCATGATGGAATTGCAGCCATGCGCGATGTTTGCGAACGGACCGCCGTGGATGAATGCAGGCGTGCCTTCCAGCGTCTGAACCAGATTGGGCTTGAGCGCGTCCTTCAGAAGCGCAGCCATGGCACCTTCGGCATGCAGCTGATGTGCGGTAACGGGCTCGCCGGCATGGCTGTAGCCGACCACGATACGGCCCAGGCGCTCCTTCAGGTCGGTGATGGATGTGGCCAAGCAGAAGATGGCCATGATCTCGCTGGCCACCGTGATGTCGAAGCCGTCTTCGCGCGGCACGCCATTGGCCTTGCCGCCCAAGCCGTCGACCACGTGACGCAGCTGGCGATCGTTCATGTCGACGACGCGCTTCCACGTGATGCGGCGCGTATCGATGTTGAGCTCGTTGCCATTGTGGATGTGCGCGTCAAGCAGTGCGGCAAGCAGGTTGTTCGCAGCGCCGATGGCATGGAAGTCGCCCGTGAAATGCAGATTAATATCCTCCATGGGAATAACCTGGGCATAGCCGCCGCCGGCAGCGCCGCCCTTGATGCCGAACACCGGGCCAAGCGACGGCTCGCGCAAGGCAACGACCGTCTTCTTGCCAATGAGGTTCATGGCGTCGGCCAGGCCCACCGTCGTGGTGGTCTTGCCTTCGCCCGCAGGCGTGGGGTTGATGGCGGTAACGAGTACGAGCTTGCCATCTTCATGCTGTGAATCGCGTAGCAGGTTGTAATCGACTTTAGCCTTCGTATTGCCGTAAAGCTCCAGGTATTCGCGGGGAACACCGGCCACATCGGCAATCTCGGTAATGGGACGAGCCTTGGTCGCCTGGGCGATTTCGATATCGGTCAGCATGCAGCGCCTTTCTCTCGCGGACTTCACCTAGGCGCATTGTATCTCAGGGGCGCGACGGCGCTGGCGTGGTTGCCGCGAACGACGCAAAAGCAGAACGGATATGGCAAAAATGGCACGATAGGGGTGATGCCCCGTACGACGGCACGCGAGGAGCGCGGAACGTTTCAACGGTGAGCGGTTAGGAGGCGCTGCCCACGCTGGGAATGGCCACGATGAAGCACGCACCGCCCTCGGGCAGATTGTATGCCTCGACCGTGCCGTCGTGAGACTCCACAACGCTCTTCACAATGGCCAAACCCAAGCCACTGCCACCCGTGTTGCGGGCGCGACTGAAGTCGGTGCGATAGAAGCGCTCGAATAGCATCTTCGGATCCACGTCGCCGAAGCCCGTACCGTCGTCCTTCACGGCGATGACGGAATTTCCCTTCACGCCATACAGCTCCACGCGGATGTGGCCACCCGGCTCCACGAAGCGACTCGCATTATCCACCAGGTTCGAGACGACCTGTTTCAGGCGGTCCCAATTGCCCAGCACGTCGGGCGCTTCGCCTGTGATCTCGACATTCGCCTGTCGATCGGCCAGCACCGGAGCCAGCGCGTCCACCGCTTCCTGGGCAAGCGGCTTCAAGTTGATGCGCTTGAAGTTGAGCACATGGCTGTCGCCTTCTATGTGCTGCAGCGAGAGCAAGTCGTTCGTAAGGCGCGTAAGGCGCTCCGTTTCCCGGATGATGGTGTTGCAGAACTTATCGTGTAACTCGGGAGGCAGGTCGGGATCGGAAAGGAGCTCGGCGTTGCCATGGATGGCCGTAAGCGGCGTGCGCAGTTCGTGAGCCACGTCGCCCACGAACTGAACCTGTTGCTTTTCCCTGCGCGACAAGTCGGCGCATTGGGCATACGAGGAATCGAGTAGGTCCTTGAAGTCGATGGCCAGGTCGTCGGCTTCGCGCAGCGCTCCGCGCCTGCGGAAATTCACGTTCGCATCTCCCGCGCGGTACGCCTTGATGGCGTCACGCAAATCGGATAGCGGCTGTCCCATGAAGTGACCCACTACAAGCGAAAACATGAAGATTGCCAGCGCCAGCGGCACGATAAAGCTGAACGTAAACGCATCGATGGCGCCGTACACGCTCGCGATGACAAGGATGGCCGCACAAGCGAATATGCAGATCAGCGTGACGAAGCACGCGAAATATGTTGAGAGTTTATTCGTGAGGCGCCCCTATGCACGGAAGCGATACCCGTAGCCACGCACCGTTTCCACGATGGCGGCGTCGTAGCCCGCCTGGGAAATCTTGTCGCGCAGGCGCTTGATGTGCGTGTCGACCGTCTTCGTTTCGGTGAGGTATTCCCAGCCCCATGCGTCGCGCAGCAGATCTTCGCGGGAGACCACATTCCCCGCGTGCTTCATGAGCGCGGCCAGCAATTCGAACTCGCGCGGCGTGAGATCGATGGGGCCCGATTCGCCCACGGCGGTGTGAGCATCTTCGTCGAGCGTGATACCGCTTGCCGTAATGGCATGGCTCTGTTCCATCTGGCCAGTGCCGCGGCGAAGCAGGGCGCGTACGCGCGCCACAAGCTCGCGCAGGCCGAAAGGCTTGCTCAGATAGTCGTCGCCGCCAATTTCCAGGCCGACAACCTTGTCGAGTTCCGTGTCTCGCGCAGAGAGGAACAGCACCGGGGCGCTCGTCTTGCTGCGCAGACGGCGGCACAGTTCGTAGCCGTCCATACCGGGAAGCATAATGTCGAGGATAAACAGGTCGTAGTCGTTCTTCCCCGCCATGGCCAAGGCGTCTTCGCCATTGCTTGCCACGTCGGGCTCGAACCCTTCCTTCTTCAGTGCGTATCCGACGAAATCGGTGATGGTCTGCTCGTCGTCTACTACGAGGATGCGCGCTGCGTTATCGTTCATGGGCTGCTCCTTGACTATGTTCGCCGATAGGACACGTGCCGAATCGGAAGGTGAACAGAAGTTTTTCTTGAGCTCGTATTATCATATCACCCAAAATACAATTTCGAACCGCTAAGGGGCTGACACGTACATGTTACTTACCATCGACGTAGGCAACACGCATACCGTTCTCGGTGTATACGAGGGTGAAGAGTTGCTGCATATGTGGCGCGTGCAGACCGACGCTCAGCAGACTTCCGACGAGGCGCGTGTGGCGCTGAATGGCCTGTTCCAAATGGCGGATATCGAAGCGCGCCAGATTTCTGGCATCGCCCTGGCCACGGTTGTTCCCAGTCTGAACCGCCTGTGGCACACCGTTGGAGAAACGCTGTGCCACTGCCCCGTCGTATCGGTTGACGCAAAAGCGGTAGCCGACATGATTGACACCTCGGGATACGGCGGCACGCCTGGCGCCGACCGTCTGGCCGACGCCGTAGCCGCACGCGCGCTCTATGGCAGCCCCGCCATCGTGCTCGACCTGGGCACTGCCACGAACATCGAGGTAATCGACGAGAACGGGCATTTCCTAGGCGGCGCCATCGCACCGGGCATCCAAACGTCCATCGAGGGACTGGTGAACCGCACGGCCCTGCTCCCCGACGTCGAGCTCGCCGACCCAGGATGCGCCATTGGCAATTCCACGGTGAAGGCCATCCAGATCGGCGTTGTATACGGCCAGGTAGATGCCATCGACGGCATGGTGCGCCGTATCTGGAAGCAACTCGGCACCGAAACGCCCGTTATCGCAACCGGCGGGTTCGGCTACCTCATGTCGAGCCTGTCGCAAACCGTAACCGACGTGAATCCCGAGCTCACGCTCCAGGGCCTCCGCCTCATCTACCAGGCAAAAGCAGAGCAGTAACTAATCGCTGGCCGACGCCAGCCAAATCGAGAGCCCCAGCGCGCTCTTGCTAAAACATGCTGCCAAAAACGAAAAACCGGGGACGGAACCCCGGGCAAAACGCACTTTGGGCAAAATCAGGGCGCCGCATGTAAAAAATTTGCGTTACTGAACATCAACGAGGGCATGAATTACCTTGGCCATTTTGCCGAACTGGGGAAACGCCACTTAGGCGGACGCCCCATAACGCCCTAAGCGAGAAATCGGCCGCATAGGGCAGCCGAAAATGTTCAGAACGAAGAATTTTTTCAATTTTGGCGGTCGTTTTTGCCCAACTTGCCCTATCCCTATTGTGCAGCCATCCCGGCGCGAGCAATTTGAGCAATAATCGGCACTCCGATGTAAGAAATGTAACGGTTTACACGTAGACGAAAGCGCAAGCCTTGATCTCGCAATCTGCGAGCTGGGAAAACGCTATTCCGAAACGGAGAGAAACCGCCCATCACGCTCATTTCGCCCCGCATAACGACCGAATCTCGTGTAAACGGCGACATTTTTGCATTTTCAACCGCCGATTTTGCACGATTTGTTCCATCCTCGTCCATACCGCAAATTAACTCTAGCCGACAATTGACATGCACCTAAGAGGAGCTCGTATGCCAATGCAGAATGGCTAGTCTATCGACAGAATAAAGCATCCAAAACATGAAACCGCCTCCCCTTTAGCGCCAAAGAGCGGGGAGGCGGTTCAAAGGCAACATATACAGGCCTACGACGCCTGAATCATTCCAGCGGCAAAGCCTGAGATGTTTCGGACGCGCGGCGCCTACAGCGTCAGCCGCGCAAAGCCTGGAACATCTAGACGCGCAACACCTGCGGCATTCAGGCCGTGCGGCCTCCGAAGCACTTGGCACGCAACGCCTGCGGAACTCGGGCTGTGCAGCGGCCAAAGCATTGGGCACCCAGCGCCTGCAGCATTGCAACTGCCCGGCGCTGCGCGCCTTGCCCAAAAGCTATGCAGCCTGAACCTGGGGCGTCACTTTGTCGGTAACGGCCTTACGCACGGCATGCGCAGCGGGAACGGCAAGCACGATCTTGATGATGTCGATAACGATAAACGGCGCGACGGCGGCAACGAACGCAGCCTCGGGCGTCATGCCCGTGGACGTCATGAGCCAGAACCAGCCCATCGCGTAGCTAATCACCAGGTAGATTGCCGCAGCAATATATTCGAATACGATGGAACACTTGCCCGTCACGCGCAAAAATGCAATGGCCACAGCAGCGGCAACGAAGAAGCTCCAAAGGAAGCCGCCCGTGGGGCCCAGCAATGCGGCCATGCCACCCTTCATCCCCGAGAACAACGGCAGGCCGATGCCACCCAGCACCAGGTACGCGGCAATAGCCGAAAGACTCTCGCTCGGCTTCAGCGCAAGCAGCAGAAAAACGATGACGAACGTCTGCATGGTGAACGGTACGGGGCCGAGCGGAACGGTAATCCACGCGGATACCGTCAGCAGGGCAACCGACAGCCCGGCAAACGCAATGGAACGCGTCCGTGATACGGCCGATGAACGAGTTTGCATGTCCTCTTCTTCCTCTCTATTAGCGAACGCGGTTCACTTTAGTCGAGTGAAGCGGGATTGTAAACCTGTTTTTTTCTATAGGTTTACAATCGTCAAACTATTTCCTCACCAGGGCGAAAGACATCACCATCAGAATGAGCGAACAGGCAAGCGAGAAGTAAATGGCGCAATTCACGCCAAGCGCCGTAACGGAGCCGACCTCGCCGCCAATGGCCATGAGTAGCACCATGATGCTCGTGCCAAACGCAGCCGCAATCTGGCGCACGGCGTTGCTCACGCTCGTGCCGTCGGCAACGATGGACTCGTTCAAATTGCGCACGCTCCACGTGGTAAGCGGCTGAATGAGTGAGCTAATGCCAAAGGCCCGAACCGCCTGCCACGCCATAACCAGCGCCAGGGAATCCATGTTGCCCAGGTCATACATACCCAGCGTGCCAATCACGAGCAGGGCAGACCCCACGCACGTTACGCATCGCGCACCAATGCGGTCGTAGAGGACGCCCGACACCGGGTTCATGATGAACGCGGCAACCGTGCCGGGCAGCAGCGACATGCCCGCTTCGAGCGCAGAACGGCCATGCACGCTCTGCAGCTCCAGGGGCAGCACAAGCGTAACGCCAATGAACGCACTGAAGAGCAGGCAAGTCATGATGGTGCCCAGCGTAAAATCGCGGTTCTTGAACGGCTCGAGAGAAAGCAGCGGATTCGCCACC
>JAILNP010000093.1:0-10697 GCA_024691475.1 Eggerthellaceae bacterium
TGATGAACATGATGACGAAGCCATAGAACAGCGTGACGAACTGGGTCAGGCCATTGGGCTTCTTCAGCATTGCGTCGCGTGCAGCCTGGATTTCCGCTTCAGCAGCGTTCTTAGCAGCACTCTTGTCGTCGGCATTGCCGACCTTCTGCTTGCGCTCGTCGTCATAGACGAAGGGCGTGATGATAGCGAAGATGGTGGCAATAACGGACAGAACGATTGCGACCCACACGTTGATGTGCCAGTCGCCCGTGCCAGGGCCAGCGACAACGGTCTTGGTGGCCTTGTCGAGCACGTGATTGGCGTTGGCAGCCGCGAAGATCGGGTAGATGATACCCGTAACGCTGATGACGGCCTTGATGCCAATCGTGCTTGCGCCAGCCTGACGCGGATTCGCCTCGGCGATAGCGGGATACAGAGCACCATCCCAGAAACCAGACGTAGCCAGGCCAGACAGGAAGCCGGCGACAGCAGCCACGGTGGCGTTGTCGGTGATCAGCATGATCACGAACGAGATGATGTACAGCACGCCGCCCAGGATGGCCGGAATCTTACGACCGATACGGTCGGAGATCTCGCCGCCAATCCACACGGAGACGAATTTGCCGACGCCGGTCCAAACGATAGCCGTTGAAACCGCAGCCGCGCCGGCGGTGGGGTCATTGATGAAGCCCCACTGAGTATAGAAGTCAACTTGGTTCTGGCTGAAGATAATAGCCTGAACACCATGCGTCAGGTAGCACATGTATACCGTGACGATGGCGAAGAGGTATTTCTTAGCCGGCTGAATAACCTTTTCGCTCACTGCATTCCTCCTAATCGATAGTTCCCTCATGCTGTTTGCGCCAGTTATAGCATTCGCTGCGATTCTTGGAGACGCATTCCTCAAACTGCATCGAATACCAAACCACCTAAAATGGTATTTCACGAAGTATTCAAAATCCAATTAATTGACAAATGGGTTACGGGCAATATTGATTGTATTTTTCTATAGCAATCCAACAATTAATTGAATACATCCCTTGCCCGAGCAAAAGAGAGCGCTATATACCACATCTCGGCAGAAAATGCGACAAAGACCCCAGGGAGAGCGCTTACAAGCGGAAGATGCGCCTAGGAAGCGTCGTACGATTCCATGAGTAGAGGTCCGGCAATATGAATCATGATCTGATCGGTACCCTCGGCAATCTGATTGCCGCGGCAGTCCTGCCAGATGCTACCCACCCGCTCGTTTTCGGTATAGCCACGTCCGCCCAAAACCTGAAGCGCATCGCTAGCCACCTCGGTAGCTGCACGGGGAACATAGCGCTTCGCCATGGCCACGAGCAGGCGCTTATCGCTGGAATCATGATCAAACGCCCACGCGGCGCGATACACGAGCGAACGCATATTGACGATCTTTACTTCCATGTCTACGAGCATCTGCTCGATTTGCTGGAACGATGCAATGTTCTTGCCGAACGCCATGCGATTACGGGCATAGGAAACGGCATCCTCCATGGCAGCCTGGGCCATGCCTAAAGACTGCGCGCACACCATAACGCGGCCGATTTCCAGCAAATGGAACAGCTGGGGGAAGCCCGCCTTGCCCTCGCCCTGCAGGCGGAAGGAAGGCTCGAGACGCACGTCATCGAACACGATGTCGGCAAAGGGCACGATCTTCTGGCCAATCTTGCCAATGGGATAGGCATTCAGGCCCTCGCTATTGCGGGGAACCATCCAAAACGACAGCGTGGGATACCCATCGGAAGCAACATCGGGCTCTACGGCGGCAACCATGACAAAGGGCGCGAACTCGCCATTGGCGACGAACGTCTTGGAGCCCTTCAGCACATAGGAATCGCCCTGCGCGGAAACGGTGGTGCGCATGGCCATGGTATCGCTACCCGCGCTCGGCTCCGAAACGGCGAGCGCAAACGCAAGACGCCCCGTCTCGCGATAGGTGTCGAGCATGTCGTGCATGCTCTTAGAAGAACCCGCAAACTTGTTCATGATACGCAGGTTCATGATGTCGCTGGAAAACGGGAGTGACGCGCCCGCCACACGAGAAACCTCTTCAGTAGCTATAACCTGGGCAAGAAGAGATCCTCCACCCGAGGCGTCACCAAGCAGGCTGGCGTGACCAAGATACTCATTGATGAACGCTTTGCAAACATCGTCGGGCAAACCACCGTCGCGTTGCCACTGACGTACGTTCGCACGGGAAAAATAGCGTTCGGCATACGCGCGAAAATCATCCTTGAGCGCGAGTTCCTCGGTGCTGAGATTGAAATCCACGGCATACCCCTCCCCAACCAACTATCAAACAAAACGACATGGAAGCCCAGCGCACCATCCTGCATAACATAGCCCCAGATGATTGCGCACAGGCTTCCATGCCGTACGTTGCCACACTACAGCGATAGCGTCAAGCTACCTGCCGTTTAGCCGCAACGATAGACCACTCCCATTTCAGGCTGCGGCATATCCCACTTGGAAACGATCGTTTCCTCGCAGCAGATACGGCAGGTGCCGCATTCCAGGCAGCCGGCGTAGTCGAAGCTCTTGTGGCCATCCTCGTCAACCTTGTACAGGGCTGCCGGGCATACGCGAACCAGCTTCTGGAACTCCGCGTCGTCAACCTCGTCGAGGTTTTCCTTGTTCAGCTCGATGTGGGCGTTTTCCTCGTCCACGTTGTACTTGTTAACGCCGATGAGCTCGTCGACGTTTACGGTAATCTTCAGCTCGCTCACAGTGCCTTCAGAGCTCCCCTCACTTCGCTGGCCAGCTTGAACAGGCCGCGCTGCTTGACAATGGGCATCATGCGCTTCTTCAACGGGAGAGCAGGCTCGCCGTCGACCACGAACATGGCGTTGAAGATTTCGGAAACCATCTTCGGGTAGTCGGTGAACATGCGATCCCAGTGCTCCATCGTGGAGGGCCACTTCGAGAAGGTGGCAAGGTCCTTGATGACGAAGGAGTTGTCCATCTTCTGCTTGTAGGAGGCAAGGCCGGCTTCGGACACGTCTTCCGCGTCGATAGCATCGCACGCAGCCTCAGCCGCGAACTGGCCGCTGGCCACCGCCAGGTCCATGCCGCGAACCATGTAGCCAAGGTTCATGCAGAGCATGGCGGCATCGCCGGCAATGAGCGCACCATCGTAGGTGTACTTCGGAATCATGTTGTAGCCACCCTCGGATACCATATGGCCGGAATGCTCGACCATTTCGGCACCGCGAATGATCGGGGCAACCGCAGGATGCTTCTTGAAGTCATCGAGGCACTGGTAGATGGTGGTGTTCGCCTTCGACATGTTTTCGATGGTGGCCACCAGGCCCAGGCTGATGGAGTCCTTGTTGGTGTAGAGGAAGCCGCCGCCAACCTCGCCATGGGTGGCATCGCCCACGAACAGCATGGCCGCACCCTCGCCCTCGGGGCACAGGAAACGATCCTCAATCTGCTCGGGAGAAAGCTCGAACACTTCCTTGATACCCACGGCCATCTCGTTGCGCTTGGGACGCGGAGCGCCCAGGCAACGCTCGGCCAGCAGACTGTTCACGCCTTCGGCGATGATGACCACATGAGCGGTGATCTCGTCCTCGCCAGCCTTGATGCCAATGACGGCACCCGACTCGTCCTTCAGCAGCTCTTCCACGGCGATGCCGCAGATGTACTCGCAGCCGGCATTTTCGGCCTGTTCGGCAAGCCACTGGTCGAAGGGCCCACGCAGCACGGTGTAGCTGTCCTTGCCCATCTCGCCCAGCTGCTCGCTCGTGAAGTCGATGGTCATGTTGCTGGCAGCATCCATCATGGCGATGCGCTCGTGCGTAACCTTGCGCTCGAAGGGAATCTCATCCCATTCGATTTCGCCTTCGCCGTACTTGTCGAAAACAGCCTTCAGGGAATGGGCATAGATGCGACCACCCGTCATGTTCTTCGCGCCAGCATATTCGCCACGCTCGACGACCAGGACGCTTTTGCCCTTCTTAGCCGCCACATACGCCGCAATGGCGCCTGCGCAGCCGGACCCAACGACGATGACGTCGAAGTCCCTTTCTTCCATGCGGTTCCTCCTTCTATCACTGAAATCACCGCATCAATTCGGGCTGAATTGAACCGGCGAAACTTGTTGGCACCCCACCCTACTACCGCGAGCAGGGCGCCTGCCCCTCGAAATCGGGAGGGACTCGCGGCCCCTCCCGCCAAACGCTATGCCTACAGAGCTGCGGTGAGCTCGGGCAGAACCGTCTTCAGGTCGCCTACGAAGCCGTAGTCGCACTGCTTGAACACGGGAGCGTTCTTGTCCTTGTTGATAGCAACGACGGTACCAGCGCCCGCGCAGCCAACCATGTGCTGCATCTGGCCGGAAACGCCAATGGCGAAGTAGATCTTCGGGGAGATCATCTGGCCGGAAACGCCCACGTAAGCCTCGCGGGGGAACCAGGTGACACCTTCGGAGAGCGGACGGCTGCAGCCAACCTCAGCGCCAATCTTGGCAGCCAGGTCGCGAGCGAACTGCAGGTCTTCTTCGGCCTGGAAGCCACGACCGCAAGCAACGACGGCATCGGCGCCAGCCAGGTCGACGGATGCGGGAGGCAGAGCCTCGGAGCCCGTCTTCACGACAGCAGCGGCGGGAGCCTCGAAGGCAACCTCTTCCACGGCGTCGGTGCCCGTTGCGGCAGCGGCGTCGAACGTGCCGGCAACAACCGTGTAGATCTTCACGTCGGTAGCGGGCTTTGCAGTACGCACGCCCGTGCCGCCGAAGTACATGGAGCTAGCCACGTCGCCATCGAGCTCGGTCACGCCAGCAATGGCGGCAGCGGCCTTAGCAGCAGCCAGGCGGCCCACCAGGCTGAGCGCATGGAGCGTCTGCTCGGCCAGGACAACGTCGGCACCAGAAGCGTCGAACGCCTTGATAACGGATGCGTAGGCATCGTCGACAACGTTACCAGCGGGCACGTCGATGTGCACGCAGCTATCGGCAACGCCGGTTACCGCGGGAGCGCCCGCGATGCACAGCACAACGCCATCGGCAATGGAACGGGCGCCAGCGCAGAGCTCACGCGCGCCGTTTTCGGTTTCAGCAATAACAAAAGCCTTAGCCATTCTAGATTCCTGCCCTTCCCTACAGAGCGGCCTTGACGGCAGCTGCGAATTCGTTCACATCATCGAAGATCTGGCACTTGCGGTCGACCTGGGCAGGAGCCTTCACGGCAACTTCCTCGGTGGCTGCAGCGGCGGCACCCTCGGCAGCGGCAACGTTCATGGGCTTCTTGCCGGCAGCCAGGATGTCCTTCATGCCCGCGATGCGGGGCTCGGCGAAGTCGGGTGCGATGGCAATCACGCAGGGCGTGGGAACCTCGACAGATTCGATCTCGGTTTCCAGCAGGCGCTTGGCAGCAATCTTGCCATCGCCAGCCTCGGCGGAAACAACGCCGGAGACATAGGGCAGGCCCAGGGCCGCAGCCAGCTGAACGCCCGTCTGCTTCGCGTACAGGTCGGCAGAACCGTCGCCCACCAGGATGGCGTCGTAGTCGCCAGCCTGGGCAACCAGCTTGGCCAGCTCGGCAGCGGCCCCGAACGCATCCAGGTTGGCGGTAGCGTCGTCGGCCGTGAGGAACAGCTCGTCAACGCCGCGAGCAAGGATGTTCTTCTTGGTCTTGGAATCGTCGGCCTTCTTGGAACCAACGCTGATGGCCTTCACGGAGCCGTCGCCGGAGAGCATGGAAGCGGCTTCGATGGCGTTCAGGTCGTAGGTGGAGACTACCTGATGGGCGCGCGAGAAATCGAGCGAACCATCGCCGGCAACCTTAACGTCCTGATCGTCGGGGACGATCTTGCATGCCACGAGAATGTTCATGGATGTTCCTTTCTGATCCTCTTGGGAATGTCTTGCATATGCGGGCTAGACCCGCGAGAGCGTCGCCCGTCGCGAGGGGCAGGCGACGCGACCATGCCTGAAACTACAGGGCGTACTTCTTGGCAACCTGACGACCGCAGATGTACGCCATGATTTCGTGCGTACCGCCGCCAAACATGTTGCCGCGGGAGTCGGCCCACAGACGGCCAACGCGTACCTCGGTGGTGTAGCCAAGGCCAGCGTAGATCTGCAGGGCCATGTCGCACACGTTGAAGCATTCCTTGCAGCCATAGCGCTTGAGCATTGCGCTCTCCAGCTGCACGGGCTGACCGTTGTCCATCATCCACAGCACCTTGTAGAGCAGCTGACGCGTGGTCTGGACCTTGATCTCCATGTCGGTGAGCAGCTCGCCGATGGCTTCCTGCTTGAAGATGGGCTTACCGAAGGCGATGCGCTGGTTTGCGTACTGAGCGGCGTCTTCCAGGGCAGCCTGGGCAATGCCAACCTGCTCCGCAACGATGTAGGCACGCTCGACCTCGAAGTTCTTCATGAGCATCATGAAGCCCTTGCCAGGCTCGCCCATGCGCTGGTCTTCGGTGAGCACAACGTCGTCGAAGTACACTTCGCAGAACGGAATGCACTGCTGGCCAATCTTGTGCAGCGGCGCGGTGGAAACACCCGGGGTGTCCATCTTGATGAGCCAGAGGCTCATGTTGCGGTTGTCGTGGCTGGGATCCTCGTCCTTGGCAACCACGATCGTGTAGGGAAGAACGGCGCCCATGGTAACCCAGGTCTTCTGGCCGTTCAGCTTGTAGGTGCCGTCGGGCTGCTTTACCGTAACGGCAGTCATCGACTGGTTGTCGGAACCAGCGCCCGGCTCGGAAATGGACAGCGAGGAGATGGGCCAGCCGGTCTCCATGTAGTGATCCATGGCCTGCTGCTTCTGCTCGTCGGTGCCGAACTCCATGATGTCGAACATCGAGAGAGAGTTCTGGTACAGAATGTGCATGCAGCCGCTCTTCTGATACAGGCGCTCGATCATGAGGCCGATGGTAACGCGATCAGCATCAATGCCGCCGAACTCTTCGGGGATGCCCATAAGGCCAAAGCCGGCATCGCGATATGCCTCGGCGATTTCGTCGGGCATCGTCCCGGTTTCGTACATTTCGGCGATAACCTCGTCCGTGAAATAGCGCTCGCAGAATTCATCAACACTCTCGAGCAGCAATTCTTGTTCGTCGGTCAGGCTGAAATCCATGTTTCTTCCTCCTCGGTCAAAGGGTGGACAGGCTTCCTCTTCTTGTCCCATACCCACAATCCAAAGAATACCCTCGATTGAGCGATTCTGGATGGACATTTTTGCGTCTTTGTCCATCCGAATTGCAAAACCGCAGGTAGATGGCGAGCCACGATGCGCATGCAGGAAACTTTGAATACCAAGGGGCGGTATCTATAGATTTAGGCTATTGAATAGATATTTTTATTAGTAAATACGAATATATATTTCAATACGTCTATCCGAGAAAAGAATTGCACTTACCCAGTTCCATAAAACTGTGGGAAACCCTATACTACGCACCACAGATATTACTTTTTGGGTAAAACTCTTGGAGAGATGCATGGGTTCCATCGATACAAAGCTTCTCATTGCGCAATCGTTCATAGGGCTCGTTGAGCAAGAGGGCCTTCAAAAGGTGTCCGTATCGAATATCGTGGAACGCTCTCAGCGCAACAGGAAGACGTTCTACTATCACTTCAGCGACCGCAGCAAGCTCATCCAGTGGATTTTTCGCTACGGCATGGCGGAAGAGCTGAAAAAGCGCGTGCGAGAAGACGAGCTGGTGTACCCCAAAAACGACACTGGCGACCTGGCACGTCTCCCCTATTACACGTTCACCAAGGAAGGCGTGCGATCAATCAACGCAGACGCGTTCTTCGAAGCACTTGACGCCTGCTTCCGCTCGAAGAAGAAGTACTACGCCGACGTTCTTTCCGAGACGGGCATCGATAGCCTTTCCGAATACCTCTTCCAGCTCTACGTGCCGGCGTTGCGAAACGACATCGAGTTCATTCTGAGCAATCGCTTCCTAAACGAGGCGAACCAGCAATTCCTGGCCGAATTCTACACGGGCGCCTTCATCACCTATTACAAGCGTCGCATCTGCGAGAAGCTCGCAGATGGCGAACGAGTACTCGCGGACATGGGGCCGTTTTCCAACATCATTCACAGCTCCATCGCAAGCGAAATAAACGCGCAGCAGCGCGAACGCATGCTCTAGAGCGCTTATCGGCTGGATTCCGCATGAGCACGCTTGAACGTAATCATGCGATTCATGGCATTCAGATAGGCCTTCGCGGATGACGTGATGATGTCGTAGTCGCTTCCGCGCCCGATGAAAATACGACCATCGTCGTCTTTCACGCGTACCGTAACTTCGCCCAATGCATCAATACCGCGCGAAATGGACGTAACCGAGAAATCGGTTAGATCGGAATGGGCGCCCACGATGGCATCGACCGCCTTGTACGATGCATTGATGGGGCCAGAGCCATACTCGCACACCGTGTGAAGTTCGCCCTTCTCATCGCAAAGCGTGAGCGTAGCCGTAGGAGTAAGCGGAAAGCCGCAACTCACCTGCAGGGCCTTGAGCGTGAAAACGTTCTCGACCTCACGGGCATTCTCGTTTACCAGGCTTTCCAAGTCTTCGTCGTAGACTTCCTTCTTGTGGTCGGCGATTTCCAAGAAGCGTCGGTAGAGCACGGACATCGTTTCATCGTCGAACGTATAGCCCAAATCGGAAAGACGCTGCTTCAGGGCGGAGTGTCCGCTGCGCGCCGTGAGAACGATGCGACTGGCCCCCGCACCCACCTCGCGCGGGTCGATGATCTCGTACGTAGACCGGTCCTTGAGCACGCCGTCCTGGTGAATGCCCGAACTATGCGCAAACGCATTGGATCCCACGATGGCCTTGTTCGGCTGAACAACCATGCCGGTAACGCTGGAAACAAGACGCGATGCCATGGCAAAACCGCGGGCATCGACATCGGTATGCACGCCCAAGGCATCACCATGCACACGAATGCCCATCACGACTTCTTCCATGGCGGTGTTGCCCGCGCGTTCCCCCAGGCCATTAATGGTGCATTCCACCTGCGTAGCGCCCGCGGCAACGCCCGCAAGCGACAAGGCGGTGGCCAGGCCCAAGTCGTTATGGCAATGCACGGAGAGCGTGACGTCATCGATGCCATCAACGTGCTCCATGAGATACGCAATGCGCGCACCGAATTCCTCGGGCAGCGAAAAGCCCGTAGTATCGGGAATGTTCACCACCGTGGCACCCGCATCGATTGCCGCCTGCACCACGCGCACCAGGAACGCATAATCGCTCCGACCGGCATCTTCCGCATAAAACTGAACATCATCGCAGAGGTTGCGAGCATAGCGAACGCAATGGGCAGCGCGCTCGACGCACTCATCGGGCGAGATGCGCAGCTTGTCGCGCATATGGCTGGGCGAAACGCCCAAGCCCGTGTGAATGCGCGGCCTTTGCGCACCCCGCAGCGCTTCCGCTGCAGCGTCGATATCGCCATCGACTGCTCGAGAGAGGGCCACAACCGAAGCGGAATCGCCCACGAGCTCGGCGATGCGGCGCACGCTCTCAAAATCGCCCGGCGATGACACTGGGAAGCCAGCCTCGATGGCATCGACGTGCAACCGAAGCAGCTGACGCGCGATGACGAGCTTCTCTTCGGTATTCATGGAACAGCCAGGAGACTGCTCCCCATCTCGAAGCGTGGTATCGAAAATGGCTATCTTGCGAGACAATCCCGTCGCCTCCATACGTTAGCGTCTACGCGCCTATGCCTCCCGGCCCGAGCGGGGCATGGCGATTTTTCCCGTGCGAATGATTTCGCGAATACCATACGGGCGCAATAGGCTCTCCAAGCCGCCAAGCTTGTTCTCGTCGCCCGTTGCCTCGATGGTAACCGAATCAACGCCCACATCAATGATCTTCGCGCGGAAAATGTCAGCAACCTCGATGACCTGGCTGCGATCCTCGGGGGAAACGGCTACTTTCACGAGCATGAGCTCGCGCACAATATCGACGCCCGAAGACTGCCTCGTGATTTTCAGCACGCTCACAAGCTTGTTGAGTTGCTTCGTAATCTGCTCGAACGCCTCATCTTCGGCATCGACGACAATGGTCATACGCGAAACGTTGGGGTCTTCCGTAGGACCAACGGCCAAAGAGGCGATGTTGAAGCCACGACGGGAAATGAGCCCCGTCACACGGGAGAGGACGCCCGCCTTGTTCTCCACAAGCACGGAAATGATGTGGCGATTCGTCTTCTGAAACGTCGTCATGTTACTCCCCCTCCGTAGAATCGGCGGTAACTGCCTTGGAAATATCCCCCACGGGCACGGCGCCAATCTCGTCGTGAATGGAATTACCGGGCGCAACCATGGGAAAAACCATCTCATCGGGAGAAATGGCAACTTCCAGAAGCGCAGGGCCCGCATGATCGAACAAGCGCGCCAGAGCGGCATCCACCTGGTCGGCTTGGTCGATGCGCTCCCCTTGCCACCCATATGCATTGGCAAGCGCACTGAAATTGGGGACGGACTCCAAGTCGGTCTGGCTGAAGCGATTGCCGTAGAACAAATGCTGCCACTGACGCACCATGCCCAGCGAGCCATTGTTGAGCATGATGACCTTTACGGGCAGGCCATGGATGCTGGCGACGGCCATTTCCTCGATGCACATCTGGAAGGACCCATCGCCCGTCACGAGCACGACCGTATGGGATGGACGGCCTACCTGCGCGCCAATGGCAGCTGGCAGACCATAGCCCATGGTTC
>JAILNP010000102.1:0-4984 GCA_024691475.1 Eggerthellaceae bacterium
ATGCTCATACTGTGGCAGGGCGGGTTCGCGCAAAGGGCGCGTGCTAGTATGGCGAACGGAAAGAACGCGCGCGACACACGGGAAGGGGCTCGCATGAAACTACTGCTACACGCTTGCTGCGGACCATGTTCGCTCGAACCCGTGCGCCTGCTCCTGGAAGAGGGGCATGACATCACCATCGCGTTCGCGAACTCGAACATACAGCCGAGCGCGGAATACGATCACCGCCTGCAGACGCTGCTCACCTGGGCAAACGAAGAAGGCATCCCCGTCGTGGACTTCCCCTACGACCCAGCGGCGTGGCACGAATTCGCCGGCGTCATCCAGCTTACGGGCGGCCCCCGCGCAGAACGCTGCCGTCGCTGCTATCACATGCGCCTGGAAGAAGCCGCGGCTTATGCGGCGACGCATGGCTTCGAAGCTCTGTCCACCACCCTGGCGGTAAGCCCCTACCAGCTGTTCGACATCTGCCACGAGGAGCTCGTGGATGTCTGCGACCGCTGGAACCTTACCCCCATCTGGCAAGACTTCCGCCCGTACTACCCCGAGGCAACGCGTCGCAGCCGCGAGGCGGGCATGTATCGCCAGAACTACTGCGGTTGCGCCTATTCTAAGGCAGAGGCCGATGCCGAACGTGCGGCCCGCAAGGCCCAACGCGCGCGCCAGAACGCAGAGCGCGAGGCAGCCGAAGCCCACGAGCGCGCCGAGCGCAACGCCAAGCGCGCGGCATACGATGCGAAGCAGCGCGCAAAGAAGGCGGCCCGCAATGCCGCCCGCGCAGCTGCCAAGGCCGAAGCCGCAGCTCACGCAGAATCCGAGCATGTAACCATGCAACACATACCATCCGAAGAAAGCGAAGAGGCATAGTGAAAACCAGCGATTTCGATTACGAACTTCCCGAAGAGCGCATCGCGCAGGCGCCCTGGCCCGTACGCGACGAATGCCGCATGCTGGTCATGGACCGCAAAACGGGAGAGCTGCAGGACCGCATCTTCCGCGACATTTACGAATACGCCCAGCCAGGAGACGTGTTCGTGGCAAACGAAACGCGCGTGATGCCCGCTCGCCTGCTAGGCGCCAAGCGAGGCACTGGCGGCGCGGCCGAGGTCTTCCTGCTGCGTCCGCATGCAGGCAAGATCGCCACCAACGTATCGTCTGCCTGGGAAGCGCTCGTACGGCCGGGCAAGCGCCTGAAGCCTGGCGCGATCGTTGACTTCGCCGATGCCGAAGGCAAGGTCATCCTGTCCGCCGAGGTCATCGACTTCAAGGAGGACGGCAAGGGCGAGCGCATCGTGAACCTGACTACCGAGGCCTTCACCACGCTTGACGAGGCAGTACATGCCGCAGGTCACACGCCGCTTCCGCCCTACATCAAGGGCTATGAAGGCGACGAGGAAATGTACCAGACCGTCTATTCTCGCCGCGAATCTTCGGCCGCAGCACCCACTGCGGGCCTGCACTTCACGCCCGAACTCATCGAGCGACTGAAGCAGAAGGGCGTGCGCTGGGAGACCGTGGAACTGCAGGTGGGCATTGACACCTTCCGCATCGTGGAAGAGGAAGACCCCACCACACACGCCATGCACACCGAAACCTATACGGTGCCGCAGCATGTCGTGGACGCGTGCAACGAAGCCCATGCCAACGGGCACCGCGTCATTGCCGTGGGCACCACGAGCGTACGCAGCCTGGAAAGCGCTTGGGATGCCGAAGCGGGCGAGCTGAAGGCGCGCGACGCCGCCCACACGAGCCTGTTCCTGCTGCCGGGAAGCACGTTCCACGTAGTCGACGCCATGGTTACGAACTTCCACGTGCCGCGCAGCACCCTCATGATGCTCGTAAGCGCATTCAGCAGCCGCGACTACATCATGAACGCGTACAAGCACGCCATCGACAGCGAGTATCGCATGCTCAGCTTCGGTGACGCGATGTTCATTCAGTAGCGAACGCTACGCCCCCATATGGGACGAGCCCCGAGCGCATGCGCCCGGGGCTCGATTCGTTTTAACAAGCTATACGCTATTCAGCAGCCGGTTCGGCGGTAACGCTACTACCGACCGTGCGCTTCAGCACGAACAGCATGACAACGACAAGCACCACGCCAACGGCCAGGCAGATCGCCCAGTTACGCACGAATCCGGCAAGCAGGAAGCAGACGAACGAAACGCCCGCCACCGAAAGCGCGTACGGCAGCTGCGTGGACACATGCTGAATGTGATTCACGTTCGCGCCCGCGCTCGCCATAACCGTGGTGTCGGAAATGGGCGAGCAATGGTCACCGCATACCGCGCCAGCCAGGCAAGCGGAGATGCCAATGGTGAGCAGGTCGGGGGCGGTGGCGAAGATGGGCAGCACGATGGGGATAAGAATGCCGAACGTGCCCCAGCTGGTGCCCGTGGCGAATGCCAGGCCCAAACCAACAAGGAAGATGATAGCGGGCAGCAGGGCGTACAGACCCTCGGCCGCACCTTCCATAAGGCCGGCGACATAGGCGTCGGCGCCCAGGGCCGAAGTGGCAAGCTTCAGCGTGAGGGCGAACGTGAGCACCATAAGTGCGGGCACCATGGCGCGGAAGCCCGAGGTGAAGCAATCGGTTGCACCCTTGAAGTCGATAACGCGACGGCACAGCAGGTAGACGAAGCTCAGAATGAGCGCAATGAGCGAGCCCCAGGGCAGACCCACCGAAGCGTCGGTGCCACCGAATGCGGCGGACAGATCCATGTACGCTTCCGATTCCGCATCCCAAAAGCCACCCACGTAGAGCATGCCAATAACGCAGAACACGATGAGCAGCAGCACGGGAATGAGCATGTCGAGCAGCGATGCGCGCTCGTTCTCCTGGCGCGCCTCCTGGGTAAGCGCGCCCAGCTTGCCCTCGCGGTACGCTTCGAATTCCGCCTTCGCCATGGGGCCGTAATCGAAGCCCATGATGCAAATGGCAACCACGAACACGATGGTAAGCAGCGAGTAGAAGTTATAGGGGATGGCCTGCACGAACAGCTGAATGCCCGTGACGCCCGTATCCAGGTCGGCCGCTGTGGCGGAAACCGCCGCCGCCCAGGAAGAAATGGGGGCAATCATGCAGATAGGAGCAGCCGTGGCGTCAATGATGTACGCCAACTTCGCACGCGAAATCTTCTGCTCGTCGGTGACGGGACGCATGACCGCGCCCACCGTAAGGCAGTTGAAGTAGTCGTCGATGAAGATGAGAACGCCCAGCAGGAACGTGGCGAGCATAGCGCCCACGCGCGTCTTGATGTGCCTGCCAGCCCATGCGCCAAATGCAGACGAGCCGCCAGCGCTGTTGACCAAGGCAACCATAATGCCCAGCATTACCAGAAACACGAAGATGCCCGCATTCCACGGATCGCTGATGGCATTCAGGAAACCGACGCTCATGGCATCGTCGCCTTCGCCCACGGTGCCGACAATGATGTAGTTAATCGTGTTGATGGGGTCGAACGATGCCAGCAGCATGGCGCCAACCAAGATGCCCACGAACAGCGAGCTAAACGTTTCCTTGGTAATGAGCGCCAGGACGATGGCAACGATCGGCGGTACGAGCGACCAAAACGTTCCGACAAATTCCATTGAGTACTCCTCTAAACAAAAAACGGTAGGGGCATTATATACCCCCACCGTTTCACATGCGTTAACGTGAGCGCATTTGGCTTCATTGCGCTCGGCGCCGGCACTACAGCTTGCAGACGTTAACGGCCTGCATCTTGCCGTTCTGGCCGGGCTCCACGTCGAAGCTTACGCGCTGTCCCTCTTCCAGCGTCTTGAAGCCAGGCTTGTCCTTTTCGATTTCCTTGTAGTAGACGAACAGGTCATCGCCGCCATCCTGCGTGATGAACCCGTATCCGCGAGTCTTCCCCTCGGGAGTCTTGCCGCCAAACCACTTCACGGTACCTTCGGCCATGTTTCCTCTTTTCATCCATCCCCTTGTGGAGATTTACTTCCCACAGCGCGCTGGCCTGCGCGTTGAGCGTAGCAGTCGCTACAAATGCAAACTGTACACTAAAGAAACAATATTGGGACGAATATTTGCCGCTGGCGGCAAATATTTTTCCGAATACGGGGTCGCAACCCGTCCGTATGGGCTATTCCGCCTGTTCCTGCTGCAAAAATTGGCGCATGGAGCCCTCGCCGCCCAGGCCTTCCGAAAGCTCGAAGTCATATGCGTCTGCTAGGGCGCGAGCCTGATCGAGACGCAGCTGGGCGTCTTCTTCGCGACCAGCGCGTGCAAGGTAATCGGATTCCAGGAACATGGTGCGACCAATATATTCCGCAACCCCCGGGTCGGTGCCCGAAACTTGCAGGACGCTCGCAATGGAATCGGGCGAAAGGGACAGAAGCACGCCCCCGTCGATTTCCGTAGCTACGCCGATGGTGGCTTCCAGCAAATCGGCGGCGGATTCAGGGTCGCCTTCGTCGTTTTCGCTGCTCGCACGTTCCATGCTGCGCTGAATGCCCTGGATAAACTGCATAATCAACTTCATGAGATAGTCTTGCTGAAACACTGCAACCCCTTCGCCGTGTGCGTATGGCGCCTATTCTAGCGCGCCTACTGCCCCGCTGGAGGCAAGATGCCCAAATGATCGTATGCGCGCTGCGTGGCCTGGCGCCCCTTTGGCGTGCGTACGAGCAGCCCCTGCTGCATGAGATAGGGCTCGTAGACGTCTTCCAAGGAATCGGGGTCTTCCGAAAGCGCCGAAGCGAGCGTGGAGAGGCCCACGGGACGGCCGCCGAATTGCTGGCACAGCAGTTCGAGTATGCGATTATCGACCGAGTCGAGACCCAAGGAGTCGACCTCGAAGAATTCGAGCGCCTGAGCTGCGGAATCCTCGTCGATGACGCCGCTGCCCTTCACCTGCGCCCAGTCGCGCACGCGCTTGAGCAGGCGGTTCGCCAAACGCGGCGTGCCACGGCTACGGCGTGCGATTTCGAGCGCGCCTTCACGTTCGGCTTCCACGTCGAGAAT
>JAILNP010000115.1:0-3917 GCA_024691475.1 Eggerthellaceae bacterium
CATCATGTATGGTGCTCAGCAGTACTCCAAGCAGTTCGGTACCGCCTACCTGGGCATGACCGCAACTGACAGTGCTACGCTGACCTCCATCTACACCTTCGGCTCCATCATCGCCGTGCTCTTCTGGGCATTCATGATGGGCAAGCTCCGTTGGAATCCCGTTAAGGTCATCATGATCGACTCCATCATCGCCATCGCTGGCCTTGCCGCCGTCCTTCTGGCTCTGCCTCTGGGCATTGGCGTTGCCGGTGTCTACATCGGCCTGGCTCTCGTTGGCTTCGGTGCTGCTGGCGGCATGCTGCAGACTGGCGTTACTCAGCGTCAGCTTATCTGCCCCGGTCCTCGCGGTCGTAACGTTGGTATGTACTACACGTTCATGGGTGCTGCTTCGGTGTTCCTGCCGTTCATCGTAGGCGCCATGACCACCGCCGTGGGTGAATCCAGCGCTGTCTGGATCATGATGATCCTGCTGCTGGCCTTCGCCATCCTCGCGCTGCTGATGGCTCTGTACCTGGTTAGCCAGTACAAGGGCATGTTTGGCTACAGCGCTTTGGAAAAGATGCGCGACTAGCATCAGACAAACGCCAGGGCTCGCTTCTGCTCTCACTGCCGGTGAGCCCTGGTTTCAATCCTAGGCGTTTGCGCCGCCTTGGAAACCCGCCATGGAGGGACATGGCGGGTTTCTCTTTCTCTAAGGGTGGACAATAAAAAAGACGGCGCATGCCGTCTTTTTATCGCGTATTTAAAGCGTGAATGCGCTATTGCTTTTCGTATTTGAATTCCCGTGCGAGATCCACGAAGTGCTGAACGGCGGGCGTCTTGTAGGAATTCTTCTTGTACGCCAGGTAGATGGTGTGGAAGCGCTCGGGAACGTCTTCAATCTTCAGCTTAATGAGATTGGGGAAGAGGTTGATACCCAGCGTGTTCAGCGCGATGCTCACCGCATCCTTGTTGGCATCAACCATGGATGCGAGCGTGATTTCGTCGTCGTACTGTTCACATGCGAGCAGTTTTTCCCTATTCATGACCTCTTTGACTTCGCGACCGATAGGGGTGTTGTAGTGGTAGGTGATGATGTGGTCGCCACGTAGGTCGCTTAGCTTGATGGAACTCTGCTTTGCGAGCTTATGGCGGCTGTGCACGATGGCTACCAGATCCTGATACGTAACGGGCGCGAATTGCAAATCGGGCTTGTTGGGTACGTAAGCACTGAAGATTACGTCGTACGTGTCGTTTTCCAGGCCTTCGATGAGCGATTGCGTTAGGCCCTGGGCAACGCGGATGACGGGACCCGATCCGAATTGCTCGCGATAGGCCTTCATGAGCATGGGCAGATAATGATCTTCCACGGTGTAAATGGTGCCGATGGACACATTGCCCGTGTATTCGCCAGCTTCGTCTTGGGCAAGCGCCTTGCCGCGTTCGATGGCGGCAAGTGCCTCTTTGGCGTATTCGTTGAATTCGCGACCGTACTTCGTGAGCCTTACGTTACGTCCGTCGCGCACGAAGAGGGGAATTCCCAATTCGTCTTCCAGGCGGGAGATGGAATTGGAAAGCGTAGGCTGCGTGATGTAGAGCTGTTCGGCAGCCTTCGTGTAGTGCTGGAGTTCGGCAAGTTTGCAAAAGTATTGCAGTTGCGAAAGGTTCATGAACTCTCCTCTGCGGTTTGGCATGGGCTGTGAGGTTCGCATTTTCTTGACCCATGTGTGGCGTCCCCTAAACACCACCTTGACAATTATAAAAGTTCTTCTGTCGTTTTCTGAAAATAATTGAGAAAAAGCTTTGAGCAGCGGTTATGCATACGCAAAAAGGGGATACGCATAAGCGCATCCCCTTCGTTTTCGCCTTTGTGCTCTGGTTTGTTAGCTAACGCCCCAGCAGTTCGTCGAGGCTGCGGGCTCCGCACACGGAACCGTCAGCTTCGGCGGCGGCAATCTGCTCGTCGGTGTAGCCCAGATCCCTCATGACGTCTTCGGTGGAAGAGCCAAGCATGCCCGTCGGCTTCAGCTCCGCCGTCTCGTTCAGTTCGAACTGAACGGGGGCAGTGGGGCACCAACGGTCGCCTTTGGGATAGTGCACCGGCTTGATGTACTCGTTGATGATCGCGTTCTGATCCTTGTACACGTCCTCGGGCGTCTGAGCGGGCTCGCAGGGCATGTCGTTTTCCTTGAACATGGCCAGCAGCTCGTCACGGGTGAACTTGGCGAAGCCCTCGTCCAGGACCTTGACGACCTTGGGCGAGAGGCCCTTGTTGTTCACGGCGTCGATGGAGGCCAGATCGGCGTCCTCCAGCAGGTCCTCACGGCCGATGAGCTTCAGCACGCGCGGCCAGTCGCGGTCGTACTCGGGGAGGCAGAGAACGACCCATTTGTCGTCGCCCGACTTGAACACGTTGTTCAGGGGGTTGTTGACCTCCAGGCGGCTCTTCGGGTACTTGTTGCCGTACTGAGCGGAGATCATGCCCACGGACAGCGCGTAGATGGCGCCATGCTCCAGAGCGCACGTTACGTAGTCGCCCACGCCGGTCTTTTCGCGCGCGATGTACGCTGCGAGCAGACCAGAGCAGAGGAACATAGAGCACTGGAAGTCACCATAGCCGTTGGTGGGGATCATGGGGAAGCTATCGGCGTCCACCGTGGTGCCGAATACGCCGCCACGACCCATGTAGCAGGTTACGTCAAAGCCAGCAGCGTCCTTTTCGGGACCCTTCTTGCCGTAGCCCAGTCCATGGCCCATGATCAGGCGCGGGTACTTCGCATGCAGCGTTTCCCAGTCGAAGCCCATCTTGGCAAGGCTCTTCGTGCGGGTGTTGGTGATGAAGATGTCGGCTTCGGAGAGAAGCTTGTGCATAACCTCGGCGCCGGTTTCGCTCTTCAGGTTCAGGCTGATGAAGCGCTTGTGCATGTTGGCGACGTCGAACGACAGGTTCTCTTCGTCGGTGTAGTCGGGAATGCCATACACGGGAGCCTGGTTGGTGCGCGTGGCATCGCCCTTGGCGGCTTCGACCTTGATGACGTCGGCGCCCCATTCGCCGAGCACGCGGCCCGTGGTAGGGGTGGCAAGGAACGTGGTGAGGTCGACGACCTTCACGCCTTCGAGAGGCAGAGACATATATTCCTCCTCAAACAAATGTTCCGAATAGGAAAAGAGCTGGCACAAAACGCGCCAGCTCTTTCAATACGCTCAGAGATGAGCTGGTATATCAAGCTGCAACTAGAAGTTGTACTTGACTTCGCCGCCGTGGTTCTGGCACTCGCGAGCAATCGTGATGCGCTGAACGTTGGGGGCGCCTTCCTCGAGCCACATAGCGCGGCAGTCGCGGTACAGACGCTCGGTCGGGCCGTAGGGGCTGTCCTCGAAGTAGCCGTCGCCACCGAAGATCTCGAGCATGCCGTCGGAGACCAGCTTCACCGTTTCGATGGAGAACAGCTTGCAGATGGCAGCCTTCTCGGTGATGAAGTCGTTCTTCGGGTCGATGTCGTAGTCGCGGGCGAAGTCGTAGATGGCGGTGCGGAGCACGTGAACCATCATCTGCATGTCGGCGATCTTGGCCTTGATCATCTGGCGGGAAGCGATGGGCTTGCCGAAGGTGATGCGGTCATTGGCGCGCTTGAGCGAGAGCTCGAGCATGCGCTGGGCCATACCAAGGTTGGACATGGCGATGTGCACGCGGGAGACGGACAGAGAGTGGATGGCGACATCCATGCCCTGGCCCTCTTCGCCGAGCAGGCACTCGGGACCAACCTTGACGTTGGTCAGCTTCAGGCCAGCATGGCCAGCGCCGCGGCAGCCCATCATGTGGGGCATTTCGACGATTTCGAAGCCGGGCAGAGAGTTGTCGACGATGAACGCGCTCAGGCGGTCGTCCTTCTGCTTGCTGGGGTCGGAAACTGCGATGATGTAGGTGTAATCAGAGC
>JAILNP010000135.1:0-2012 GCA_024691475.1 Eggerthellaceae bacterium
TCAGGTCCGGGAGGAAGCAGCCATAAGGGACCGCTGACGAGCGCCCATGCCTATTCGGGGTACTCATGTATATGCCGCCGCTTCGGCGGTTTGCTGAGGGGGCTGCGGGCTTGGCCCGCGCTATACGCGAAACGACGCGAAAGGCTCGCATGGATTTCATTAACTTCATCGTCAACTTGCTGCATGATCCGCGCACCATCATTGCTGGCTGGATCGCCACGCTTGGCCCCGGTCTGGTGTACACGCCGCTGTTCCTGGTCGTGTTCGTGGAAACGGGCGTCGTGGTGTTCCCGTTCCTCCCCGGCGACTCGCTGCTGTTCGCCGCGGGCGTGTTCTCGGCCGATGGCGGCGGGCTCAACATCTTCGCCACGCTTATCGTGTTCTACGCGGCGGCCATTCTGGGCAATACGTCGAACTACTGGATTGCGCGCTTCTTCGGCAGCCGCATCATCGACTCGGGCAAGGTCAAGGCCCTCACGCCCGAGCGCATGGCGAAGCTCGATCACTTTTTCGCGAAGTACGGCGGCCTCACCATCATCATTACGCGCTTCATGCCGTTCTTCCGTACGTTCGCCCCGTTCGTGGCGGGCACGGGCCATATGAACTTCGGCAAGTTCACGGTATTCAACGCCATTGGCGGTGTGGCCTGGGTCAGCCTGTTCGTACTGGTGGGCTACTTCTTCGGTGGCATCCCGTTCGTGCAGGAGCATTTCGAAGTCATCATTCTGGGTATCGTGGGAGTGTCGGTGCTCCCCGCCCTCATTGGCGCGGTGAAGGGCGCGCTTGCCGCCCGCGCGAAGAAGAAGGAAGCGAAATAGCATGTCAGAGGCTCTATATCGCAAATATCGCCCGCAGGTATTCGAAGATGTGGTCGGTCAGGACCACATCGAGCGCACGCTGAAGAATGCCATCGAGCAAGATAAGGTCAGCCACGCGTACCTGTTCTGCGGCCCGCGCGGCACGGGCAAGACCACCACGGCGCGCCTGCTCGCAAAGGCCCTGCTGTGCGAAAACGGCCCCACGAGCACGCCCGATGGTACGTGCGAGCAATGCCAGGCCGTGGCAAACGGCACGCACCCCGACGTATACGAACTCGACGCGGCAAGTCGTACGGGCGTCGAAAACGTGCGCGACGAGATCATCGGCCGCGTAAACTATGCTCCCACCAGCGGAAGCAAGAAGGTCTACATCATCGACGAGGTCCACATGCTGTCCACGGCCGCGTTCAACGCGCTGCTGAAGACGCTCGAGGAGCCTCCGTCTCACGTGGTGTTCGTACTGTGCACAACCGACCCTCAGAAGGTCCCCGAAACCATTCACTCGCGCTGCCAGCGCTTCGATTTCCATCGCATCTCGAATGACGAAATCGTGGCTCGCCTGGGCGCCGTTTGCGTAGCCGAGGACGTTGAGTTCGAGGGCGACGCACTCGACTTGATCGCTCATCGCGCTCAGGGCGGCATGCGCAATGCCCTCACGTCGTTGGAGCAGCTCATCGCCTTTGGCGAGGGCAAGGTTACGGTGAAGGGCGCCGAGGATCTGCTGGGTTCCCTGGATTCTTCCGACATGGCCGAAATCATCGACGCCATTGGCAAGCGCGATGCCGCCGCGTGCTTTACGTGGACGGCCACGTACATGGAAACGGGTGCCGACCTGGCGCAATTCGTGCGCGATATGGCGCAGCATGTACGCAACATGTACGTCATGTCGCTGGCTGGCGCCGACGCCGCCATCGACATCACCGATGCCGAGCGTCGGGAAATCGTCCGCGAGCTGGAAATGTTCGGAAGCGATCGTTTGGCCAACATGCTTGGCGTGCTGGGCGATGTGGTATCCGACATGCGCAGCTCCACGAATCCGCGCCTTTTGTTCGAAATCGCCCTTACGCGCCTGGTGCGTCCCGATGCCGAGCTCACGCTCGCTTCGCTGGCCGAGCGCGTGGAGGCGCTCGAGGGCGGTGCTGCCGCCCTGCCCGCGCGTTCCGCCGTAGCTGTTCCCGCGCAGGCTCCCGTAGC
>JAILNP010000165.1:0-7257 GCA_024691475.1 Eggerthellaceae bacterium
GATGGCCCTTACGGCAACGGTGTTTCCGCAGGTGTGCGATGCCGTAGCGTCCTTGCATGATGCTTCGGCGGGCCCTATCATCCATCGTGATATCACGCCTTCGAATGTCATGTGCGATGGGGCGGACGACGCCCACGTGCGCGCTACGCTCATCGATTTGGGCATTGCCCGCGTCCACAAGCAGGGCGCTACTGCCGACACCATGCACTTCGGGACGGAAGCCTACGCGGCGCCCGAGCAATACGGCTTTCGTCAGACCGACGTGCGTACCGATGTGTATGGCCTGGGCGCGTTACTCGTTTTTTGCCTGATGGCGCGCGACCCCGTTCAGTCTGGTGGGGAAGGGGAATGCTGTCTTTCGGGTGCGCCGGAAGCGTTGGCTGTGGTGGCAAGAAAGGCGATGGCCTTCGACCCTGATGATCGCTATCAGACGGCGCGCGAGCTCAAGGAGGCGTTTCTCTGCGCGCTTGAGGGCCGCGTTGCGCCTCGAGCGCAGCAGGGTTCGAGCGTACCTGCAGGGGTGGGTGTTGCATGGAATGTGCTGCTGCTCATTCTGTTCGTGATCTGGGCGGCGAGTATTGGATTCGCCTGGGCGAACATGCCGCTGTTGTTGGCTGGTTGGCCTGTGGGGATGAAAGTTTTCCTCTTCGTAGTGTTTGCTGCGCTGTTCTTCGTCTTTCCTGCGGTACTCGTCTGGTTTGCCGCAGATAAGCGTAGGCTTCGCAGGAGGTTTCCTCGTATCGATCGTGGGTCCACGCGGAGGAATGTGCCCATCTTGCTGGTAGCGCTGGTAGTGTGCCTGCTGATGTTTGGCCTGCTCTGGTGGCTGATACGCGCCTTGGGTTTGCAATAGGACGCTATACGGGCCGTCCATTGTTGGGGTGAGCTCAACTGCAGGGGCGAATGCCCGAATGTGAAAGGAGCCCGCAGCCAAGATGGCGCAGGCTCCTTGTAGCGTATGAGGTGGATGTGCAGCGTTTACAGCCCGGGAATGGGCTCGCAATCATCGGCGGGTGCGATGTTGGCTGCGCGCAGGGCGTCCAGGAACGCATCGGCCGAGCGCGTGGCGATGAGCTCGCGCGGGAAGTGCATCTCTTCCAGCAGTTTGGGAACGTAGCGGAAGTCGCCGATTTCGGCCGAGATGTGGCTGTCGGTGTTCACGGCGATGGGCGTGTTGGTTTCCGCGCAGCGCTCCAGGATCTCAAGGCACATCTCGTGCGATTTCTCCACGTGCGTGAAGCTGTATTCGTTGATCTCGATGAGCTTGTGGTTCACGCGCGCTGCTTCCAGCACGGTGTCGATGTCGTAGCGAATGCCCGAGCGGCCCGAGTGGCCCAGCGTGAGTACCTTTGGGTGCTCCAGGGCACGTACGTACATGTCGGTTGCCTGCGCGATGGTTGCGTTGCGTGCGAACCACCTGTTGTGGACGCTGGCCACTACGTAGTCGCAGCGACGGAAGACGTAATCCTGCATGGACACGGGCTCTACGGGCGTGCCGTCGATGCTGGTGGCGAATACGTCGTCGGCGCCATACAGGTCGCCGTGCAGGTTTACGATATCCGCTTCGGCGCCATGCAGCAGTTTTACACCGTGCCATTCGCGCGGCCATACGCGATAGTTGTTGTAGTACTGGTAGTTGCGAATGTCGCGCTGCAGGTACAGCATGTCGCTGAAATGATCGGTGCTGCCCAGTAGCTCGATGCCGCGTTCAGCGGCGGTGCGCACGTTTTCTTCGATGGTGGAGTATGCGTGGCGGGAAAAGATGGTGTGCGTATGCGTGTCACATGCAAGGCGCAGAGGTTCGGTTTGCGTGCTCATAGCTGCCCTTTCGTTC
The DNA here is from genome assembly GCA_024691475.1 of Eggerthellaceae bacterium. Classification (GTDB taxonomy): domain Bacteria; phylum Actinomycetota; class Coriobacteriia; order Coriobacteriales; family Eggerthellaceae; genus Denitrobacterium. The sequence continues at coordinate 1,835 of JAILNP010000165.1, forward strand.
GCGTGTCTTCCGTTTGTATTGTTCTCCCTCGGTCGTTGGGGCGCAAGCACATTGGGGAATGATACGGCGTAAAAGCACGCAGGCGGCCCCGTGAGGGACCGCCTGCTAGCAGCATGAGGCTGAGGAGGCTAGTTATGCAAGGATGGTTTGTGCGGCTTTAACTTCCTCATCCTGAGCAGCGGCTTCGCCAGCCAGGAAGTCCTTCATCTCGTTGTACAGAGCGGTAACCTTGCGCTCTGCGGCAACCTGATCGGGAAGGGCGATGACCTGGCAAGCGGAGTGCTTGTCTTCGGGCGTGCCGGACAGCGGGTCGACCTGGTGCATGGTAAGGACGTTGCACTTGCCGATCCACCACTGGTAGGTCATGTAGACGGCACCCTTGTTGATGCGGTCGTCGAGTATGGCACGCGTGTACACGGAGCCACGGCGCGACTTGACCTGAACGATGTCCTGGTCATTGATGCCACGCGCAGCTGCGTCGGCAGGGTTCATGTGGATCTCGCCCGGCTCGTCGGCGAGCGCGGTGAGGGTGCGGCAGTTGCCCGTCATGGAACGGCAGCTGTAGTGACCAACCTCGCGAACGGTGCACAGAACGAGCGGGTATACCTCGTCGGGCGTCTCGGTCGGCGTGATGTAGTCGTGAGCCATCAGGATGGCCTTGTGGTCGGCCGTGGTGAACTGGCCGCCCTTGTACAGCGTGGGGGTGCCGGGGCAATCGAGCGTGGGGATAGGCCACTGGGCATGACCCGTGCCTTCCATCTTCTCGTACGTGGCGCCATAGAAGTTGGGGCACAGTTCGCGCATTTCGTCCCAAATCTCCTTGGTGTTGTTGTAGTGCATCGGGTAGCCCATGCGCGTGGACAGGTCGGCAAAGATCTCCCAGTCGTGACGGCACTCGCCCTTGGGCGGCACGGCAGCGGTGAAGCGCTGGAACGTACGGTCGCTGGCGGAGAACACGCCGTCATGCTCGCCCCAGCTGGTGCCGGGCAGAACGACATCGGCCAGAGCGGTGGTCTGCGTCATGAAGATGTCCTGGCTGATGAACAGGTCGAGCTTGCTAAGCGATTCGATCATGTCGGTAGAATCGGGCTCGGTCTGAACCGGGTCCTCGCCGAAGTTGTAGAACGCGCGAATCTCGCCGCTCTTCGCGCCATGGGGCACGTCGGTGAGCTTGAAGCCCTCGCGGCCGGAAAGGAAGCCCTCGGGGAGGTTCCAGGCCTGCTCGAACTTGGCGCGCGCTTTCGGGTCGGCAACCTTCTGGTAGCCGGGGAACAGGCTGGGCCACATGCCCATGTCGCAGCTGCCCTGAACGTTGTTCTGGCCACGAACGGGAGCAACGCCTGCGGCATCGCGGCCGATCTGGTTGGTGATGCAGGCGATGGCGGCAATCGTGTGGACCGTCTTGACGCCCTGGTTCTGCTGCGTAACGCCCATGCCCCAACCGATGATGGAGTTGGCGGATTCCGCGTACATGTGCACGGCGCGACGGAACGTAGCCGGGTCGACGCCGGTGATGTCCTGCACGTACTCGGGGGTGTACTTGGAGATGACCTTCCACCACTCGTCGAAGCCGTTGGTGTGAGCGTCAACGAATTCCTTGTCCATCAGGCCGTCGTTCACGATGACGTTTGCGAAGGCGTTCATGAAGGCCAGGTTGCAGCCGTTTTTGATGGGCATGTAGATGTCGGCGATGCGGGCGCTTTCGGTAACGCGCGGGTCGGCGACGATGAGCTTGGCACCGCGGGCCTTGGCCTTCACGATGCGGCGGGCAACGATAGGATGCGACGCGCTGGGGTTGTAGCCAAACAGGAAGATGCAGTCAGCCTTTTCCATGTTCGGAATGGACACGCTCATGGCGCCAGAGCCCAGGGTGTCCATGAGGCCGATAACGCTGGGGCCATGGCAGGTGCGGGCGCAGTTATCGATGTTGTTGGTACCGATGCAGGCGCGCGTGAACTTCTGCATGACGTAGTTGGCTTCGTTTCCGGGACCGCGGGAAGAGCCGGTGGTCATGATGGCGTCGGGGCCATACTCTTCCTTGATGGCCATGAGCTTCTTGGCGGTGAAGTCGAGAGCTTCGTCCCAGCTCACGCGCTCGAGCGGACCGCCCTTGGTGCGGCGGATCATGGGGTGCAGAATGCGGGGAGTGAGAATCTTCGTGTCGTTGATGAAGTCGTAGCCGCACATGCCCTTCAGGCAGAGCTCGCCTTCATTGGTGACGCCGTCGATGCCCTCGGCATCTACGACAACACCGTTCTCGACAATAAGATTGAGCTTGCAGCCTGCTCCGCAGTACGGGCAGACCGCCATATGCTTTTCCATAGTGTTCTTCTCTCTGCTAGGCAAGGACCGGATTCAGGGGAACGCTCGAAAGCGCGCCAGCCGCTTCGGCGGCTTCAGCCCATTTGGTCTTGCGAGACGTATCGAAGGAGACGTTGTCCTGGACATGCAGTGCGCCAGTCAGGCAGGCTCCGACGCATGCGGGTCCGTCTTCGCGATCGTGGCAGAGATCGCATTTGATGATGTACGGGTTTCCGGCCTCTCCAATGAAGAGCTCGTCCGCGCAGCCGGTGTACACGTTTTCGGGGCGGCCGACGATCTGGATAGCGCCATAGGGGCATGCCATCATGCAGCTGCGGCAGCCAATGCAGCGGTCCTCACGCATGGCTACGCGGCCATCGTCCTCGTGATAGAGCGCATTGACGGGGCATGCGCGGGCGCAGGGTGCGTCCTGGCAATGACGACATGCGATAGGGGTAGATACCTTCAGGGTAGAAACTACGTTGAGGCGCGGGATAGCCACGTCACCAACAATGTCGTGCTTGTCAAAGCACGCGGCCATGCAGGTCCTGCATCCAATGCAGAGTCCAGCATCGCCGACGATGAACTTGTTTCCGTCCACCATCGTCTCCTTCTCTTGGCTGGATAAAACCCTCTCCTGGCCCTTGAAGGCGAGATTCATGCGCTCTTTGAAATGGGCAGGGGAATGCCCTCAGCTCTTCCTTGCAGAATAGGAAGTTGGGATTGTGCTGATGATGAAACGCAGAAAAAGAAGCGCCCTATGTCTCGTCTTACATATGGGCTACCGAAACTCTATAAACCTCCATAATTGTTGTCAATATATTCTCTACTGAGAACAAGTTGGAATATTTGGGATGCATCTATGATGCAATCACTCTCACCTGGGAAAATGATATTGCATGGTGAGGTAATTGCACGGTGTAGCCGTCTGGATACCGGTAAATTGCACTAAAAAGCGTATAACGCACGTAATACTATTTGAATACAAAGTGCAAGGTCAGAGCGTTTTTGGGTTCCAAAAACGCGATAAAGCGAAAAGGTCGTTTCTTTACCCTTCCTGGCAGCGTGCGAGAATTGATCTATGGGTTGCGGGAAAAGGTATGAGCACTGCCGATTTTAGGCATTCCACCTGGACTTTTAGAGAAGTTGTGAGGGCCGTGCAACTCTTCGTTTCGCTGTGTGAACGTATCGTGAATCGGTTGTGTTTGGAGCAGTTATTTCGCAGCTCTTTTTCCGGCTTTAAAAACCCGTCGATTTCGACCGTAATGCGGCCTTCGTTTTACGTCGCCCTGGATGCACAGAAATACGCGGTTTTGTTTTTCTAAAAACTCAAAAGCCCAGGAAAGTAAAAGAATATGTAACACATTTGTGTATACCCGTAATTACCTATTTTTCGGCAAGCCCCTTTGTTCGCCTACATTTACTGTATAACAATTGTAATATTGCGTTATTTTCAACTAAGTATAAAGTACCAAGAGTTGCAATCTGGCAATAAAAAGTGTCTTTAACAAATAGTGGCATTCAACTGGGGTGATACGAATAACCGAACTAATAATATCAGCGCCTTAATTGACGATTAGATGTCAAAACGGTAATCTTCTTCATATCGAGTTCACGAAATTTCGAACTTGCTCACTTTCTGGAAGGGCAAAACATAAATGTGATGTCCTTCGTTCCAAATATGAATTTCTTGCATACAACCTAATCAGGTTCCCCATACGAGTCGCTCGGGAGAAGCGAGAGGGAAAGGACGGGCTTTTATGGGAAGCAAGTTTGTTGTGTCAGATCCGCGTAAGTGCGTGGGATGCAAGGCATGCATGACCGCATGCCTGGTTAAGCATTTCCAGCCGGGCGATGTGCCCATTTCGCGCCTCAATGTCGTGCATGCCGACGCAGATACTACTGCGCCGGTCGTTTGCCGTCATTGCGAGGACGCCCCCTGCGCGGCGGCGTGCCCCACGGGCGCCCTCTATCGCGACGGCAACCGCGTCGCCGTCGACATCGCTCTATGCATCGGATGCCGCGGCTGCGTAATGGCATGCCCGTTCGGTGCGGTAGACGTCGCGGAGATCTTCCGCCCCTACACAGTTAATGATGTCGAGCTTTCTGCTCGCACCACCCCCGTTGTTGTGAAATGCGACCGTTGCGTCGATAGGCCCGATGGCCCGGCATGCATTTCGGCATGCACCTCGGGCGCGCTCTCGCTGGTTGATCAGCGAGACATCGACGCCAATGTCAGGGACAAACGTCTGAACGCTGCCGAGGCGTCTCAGACTTTTGCCGCAAGGTTTTAGTAGGTCGCGCAGGCCGGCGCCGGATGGAAGGCGTCGGCCTGCGCACGGAAGAGGAGAGAGAGGGCAATATGGAGAAGCACATGGTTGTGTGCCCATATTGCGGAACAGGCTGCAAGTTCAACCTTCTCGTGGAAAACGAGAAGGTTGTCGGCGCTGAACCGCTAATGGGTCTCACAAACGAGGGCGAACTCTGCCTGAAGGGCTGGAGTGGCTATGACTTCATCAATGACACGAAGATCCTAACGCCACGCCTGCTCCACCCCATGATGCGTACGTCTCGCAGCAAGCCTTTCCAGCGCGTTAGTTGGGATACTGCGCTCGACTACGTGGCGGAGAAGCTTACCGCCATCAAGGAGAAGTATGGTCCCGACGCCATCATGACCACAGGGTCGTCGCGTGGCACGGGCAACGAATCCAACTTGGCGATGCAGCGTTTCGCTCGCGCATGCCTGGGTACCAACAACGTAGATAACTGCGCGCGAACTTGACACGGTCCCACAGTCGTCGGTCTGATTGACACAGTTGGAGCAGGTTCTATGAGTTGCGGCACTCCTGGCATGGAGGACGCTGGTTGTCTATTCTTGTTCGGCTACAACCCGAACACTTCGCACCCCCTGGTTGCGCGTCGTATCGTGCGTGCCAAGGAAAAGGGCGCGAAGATCATCGTCGCCGATCCTCGATTCATCGAGACGGCGCGTATCGCCGATATTTACATGCCTATCAAAAACGGCTGCAATATCGCATTCCTCAACTCGTTCGCATACTCGATCATCGAGCAGGGTCTGGTCGATGAGGAGTTCGTGCGCGAGCACACGACAGGTTACGACG
>JAILNP010000001.1:0-10480 GCA_024691475.1 Eggerthellaceae bacterium
GGAGGATTCGCCATGACCGATAACCGCCCCTCTTGGGATGAATACTTCACCACGCTGGCCAAGCAGGTTTCCACGCGTACGACGTGCACGCGCCGAGCGGTCGGCGCGGTCATCGTGAAGGAGAACCGCATTCTGGCCACGGGCTACAACGGCGTGCCGCGCGGCATGGCGCACTGCGGCGAGGTGGGTTGCCTGCGCGAGAAGATGGGCGTTCCGTCCGGTCAGCGCCAGGAGATCTGCCGCGGTCTGCATGCCGAGCAGAACGCCATCATCCAGGCGGCGCGCTATGGCATCGACATTTCCGGTGCGTGTATCTACATCACCACCCAGCCGTGCGTGGTGTGCGCGAAGATGCTCATCAACGCTGGCATTAGCGAGATCGTGTACAAGAACCCGTATCCCGACGAACTTTCCGCCGAACTGCTCGCCGAGTCGGGTATCAAGATGCGCGTGTATGACGAAAGCGCGAACTAGCGCCCTCATTGCATGTGAACCTTATGGACCAGATGCGCCCCAGCACATCCGTTGGGACGCATCTTTCATGCATTTATATATACATGCTCTCAAAGGGCGCATGTAATGCGTAACCCTTTATGGGCGATATTATGCATTTCTGTGAAAATACGGCTCACTTATCCAGTTTTTTACGCTTTCTTTGGGGCCTCATCCGAAAGTTCGTTATGATACGTACCGTTGTTTTGAGTCTGACGAGAAAGTGTAGACGTGGCGTTACCTATCGTCCTTGGTGTCATTCTGGGAGCCCTTGGCTTCCTGCCTCTGCGAGGCGCGCTTACGGCTGCTCGTAAGGTCACGAGTACGTCTAATTTTTCTCATGCCAGTATTCTGCTGCTGGCGGTTGTCGGCTCATCCATCATTTTGTTCGGTTCGGCTGTGCTCTGCATCGTGCTCAGTCGTAGCAATGTTCTTCCCTTTGTCGGGGGAGAGGTCGCCGGCATCGTAGTCTGCGCTCTCGGCTTCGGCATTTGGAAGGCCGTATCAAGCGGGAAATAGGGAAAGGCATATAGTGGACGCGCTTACTCAGCTAGCAAATTCCGTTCCTGAGCTTCAGGAATCCCTGCAATCTCAGACCGTATTCGGTCCTGTGACCACCTTCACGCTGTGGATGGTCATCGTGTTCGCGCTGGTGCTCGTTCTCGTGCTCACCGCCGCGAAGAAGCTCACCCTCGTTCCGAACAACAAGTTCGTCAACCTGGTTGAGTATGGCTATGAATTCGTCCGTCGCGACATGGGCGAAAACGCCATCGGCCATGGCTATGAGAAGCACATTCCCTTCCTGGCCACGCTTTTCTTCTTCATCCTCATTTCGAACTTCATCGGCCTGGTGCCGGGCTTCAAGACCCCCACGGGCACGCTGAACAACACCTGGGCGCTGTCTCTCATCGCCTTCGTTTACTTCAACTACTACGGCATCAAGACCAAGGGTGGCTGGGGTTACATCAAGTCCATCGCTCCTTCGGGCCTGCCCGTGGTGATGGTTCCCGTCATCTGGTTCTTCGAGCTCATCTCGCTGGTGCTGCGTCTGCTCACCCTGGCTGTGCGACTCTATGGCAACATGTTCGCTGGCCACATGGTGCTCGGCATCTTCGCCCTGGCGTCCAGCATCTTCCTTACGTCGGCCATCGCGGGTGGCGGCATCGTTCCCGGTGTCATCTCGCCCCTGTGGTTCGTATTCCTCATCGCAATGTATGCGCTTGAGACCCTGGTAGCCTTCCTGCAGGCGTACGTGTTCACCATTCTTTCCGCGGTGTACATCTCGCTTGCCACGAGCGCTCACTAGGCCGCCTGCTCGCGGCGTCACGCGAGTCTTCTATCCCGGATCTATGTCGGCGGGTACACAGTCGGCAGATCATATATATCAGCTTGATTGCGAAGCGGTTTCGCAATCGAACAAAGGAGGAACAAGTGGAAACTATTTTCACCATCGCCGCCCTTAAGGTAGTCGGCTATGGCCTCGGCGCCATTGGGCCTGGCATCGGCATCGGCGTGGCCACCTACGGCTGCTGCGTTGCTACCGCCCGCCAGCCCGAACTGGCCGGCCGTATCTTCACCAACTTCATCATTGGTGCTGCTCTGGCCGAGGCACTGGCCCTCATCGGCTTCGTGCTGACGTTCATTATGTAAATTCAACCTTATTAACGGATTCATCTGCCGTAATAAGGCTGAAAGGAGCAAGAGAGTGGAATTCAAGACGAACAAAGTACTGGCGGGTGCAAGCGCTTTCGCGCTGGCTACGTCGGTCCTCAGCGTCCCCACTGTCGCGTTCGCAGAAGAAAAGAGCGGTATCGCGGCTATCCTGCCCGATCCTATCGAGTTCGTGCCCATGCTCATCGCCTTCGTCATCCTCTGGGTGATCCTGGCGAAGTTCGGCTGGCCCCTGTTCGATAAGATGCTGGAAAAGCGCGCCTCCACCATCAAGGAAAACCTTGAGCAGGCTGAAGAGGCACGTCAGGAAGGCGAGCGCGTTCTGGCCGAGTACAAGCAGGAGCTTGCCCAGGCCAAGACGCAGGCTTCGCAGATCGTCGCCGATGCTAAAGCTGCTGGTGAAGCCGCCAAGGCTGACATCACGGCTCAGGCTCAGCGCGAGGCTGCCGAAATGATCGCGAAGGCACAGGTTGCCATCGAGGCCGAAAAGAAGGCTGCCATCGCCGAACTGCAGGGCTCTATCGCCGACACGTCGATTGCCGTGGCTTCTAAGCTCATCGCCAACGATCTGACCGACGACGAGCACCGCGCTCTGATCGAACGCTACGTGAGCGAGGCGGGTAGTTTCAATGCCAACTAATCGTCACGACATCCAGGCCGAAGCCGAAGTCTACGCATCCAATCTTCTGGATGCTGCTCAGGCTGCCGGTGGTCTCGACGCCGTGATGGCCGTACGTGCCCAGCTCGATCAGATCGTTGCCTACGATCGTTCGCATGTCGAGCTCACCGATGCCATGCAGGATTTTGCATACACGGTCGAGCAGCGCAGCGAGCTGATTAGGAACGTCTTTTCCGACTGCCGTCCTGAACTGGTTTCGGTGTTGGGCGTTATGGCCGAACGTGGCGATTGGGAAGACCTGGCCCGTATCCGGGCCGCATTCAACCAGCAGATTGTCGACAAGCTGAACGTGAACGTGATCGACGTGACCACGCGCGTTGCTCTCGACGACCATCTGCGCCAGGTTATCAAAGACAAGGCTGCCGCCGAACTGGGCGGAACCATCGTGCTTGTAGAGAGCATCGACGATTCCATCCTGGGTGGCATCATCATGAACGCAAACGGCAAGCGTATCGATGCAAGCATGCGCACCATGCTCACGAACGCTCGCAGTGTGCTTAAAGAAACTGATGGAGGTGAATGCTAGTGACTGAAATCACCGCACAGTCTATCGACGAGGCACTGCGCAAGCAGCTCGACGCTCTGAACACGAGCGTGGAATCTCGCGAGGTTGGCACGGTCATTCAGGTCGGCGACGGTATTGCCCGCATCGATGGCCTGAAGGGCGCGATGGCTGGCGAGCTGCTCGAGTTCACCGGGGCCAATGGCCAGACCGTTTACGGTATGGCCCAGAACCTCGAAGAGGACGAAGTAGGCGCCGTTCTGCTGGGTGACGTCACCGCAATCAAGGAAAACGACCAGGTGAAGACCACTGGTCGTATCGTGGAAATCCCCGTCGGTCGCGGAATGTTCGGGCGCGTAGTAAACGCCCTGGGCATGCCCATCGACGGCAAGGGCCCCATCGAGGCCGAGGGCATGCGCCCCGTGGAGTTCAAGGCTCCCGGCGTTATCTCTCGTCAGCCTGTGTGCGAGCCCATGCAGACGGGTATCCTCGCTGTCGACTCGATGATTCCCATCGGTCGCGGTCAGCGCGAACTTATCATTGGCGACCGCCAGACTGGTAAGACCGCTATCGCCATCGACGCGATCATCAACCAAAAGGGTCAGGACATGATCTGCATCTACGTGGCAATTGGCCAGAAGGCCTCCACGGTTGCGGGTCTGGTGGAGACTCTGGAAAAGCATGGCGCCATGGACTACACCATCGTGGTCTCCGCCACCGCTTCCGACTCCGCTCCGCTGCAGTACATCGCCCCCATGGCTGGTGCTGCTATCGGCGAGTACTTCATGTACAACGGCAAGGACGGCAAGCCGGCCAGCAAGGACAACCCTGGTGGCCACGTGCTCTGCATCTACGACGACCTGTCCAAGCAGGCTGTCGCCTACCGTCAGATGTCGCTGACGCTGCGTCGCCCGCCGGGACGCGAAGCTTACCCTGGCGACGTTTTCTACCTGCATTCTCGCCTGCTCGAGCGTGCAGTCAAGATGAACGACGAGAACGGTGCTGGCTCTCTCACGGCTCTGCCGATCATCGAGACCCAGGCTGGCGACGTTTCCGCCTACATTCCTACCAACGTGATTTCGATCACCGACGGTCAGATCTTCCTGCAGACCGACCTGTTCTTCCAGGGCCAGCGCCCTGCAATTAACGTGGGTATCTCCGTATCCCGCGTAGGCGGTTCTGCCCAGACGAAAGCCATGAAGCAGGTTGCCGGTTCGCTCCGTCTCGACCTCGCTTCCTACCGCGAACTGCAGGCATTTACGCAGTTCGGTAGCGATCTCGACAAGGCTACGCAGGATCAGCTGAACCGTGGTGCCCGTATGACCGAGCTTCTGAAGCAGGGACGTTACGTGCCGATGCCCTTCGAGGAGCAGGCTCTGGCCATCTATGCTGGTGGCAATGGCTTCCTCGACGACATTGCGGTCGAGGACGTCGTTCGCTTCCGTGGCGAGATGCTCGACTTTGTGCGCGCTTCCCGCGGCGATCTCCTTGCGCACCTGCGCTCGGAAAAGAAGTGGACCGACGACATCAAGGCGGAAGCTAACGAGGCTATCGAGGCCTTCAAGCAGCAGTTCGCCGGTTCGGCCCAGGCTTAAGAGGCGGTAACGGATGCCAAACCTACACGACATTCAAAGGCGCATCAACTCCGTCAACTCGACGAAGCAGATCACCCGTACCATGGAAATGGTGTCGGCGGCCAAGATTCGAAAGGCAACCGAACGCGTTGCCGCGACCACGCCGTATTCCGACTCCATGGCCGAAATGCTCGGGCATGTTGCCGAAAGTGCAGGTGGCTCGGAAAATCCTCTGTTGCAGGAACATGATGAAGTAAAGAACGTGCTGGCCATCGCCGTGGTTTCCGACCGCGGTCTGGCCGGCGGGTTCAACGCGAACGTCCTTCGCACCGTGGAAAAGCAGATCAAGAAGCTTTCCGCGGAGGGTGTGGATACTCACGTTATCGCGTGTGGCAAGAAGGCAATCTCGTACTTCAGCTTCCGCGGAATCGAATTGGACATGGTGTTCAAGGACCTTTCCGCAGACCCGACGTTCGATGAAGCCGCCACTATCGCGCAGCGTGCCATCACCGGGTACACGAACGGCGACTACGACAAGGTCGTCATCGTGTATAACCACGCGAAGAACGCGGCAGAGCAGACGCTTCGCACCGAAACGATTCTGCCCATCGATGCTAGCGCGCTTGCGCGCGAGGAGGATTTCTCCAAGGCACTCGAGGCAGGCGTGGCGGCCGAGGCCGAAGAGAACGTATCCGCTGGCGATGTGGACTTCGAGCCCAGCGCCGAGGACGTACTCGACAGCTTGCTTCCCGCATACGTGAAGATGATGATCTACCACGCACTGGTTGACAGCGCCTGTGGTGAGCAGGGCGCTCGCCGCAACGCCATGAAATCAGCAACCGATAATGCGACCGAGATGGTGGAAACGCTCGAGCGTTACTACAATCGAGTTCGCCAAGGTGCCATCACGACCGAGATCAACGAGATCGTCGGTGGCGCAGCAGCTTTGGAGGAATAAATGGCTGAAGAAAACAAGACTCAAGGGGGTGTCGGTCGCATCGTCCGTATCGTCGGTCCTGTTGTTGATGTCGAGTTCGCTCGCGAGAGCATGCCCGCAATCTACAACGCTCTGACGGTTGATGCAACCACTCCTCTGGGCGACGTTCACGTCGTCATGGAGGTGCAGATGCACCTTCCCGGCGATCTTGTGCGCGCCGTTGCCATGTCGTCCACCGACGGCCTGGTTCGCGGTCTCGACGTGCAGGACACCGGTGCTCCCATCAAGATGCCCGTTGGCCAGGCAACTCTGGGCCGCATTTGGAATGTGGTCGGCGAGCCTGTTGACGGCAAGGAGCTCCCTGACAACATCGAGAAGTGGATGCCCATCCACCATCCCGCTCCCGAGTACGACACGCTCACCACGAGCACCGAAGTGTTCGAGACGGGTATCAAGGTTGTCGACCTGATCGAGCCCTTCATCCGCGGCGGTAAGACCGGTCTGTTCGGTGGCGCTGGCGTAGGTAAGACGGTTCTCATTCAGGAACTCATCAACAACCTCGCTCAGGAGCACGGCGGCACGTCCGTATTCACGGGCGTAGGCGAGCGTACTCGTGAGGGTACAGACCTGTACCTGGAAATGAGCGAGTCCGGCGTTATCAACAAGACCTGCCTTGTGTACGGTCAGATGAACGAGCCTCCCGGAGCGCGTCTGCGCGTCGGTCTGGCTGGCCTGACGGAAGCCGAGTACTTCCGTGATCAGGGTCAGGACGTTCTGCTGTTCATTGACAACATCTTCCGCTTCACGCAGGCTGGTTCCGAGGTTTCCGCTCTGCTCGGCCGTATGCCTTCCGCTGTAGGCTATCAGCCCACGCTGGCTACGGAAATGGGCGACCTGCAGGAGCGCATTACGTCCACCACCACGGGCTCCATTACGTCGGTACAGGCTGTATACGTACCCGCCGACGACCTTACCGACCCGGCGCCCGCTACCACGTTTACGCACCTCGACGCCAAGACGGTTCTCTCCCGTTCCATCGCCGAGCTGGGTATTTACCCCGCCGTCGACCCGCTGGAGAGCACGTCTCGCGCTCTCGACCCCGAAGTCGTTGGTCAGGAGCACTACGACGTGGCTGTTGGCGTCCAGGAGATTCTGCAGAACTACAAGGACCTGCAGGACATCATCGCCATTCTTGGTATGGACGAACTGTCCGAAGAGCAGAAGCTCACGGTTAGCCGCGCCCGTAAGGTGCAGCAGTACCTGGGTCAGCCCTTCCACGTTGCCGAGCAGTTCACCGGCAACCCGGGCGTCTACGTCAAGATGGAAGATACGGTGCGTTCCTTCAAGGAAATCCTCGACGGTAAGTGCGACGATATCCCCGAGCAGTGCTTCACCTACAAGGGCGCTATCGAGGAAGTGTACGCCGCGTACGAGAAGATGAAGAAGGAAGACTAATGGCTAGCATTACCTGCGACATCGTCACCCCGGTCAAGAAGCTCTTCGGAGAAGACTGCTACATGGTGGTCGTGCCGGGCGTGGAAGGCAACATGGGCTTTCTGCCCGGACATGCACAGCTGATGTCGACGCTGGCCGACGGTGTTGTTCGCGTCTACTCCGATGCCAACACCGTGTCCTCTACGTACGCGCTGCAGGGCGGTTATGTGCAGGTGACCGGTGAAAAGGTCATCGTCCTGGCCGACCGTGCCGTACCGGTCGAGAGCATCGACCTGGAAGCTGTGCGCGCGCAGATCGCCGAGACGGAAGAGGCCATCAAGGCCGAAACCGACGAGGCTGCCAAGGCTCTGGCCGAAGCCGATCTGGCGTGGTACAAGGTGCAGGAGCACGCTGCCAGCGGCAACGTTGCTGCGTAGTCTCCACTGCATAGCTTGAAGCGAATGGGCACCCTTCGGGGTGCCCATTTTTTGCGCCGTGCACCTACGAGTGATGCGGGAATTGGCTTTGCGGAGGCGCTCGACTCCCCGGTGTAAGCGGCATACCTAGGCGATATGCGTCTGAATTGGTAACAATCACTGGGCAAGCGCCTTCGCAGTATGCATCTGAATGTATAATCACGCTATCTTCATAAGCACGAGAGGGGCGTGGTGTTATGGGTATCAGTCGTAAGCTTGTCTCCGTATTGCTTGCATGCGTGTTGTCGATTGCCTGGGTGCCGGCAATGGCGTTTGGCGTGTCGGATGAATTTGGGGGCGCCAATGCCCCCGATCAAAGTTCCGTGCAGCCTCAGGAGTCTTCCGCTCAGTCGGAGGGGCAGAACGAGCTCGGGCCCCAATCAAATGAAGCAGGAGATGGTAGCGAGCTTGCGCCCGCGTCCGCGGGGTCTCTTGAGACGCAATCTATCGTCAATGATTTAGCTACCTTCACGTATTCGTATACGGGCGAATCCGTTGACATGCGGGTTGGCGATGGTGGCGAAAATATGACCGATTTGCCGCAGGGTTCGTTCGAAGGCTATTCAACCGCGTACTATTCCACTGAGAACAAAGTCGTTTTCCATTTTTCCGTGCTCTTCATCGATCAAATGACGAGCCTGACCATCAACGGCGTTGATTACAGTAGTTACATTCCCGATACGAAGCAGGAAAAGCTCGACGCGTTTACGTATCAGCATACGGAGTTCGACGTTACCGTTTCGAGGGCTAATACGTACGAGATTGCTACGTCAACCGTTCGCGATGATGACCCCGCAGTAGGTAATTTCCTCTGGTCGTATCGCGACGAGGACAAGGGGAACGATGATTATATCGATCGCGGCAAAATTGAGTTCGTGAGTGTCGTATACGGTGGCGTTACGTATGACGCCGATGACCTTGTTGAAGGGTCCGTCATCGATTGGCGCGAGAGTGCGGAAGGCGATGGCGGAGCGGTGTTCCCGGCGGGGGCTATGCTCACGGTGAAGCTCATTCCCGATCATGGCATGCAGCTCGTGTCGTTTGGTCCCAATGGGCAGACGTTTACGGCGGGCGATGACCCCGCTGTGTATACCTTCGAAGTTGCGAAGGGCAATTTTCACCTAGCGGCCCATTTTGACGAGGTCGATGATGCGGTGGTGTCTGATGATGATGCTATTTCGGGCGGGTCGATTGTGCTGTCCGATAAAGACGTCGATTCTGGTTCGGCTATCTTGTCCGTTGATAGCGCCAAGGTGAGCGACGATGAGCTTAATGCGCTGCAGACGGCTGCAACGGGGGCTGGGGAGCATACGGTGCAAAGTGTTGTTGACCTTTCCTTGAACCAGGTCATCTACAAGGGCGTGAACGATGCGTCGACTGCCTGGACGGCCTCTCTCGGATCTGATGAGCCCCTTGAGGAGAACGCCGTTGTATCCCTGAAGCTGGCTGACGGCGATCAATACGGTTCTGTCGTGGTGGTTCATCAGGAGCATGACGGCACCTGCGTGGCAGTGCCTACGCAGTATGATTCCGCGACGCAAACGGCTACGTTCGAGACGGATGGTTTCTCGAATTACGCCATTGCCACGACGAAGGCCGAGGTAAAGTCTGCGGCAGTGTATCGCTTGTATAACCCCAATTCAGGTGAGCATTTCTTTACGGAGAGCGAATCGGAATATGAAAACGTGAAGGCGGCGGGCTGGAACGACGAGGGCGTTGCATGGCAGGCTCCGCTTGAGGGTGCAGCGGTGTACCGCCTGTATAACCCGAATGGGGGAGACCATCACTTCACGAGGAGCGTCGAAGAGCGCGACATGCTGAAGAAGCTTGGCTGGAACGACGAGGGTGTTGCCTTCTGCAGCGCCGATGAGAGCGGCGTTCCCGTTCATCGCCTCTACAATCCGAATGGTCTTGCGGGGAACCACATGTTTACGGCAAGTCAGGACGAGAGCGATTTCGTCAAGGCAGCGGGCTGGAACTATGAAGGCATTGGCTGGTATGCCGTCGATGCTGAGGGCGAGCCTGTGTAGATCTCGCTTGTGAATCGTTGCGGGCGCGGGGCGGGGTTGCCCTTCGGGGCACCCGCTCCGCTGTTCGCTTGTCTTTGCCCCTCAACGGGGCAAAGACATCGCTCATGCGCTCGCTGGTTCATGCTTTCACTTGGCGCTGCCCGGACTTTCCTTGGCGTTTCGGAAACTGCGTTTCCGCTCCGCCTTCGGAAGGTCCGTATGCAGCGCCTTTCTTATTGGCTTTCACAGTGCCCCTATGGGCAACCCCGCCCCGCGCTCCACGTAGTTCCAATCGGGTCAATCCTACCCACGCACCCCTACCCCTCGACAGCCTCCCATCCAAGCAGGACTTCTGCAAGCCGGGGAGGGTGAGTGGGTCGTACCCTCTATGGCTGTGAACAAGGGACGGAGGTTAGTTCACGAGTTTGTCTTTCGGAATGCCGAGCGGCCACCGTGAACAAACCTCCGTCCCTTGTTCACGCGGAACCGGCCGATTCCCAATCGGTCACGCCATTCGAAGAGCCTACCAGCGCTCCGGCGGGTAGCAGGGTAGGGGACAACGGGGCCTGCTTCTGGACTGGCGATTGCTGTCCTGCCGGTGATGCTCGCAAGGTCACTGTGAAAACAAAAAAAGAAGTTGCTTGGCTTAGCCAAGCAACCTTGTAAATGCATGAACCAGCGAGCGCACGAGCGTAGGTTTCGGCCC
>JAILNP010000014.1:0-5841 GCA_024691475.1 Eggerthellaceae bacterium
TGGCCCTTGCCACCCGCATTCGTGCCCGGCATGAAGTTGCCAATGGTATGCGAAAGGTACGTGAGCAGGGCAAGCTGCTTGGCAGCACCATCTTCGGCGCCCAGTTCGAGCAAGGCGTCGATGGTATTCAGCGTGCACGAGCAGAACGATCCCTCGAGCATCTTCAGGGAATCGGGGCTCCACAGGTACGCGTACAGCACGGCGGCAGCACGCGGAGCAGTAGCCTCGTCGAAGACGAACTGCAAGTCGATGCCGCCCTCGGTCGTGCCGATTTCCGACGTGCAGCCCTGTGCTTTGCCTGCGGCCGCATCGACGATTTCGGCCATCGAGCCGTCGGGGTTATAAGAGGTGCCCTGCGTCATCACGCGAGCGGCGCGTTCGTACTCGATCAGAGCGTAGGCGTCGGCCGCCGTGCTCAGACGCACCTGAGCGCCCTTCTTGCGCAGATCGTTGTACGCAGCGATCTTCTGCGCCCATTCCTCCAGGCCAGCATAGTCTTCGAAGTTACGCAGC
This sequence comes from Eggerthellaceae bacterium, assembly GCA_024691475.1. Lineage (GTDB taxonomy): Bacteria > Actinomycetota > Coriobacteriia > Coriobacteriales > Eggerthellaceae > Denitrobacterium. Next base: position 514 of record JAILNP010000014.1, read on the forward strand.
TGGGAACTGACATCGTTGAACACCTGAGCGAAGCAATCTTCGTCTTCGACCATTTCGGAGAGCTGATCGATGAGCTTCTTCGCTGGAATGCCCTGCGCAAAAGCCGCCTGGCACTTCTTCTTGCCATACAGTTTTTCGATGCTAGACCCTGCCACGGCTATCTCCCCCATTCGTGTTCGCCGTCAATGCATCCGATTATAACTCACCGAGTCGCAAATAGCCTGATAAGCTAGCGAACGGTCCGCCCACGAAAAACGGAGCGCCCCACAGGGGACGCTCCGCGGAAACCGGCTATGCGGGAGATGCTATTCGAACAGAGCGGCTACGCTGCCGTATTCGAACACGTTCTTAATCGTCTTGGCGAACAGGGGCGCCACCGAGAGGACCTTAATCTTGCCGTTCTGGCGCTCGAGCGGAACGGGCACGGCGTTCGTAACCACGACTTCCTCGATGGAAGAGTTCGCAATGCGCTCGTAGGCAGGACCGCTGAACAGGCCATGCGTAGCGCAGGCGTATACCGCGCGGGCGCCCTTCGCCTTCAGCGTGTCGGCAGCGGCAACCAGCGAGCCAGCCGTATCAATCATGTCGTCGTTGATAATGCAAATCTTGTCGGTGACATCGCCAATGAGGGCCGTGATCTCGCTCTGGTTGTGGCGCGGGCGGTCCTTGTGCATGATGGCGATGCTGCTATCGAGCTTGGTCTGGAACTTCTTGGCAGCCTTTGCGCGGCCCACGTCAGGGGAAACGACGCAGACCTCGTCGGGATCCCAACCCTTGTTCTTGAAGTAGTCGACGAAGATGCCCATGGCCGTCATGTGGTTCACGGGAATCTCGAAGAAGCCCTGGATGGCGTTCTGGTGCAGGTCGACCGAAATCATGTTCGTGGCACCGGCGGCTTCCAGCATATCGGCGACCAGACGTGCGGTAATGGGCTCGCGCGGAGCGGCCTTGCGCTCCTGGCGGGCGTAGCCGTAGTGCGTGATTACGGCGGAAATGGTGCGGGCGCTGGCGCGCTTTGCCGCATCAATCATGATGAGCAGCTCCATGAGCGCGTCGTTGATGTGCTCGCCAGCAACGCTCTGCACGATGAAGACGTCGCAACCGCGCACGCTCTCCAGGTAGCGAGCGTAGATTTCGCCATTCGCGAACTTCTCGAGCTTCACGTTGCCGAGGTCCATCTTGAGCTCGTTGGCGATCTGCTCGGCAAGCTCGCGATTCACCGACCCCGAGAAGAGCTTCATCTGCTTTTTCATGTCGATGATGTTAGCCATTGCTTCAACCTTCCCCATAGCTAATGATGCTATTACTATTGCTCCTGCTTGGGAGCACGATATTGTTCCTTCACGACCTGGCGGGCACGGCCCAAGGCCAGCGCGCAATCGGGCACGTCTTCGGTGATGACCGAACCAGCGCCCACGAGCGCATGCGAACCGATGGTAACGGGGGCCACCATCATAGTGTCGCTACCCACGAACGCATTCTCGCCGATAACGGTAGGCCACTTGCGCTCGCCGTCGTAATTGCAGGTAATGGAGCCAGCGCCAATGTTCACGCCGCCGGCCATGGTGGTGTCGCCGATGTAGCTCAGGTGCGGAACCTTGCTGCCAGGGCCAATGGTGGACTTCTTGATTTCGACGTGCGTGCCAGCCTTGGCACCTTCGCACAAATGCGTACCAGGGCGCAGGTACGCGCGCGGCCCGCACGTGCAACCGTCGTCGATAACCGTTTCCACGGCAACCGTCTCATCGATGACGCAGCCAGCGCCAACGGTGGTATCGGTGAGGCGCGTATTCGGGCCCAGAACTGTATCGGGGCCAATCTCGACCGCGCCAAGAAGCGTGGTCATGGGAAGAATCTCGACGTCCTGGGCAAGCTTTACATCGGGGCCAATCCACACGGTGGAAGGATCGGTCATGGTAACGCCCGCCAGCATATGGCGCTCGTTGATGCGACGCTGCATGACCTGCGACGCCTGCGCCAGCTGTACGCGCGTGTTGATGCCCAGGCACTCGTTGGAATCGGCCGCGCAGAAGCCCAGAACAGAACGGCCTTCGTTGCGGGCGATCTCGATCACGTCGGTAAGGTAGAACTCGCCTTGGGCGTTGTTGGTGCCCACCTTGGAAAGCGCCTGGAACAGCAGCTGCGCATCGAAGCAGTAGAAGCCCGAGTTGCATTCGCCGATAAGCGCCTCTTCGGGCGTGCAATCCTTCTGCTCGACAATGCGCTCTACCTGGCCCGCAGCATCACGCACGATGCGACCGTACCCCGTGGGGTCGGCGGGCTGCATGGTAAGAACCACGACGCCAGCATCGTCTTGCTCGCGTGCGGCAACCAAAGCGGAAAGCGTTTCGGGCGTGACGAGCGGGCTGTCGCCCGAAAGCACCAGCAGCGACCCGGTGACGCCCTGGAATTCCGAAGCGCAGGCCATAACGGCATCGGCCGTACCACGCTGTTCCTGCTGAATGACGATATTAGTGTCGGCCACGATGGGCTCGACAACCTCGCGCGCATGACCCAGCACGGTAACGATGCGGCTAATGCCAGCATCGTGCGCGGCTTCGACAACCCAACGCACCAGCGGGCGCCCCAGGAGCTTGTGGCTTACCTTGGGGTGACGCGACTTCATGCGGGTGCCTTCACCCGCGGCCAATATAATCGCGGAAGCTTCCATTCCGTCCTTCTTCCTGCGTTTATTACTCGGTTTCAAGGGAAAGCGCAGCGCAAATGGCATCGAGCAGGGCGATGGCATAGTGCTGTGCAGAGCGGCCTTCGCCAGCATCCTGCCACTGCGCAGAGGGCAGGCTGATGGCGATGCGCGGCGGCGTCTGCGTGGCAGCGCCCATGGCGGTGCGCAGACGCAGGCCAAGCGTTTCCTCTTCGTCGAACGTGACGAAGGGGACGCTCTGCTGGGCGCCTTCCTGCCCCACCACGATTTGCACGAGGAGCATGTCCTCATCGGGGGCAACGAGCAGGGAATCGGCGCTAACGATCTTCGATGCGGGATTCGTGGCAAGGGCCAGGTTCGACATGCGCGCCGCTACGGAACGCGTGAACGAATCGGTTCCGAACAAGCAGAGCGCATTGCGCTCGAGCACATCGGAAGCGCGAGCAAAGCCCAGATGCACGGCCGCCTGGGGGCCAGGCTTACCTTCCCAGGAATGATGCAGATTATGCACGGCGCGATACGTGAACGCACCAGCGATGCCATCGGAGGGCAGGCCCATGTTCAGCTGGAACTTGCGCAGGGCGAGTTCCGTGTACGCGCCAAAGATGCCATCGTCGTTGCAGGCAAAGCCCAGGGCATTCAGCGCATTCTGGAGCTGCTTGACATCGTTGCCGTGGAAGTAGGGCATGCGCAGGTACAGCGTGCGATCGCCCAGATGGAACGTGGCGTCGAGCAACGCAGCCCACACCTTCTCGTTCACCTGGGTAGTAGCAGGCAGGCCATTGGCCTGGCAAAACGCAGAAACGGCGACGCCAGTGGCGTCGTCGTATGTACCGGTGACCTGGCTATCTGCCAGAAAATTCAATTCCGCGAGCTTCTGTTGAACGTCGAGAACACCAGCGCCCGTGTCGTTTTTTTGCATTGTATCCATACCCGCATTGTAACGCCCCAGACATGCCAAGAACATGCCTGGGGCGTGCTTTCATACGTTCCCTATGAACGAAAGGGCTAATTCAAACGGTTGACGAACCAGTCGGCCATCGAAATGAGCAGATCGCGCGCCGACGAAGGGCCAAGAATCTCGAGCAGACGGTTCTTCGCGATGCTCGTGAGGTTTTCCGCATAGGAACGCGCGTAATCGATGCTGCCGGAATCCTGCATGATCTGAGCGGCTTCCTCCAGGATGGCGGGGTCCTTCTCGTGCGAGCTGAGAATCTCCACGAGCCTGTCGCGCTTCGGGGAATTCTGGAGAGCATGCACCACGCACAGCGTGCGCTTGCCCTCGGTGATGTCGTTGCGGAAGTCCTTCTTGGTGGATTCCTCGCTGCCAATGAGGTTGAGCAGGTCGTCTTGAATCTGGAAGGCCAGGCCCGTATCGAGGCCGTAATTACGCAGGCCTTCGATTTCGGCTTCGGAGCCACCGCCCACGATGGCGCCAATGGCCAGCGGCACGGCACCCGAATAATGCGCCGTCTTATGCGTAGCCATGACCAGGTAATCTTCCGGCGTGATGTCGTAACGGCCATCGCGCGCCCAACCGATATCGAGCGCCTGACCTTCGATGGTGCGGCGCGTCATCTCGGTGAGTTCGGTGATGAGGCGGATCTTCGTGGAATCGTCGAGGTTCGGATCGAACGCAACGGTGCCATTGACCAGCGTAAGGCCCAAATCGCCCGCATTGATGGCCAGGCCCATGCCCTCGGTAAGGTGCAGGCAGGGCACGCCACGACGCAGTTCCGCCTCGTCGGCGATATCGTCGTGAATGAGGGCGGCCGTATGGAAATGCTCGATGGCGGCGGCCGCGCTTACGGCGCGCTTCACATCGCCCCCAACGGCGCGACATGCGGCAAAGCAAATGAGCGGACGGTGACGCTTGCCGCCGTTCTCGCTGTAGCGGGAAAGCGGACCATACAGATACCGGTTCATGTCGGGATGGGTGCCTTCGGGAATGAAGGTATTCACAAGATCCCCCACCTGGTCGGCATAATGATCGAGATATTCCCCGAACGTGGCGGATTCGTAATCGACGGTTGCGAGAAATTCGTCGAACTCGCGAACGGATGGCTGCTGCTTCACGATGCGAAACTCTTCCTCGGGCGTATGCGGTGCCCGACCCCTCACCTTGCAAATAACACGTTAAGGCGCAATGCGAGCACAGGAACAAGCACTTGAATACTTCGATGCCCATGCATCGCCTAACCCGTAAAATGCATTATAGGATACAAAACAATGCATATATCCACATGTGCACGAATACGGCGCATTAACCCCACAGACGATTGGGATGAACGCAGATTCGAACCCCACCGCGTGGGGCTTACGCACAGGTAAGTGGTAGGAGCGGTGGGGTTCCCTATTTTCGCTTCGCGAAAATCATTGCCTCGCGCTTTCGCGCTCGACCGAAACGCTACGGGGGCCGCACTGCGGCCCCCGCTTTACGCGTTTCCACCTCATCGGTTCGAACCCCACCGCGTGGGGCTTACGCTCAGGTAAGTGGTAGGAGCGGTGGGGTTCGAACCCACAAGCCTTGCGGCGGCGGATTTTAAGTCCGCTGCGTATGCCAATTCCGCCACGCTCCCACAAAGGAACGCCCTTTTGGGCTTAGCACATGATAGCAGATGAGTTACATGCGTCCCGAAGATGCCGCCATGATGATGCCCTGC
>JAILNP010000088.1:0-2384 GCA_024691475.1 Eggerthellaceae bacterium
AGGCAGGCTTCGTCGTCGGCTCGTTCGGCCGGAACGCCCAGCACGTCGTGGAGGAACTCATAGAGCATGGTGTGGCGTTCCAGAACCTTGCTACCATATTCGTTTCCAAGGCTTCCGTAAACAAGGCCGTAGCCAGCCTGAAGGAAGCGGGCATGCTCGACCAGCCCTATTACGGCGATATTACGCTTACGAGCGATGGATACGAATATGGTAGCAAGGTTCTGGAACGCCACACCATGCTCTATGAGTTCCTCCACGACGTGCTGGGCGTTCCGGCCGAACGAGCCGACGACGAAGCCTGCCTCATCGAGCATGACATTAGCGATAGCACCGCCGAGGCCTGGATCGCCTATATGAGGAACGCGAAGCGCGCAAAGTAATGTGCACCAGCGTGCGAATGCGTGGGGCATTCGCTTCTTTTGCCATTCATGCAGTCTTCCGTGTGGTAGAATGCGAACAAACGTTTGGTATCTACGACGCGAAGGAGGCTTGGTGGAGCGGCGCGTCATTCTCGGAATCGATCCTGGTCTTGCTCACACGGGCTGGGGCGTCATTGCCCAGCGTGGCGGCAAGCTCGAATGCCTCTCGTATGGCTGCGTTGCCACGCCTTCGTCGCAGGCGCTTTCCGAACGTTTGCTCAAGATATACCAGCAGATAGGCGCAGTGGCCGAACGTTTCGCACCCACCTGCGTGGGCATCGAGACGGTCTGGTTTGGCGAAAACGTCACCGCCGCCTTTGCCACGGGCCAGGCGCGTGGTGCGGCGTTGGTTGCCTGCGCAGAACATGGCCTGCACGTGGGGGAATACACGCCTCGCCAGATCAAGCTTGCGGTTGCCGGAACTGGCTCGGCCGACAAGCGCCAGGTCCAGTACATGGTCGGGCAAATTCTGGCTTTGGCTGAAGATCCGCACCCCGATCATGCAGCCGATGCCCTTGCTGCCGCCATCTGCTATACCACGCATGAAAATGCGCTTTCCGGAAAGGGGCTTCCCGTATGATTTCCTTCGCGAAGGGCGTTCTCGCCGCGAAGCTGCCAGATGCCGCCATCATCGAGGTGGGTGGGCTGGGCTATCACGTGGGCATGAGCGCGAATTCGCTTGCCGCGCTGCCTGAAGTTGGTCAGCCCGTGCAAGTGCATACGCATCTGCAGGTGCGCGAAGATGCTCTTACCCTCTTTGGTTTCGTTTCCATAGAGGAAAAGGAGCTGTTTGAGCGCTTGCTTGGGGTGTCGGGCGTAGGCCCGAAGGTAGCTCTTGCGGCATTGTCTTCGTTCTCGCCCGAACAGCTTTCGAATGCCATCGTTGCGGGTGACGTAACGGCTGTTTCGCGCATCCCCGGCGTGGGCAAGAAGACGGCCCAGCGTATCATTCTGGAATTGCAGGGTGTGCTGGCTCAGCCCGCCGAAGCGCCCAAGGCTGCCGCGGCAAGCGGTGCCTACCAGTCGGCGGTGGAAGACCTGCTGGCCATGGGCTTCACGTCCGCAGAATCGGAGCTCGCCCTCAAGGGCGCTCCGCAAGATTTGTCCGAGACGAAGCTGCTTCAGTACGCGTTGAAGCGTTTGGGGGCGTAAATGAACGATGGAGTTCGCATCGAGGGCATGGTATACGACGCAAGTTCCGCCTTCGCGCCATCGGCTGCCATGGGTGGGGAAAGCCCGCGAAACCGCATGGCTTCGGCAGAGCTTCAGGAAGACGACCTGTCCCTCGATCGCAGCCTGCGTCCCCAGAAGCTAGCCGACTACCTGGGGCAAACCAAGATCAAGGAAAGCCTGGAAATTCTCATTCAGGCCGCCCAGCAGCGTGGCGATGTCGTCGACCATATCTTGTTCTCGGGCCCTCCGGGTCTGGGTAAGACCACCCTGGCCACGGTAGTCGCTAACGAAATGGGCGCCAACATTAAAACGACGAGCGGCCCCGCCATCGAGCGTACGGGCGACCTGGCGGCCATCCTCACGAACCTGGAAGACGGCGACGTGCTGTTCATCGACGAAATTCATCGCATGAACCGCATGGTTGAAGAGGTGCTCTACCCCGCGTTGGAAGATTATGCGCTCGATATCGTAGTGGGGAAGGGGCCTGCGGCCCGTTCCATCAGGCTCGACCTGCCTCGCTTTACGCTCATTGGCGCCACCACGCGCACGGGCTTGCTTACCGGCCCCCTGCGTGATCGCTTTGGCATGGCGTTTCGCTTGAACTATTACACGCCCGAAGAACTGGCCGATATCGTCATTCGCTCCGCTGCCATTCTCGACGTGGAAGCCGAACGTGAAGGCGCGCTCGAAATCGCACGCCGTAGCCGTGGCACGCCGCGTTTGGCGAACCGCCTGCTCAAGCGCGTGCGCGACTGGGCGCAGGTGAAGGGCAGCGGCGTCATCGACGAGGAT
>JAILNP010000130.1:0-9152 GCA_024691475.1 Eggerthellaceae bacterium
GTCTTGCCGCCCACGGAAGAATCGACCATGGCAAGCAGCGAGGTGGGAGCCTGCACGAAGCCAATGCCGCGCATGTACGTAGCTGCGGCAAACCCTGCCAAATCGCCAACGACGCCGCCACCCAATGCAACGACGCACGCAGAACGGTCGAGCCCCTTCTGAGCCATGGCCCGCCAAATCTCGGAAAGGCAGGCAACGCTCTTGCTTTCCTCGCCTGCGGGAATCGTAATGCTCGACGTGCGCAGGCCCTCGGCCTTCAAGCTAGAAACGGCAGCATCGAGATAGAGCGGCGCCACATTCGAATCGGTAATGACGAGCGCCTGATGCGCCTGAGGGCACGTGGCACGCACGCGCTGTCCAATGGCCTGCAGGATACCCGCGCCTACGCGAACATCGTACGAGGGCTTATCTGCGAAATTGACGACTACTTTCGTACTGGGCACAGTATGCCCTCCTTAACGAGAATATCCTTCACTTCATAGGCCATGCGACCCGACGTGCGACTAGAAGAGTCAACGGTAACGTCGGCCAGCTCTTCGTACAGGGGCACGCGCACCTGATTGACCGAACGGACGGATTCCATGCTATGGAAGAACGGCCGCGAATCATGATTGCTGATGCGCTCGGCACTTTCGTCGGCCGTAACGTGCACATAGACGGCAAAGCCACACGTGCGAATGATCTCGCGGCTACGCTCGCCCATGACGATGCCCCCACCGCATGCGATGATGCGAGGCTCACCCTGCACGAATTCCTCGAGCGTTTCGGCTTCCATCTGACGAAAGCCCTCTTCACCCGCTTGCTCGTAGAGCTCCTTCGCACTCATGCCGTACTTGCGCTCCATGCAGCGATCGGTGTCGGCACAAATGAGACCGCACTCGCGCGCAAGACGGCGCGCCATGGTGGTCTTGCCCGCCCCCATGAAGCCAATGAGGAACACCGGCTGCGTAAGCGTATACAACGTGCGTTCCATGACGTTACCGTGACTGTGTGCGGATGCGATCCATGTACGAGGCGAGATTCGCCTTGATGTCATGCATATTGTCGCTGCCGAACTTTTCGGTGTAGGCGGCAGCCAGCGCGAACGCCACTTCCGCCTCGCCCACCACAGCTGCAGCGGGCACGGCGCATACGTCGCTGCGCTCCCTACTGGCAAGCGCGGGTTCCATGGTGTCGATGTTCACCGTTTCCAGGGGGTTCTTCAGCGTGGGAATGGGCTTCATGGCACACGTAACGACCAGTGGCATACCCGTGGTCATGCCGCCTTCCAGACCACCAGCATTGTTGCTGGTGCGCGTGAAACCATCGTGCGTAAGCGCAATGGGGTCGTGAACGTGACTACCCTCAAGCGAAGCGGCCTGGAAGCCCATGCCGAATTCCACGCCCTTGATGGCGGGGATGCCAAACAGGGCGGCACCGATCTTGCTGGTAAGGCGGCTGGCACCACTCGAGAAATCGCCCAAGCCGGGAACGAGGCCCGTAGCCACAACGCGGAACGTGCCACCAAGGCTTTCCCCCTTGATGCGGGCGACGTCGATCATCTTCATCATCTTCTGAGAAGCTTCGGCGCTGGGGCAGCGAACCTCGGAAAGCTCGATGTCGGCCAGGTTGTACTCCCCGCAGCGCATGAACGCGTCGGATTCCTCGTATCGCGCGCTGCCGATGGACGTGACGTAGCTGAATACTTCGACGCCCAATTCCGCCAAGAACTCGCGTGCAATGCCGGCAGCAGCAACGCGAGCAGCAGTTTCGCGAGCGCTGGCGCGTTCGAGCACGTTACGGCAATCGTCGGAGTTGTTCTTCAGGATACCTACCAAGTCGGCGTGACCAGGACGGGGCGTCACCTCGCGCACGAGGTCGTTGGGAGCAGAGCCGGAAGCGGCCATGCGATCCGTCCAGTTCTGCCAATCGCGGTTGGGAACACGCAGGCATACGGGAGTGCCCAGCGTTACGCCGAAGCGGACGCCCGATTGAACTTCGACATGGTCAGTCTCGATTTGCTGACGACCACCACGGCCGTACCCCGACTGACGGCGTCGAAGGTCGGAGTTGACATGTGATTCGGAAATGCGGAGGCCCGCAGGCACCCCACTGACAATGGCGGTGAGCGCCGGACCATGGCTTTCGCCAGCTGTAACGAACTGCATGCGATTCCTCACGTCGCTGTGGATGTTAGGGAGATTCTAGCACGATAAAGTGCCAGAGCGTCCGCGCGTCAAGCTGCGCCGCGAAAGGAGCAAACGAACGGTTTGGCCTAATCGCGCGCGTCTGGCGCGCAAGAGGAGGCAGCGTGTTCGTTTTCGGGAACGAAGCCCGCTAGCAGCGCTTCGCGCAAGGGCTTGAGAGCGTTGGTGTGGCGCAAGTCGACTTCCGAAAGCGGAGCGACGAGATACGCCTTCATGCCCAGCATGTGGGCGCCCATGACGTCGGTGAGCAGCTGGTCGCCAATGACGACGGTATCGTTGCTGCGCGCACCAATGGCAGCGCGGGCAGCCAAGAGCCCATGAGGTAGCGGCTTGCACGCCTTGGCGACAACGGGAATACCCAGTTCCCTACCGTGAATACGGGGCGTGTCATGCCAGTTGTTCGAGACGATGCAGAAACTCACGCCCGCATTCCTGGCACGGGAAAGCCAATTCCGCACGTCGGAGGGCACATCGCCCGAGGCGCGGGAGACAAGCGTATTGTCCATATCGAGCAGCGCATGGGTGATACCGCACCCCAAGAGATCCTTCTGCACGTCAATTGCGGAAATGCGAGCGAAATACCTATCGGGATGCACGATGCCCATACCGCAGCCCCAAACTAGTTGGACGTGCCCTCGATGGCAGCGCGATGGTCTTCGAACGTCTCGCTGAAATAGTAGTCAGTGCCACCCTGGTCGTTCGGGACGAAGTAGAAATACAGGTAGTTCGTCTGATCGGGCGAGCAGACCGCTTGCAGGGCATCGAGGCCAGGCGAGCAAATGGGGCCAGCCGGCAGGCCCTTCTGGGCGTACGTGTTGTACGGGCTATCGGTAGAGATATCGTCGGACGTGGGGTCGTGCCCCACGACATAGGCAACCGTGGCGTCGCTTTGCAGGGCCATGTTCGAGGCAAGGCGGTTGTAGAACACCGAGGCAACCGTGGTCATGTTGTCGGAAGCGGCCTCGCGCTGAACGACGCTTGCAAGCTTCACGACGTCGTAGGCGGAAAGCCCCTTGCTCTGGGCGTACGAATAGTCGAGCGAGGAAGCCTCCTGCGCATACTGGTCGAGCATGCGACGAATGACGGAGTCGGCGGTATCGCCCGACTGAATGCTGTACGTCTTCGGGAACAGGAAGCCCTCGAGGCTATTGTTGTACGCACCCTCGACGAAGGGATAGTCGGATACGTAGGCCGAAGCGTTGAAGGCAGCGGCAAGGAAATCGTCTGCCGAGATGGAGCCATCGTACGCTTCCGCTACGACCTGAGCCGTCTGCTGAACGGTAAGACCTTCGGAAACGGTAAACGTAACGAGACTGGGGCCCGCAACGAGCTGACTGATGATGTCCTCGACGCTCGTGCCGCCCGCAATGGTGTACGTACCAGGCTTCAACGAGCTTTCCGCGTTGGCGGCCTTCACGGCATCGGTGAAATCGGACGTGCGGGAAATGAGCTTGCAATCGGCAAGCGTCTGGGCAATGGAAGAGGTGGATTCGCCCTGCTCGATGGTGAAGCTCGCCTGCGTGCCCTCGGGCAGCACGTCGGGCGTGGAACAGCCCGCGCACGAACGGAACCCGAAGACGAGCAGCACCGTGAGAATGACGGCCAGCACGAGCCCGAACACAAGGGGCCCGCGATGCTTCTTAGGTTTGATCATCGATGTATCATACGTGCGAAATTCGCGTGCACCACGCGCATGAGCATGACGCGCCGCATGGCTGGAACGCGAAGAGTACGTAACGCGTCGATGAAGAGCCATAGATAAGCACAAACCTTTCGGACGATTACCTAGTGCCAGTACCCGATGACGAGGCGCCATCTTCGGCCTCGCGCCGCGAACGACGCTCATCGAGCCAAGCCTGCAGGAACAGGCTCGCGGCTATCATATCCACTTTTCCGCGCATCTCGCGCTCGTGGTATCCCTTTTCACGCAACGAGCGTTTCGCCTCGCTAGAGCTCAGGCGCTCGTCGGTGAACTCGAGCGGAAGGCCCGTTGCCTTCGCAATGTCCCCAGCGGCAACCCTGATGCGCTGAGCTTGCGGGCCTTCCTCGCCTGCCATGGTGTAAGGCAGACCGGAAAGCAGCATGTCCGGTTCCCAATCTTCGAGCACCCGACGGAACGAGGCGGCGTTCCCCACGACTTCATTCGTGGGAAGAACGCACACGGGGCTGGCAACGGATTCGCGCGGGTCGCAGATTGCGACGCCGCAGCGAACCTTGCCGATATCGAGGGCCATGACCCTCACTACATGAGCTCCTGAAGAGCCAGGCGAAGCGCCTCGTCGAGACCGGAGGCATCCTTGCCGCCCGCCTGGGCCATGGTGGGCTTGCCACCGCCGCCACCCTTGATGGCAGGAGCGATCTTCTTGATGAGCGCACCAGCGTTGAAGCCAGCTTCCACGGCTTCGTCGGTGCCAGCAGCCATGATGAGCGGCGTTTCGCCGTTCAGGCTAACGAACACGCAGGCGCAGGCAGGTTCCGCATGACCACGGAAGATATCCCACGAGTTACGCAGCGCGCCGGCATCCATGTTGTCGATGCGCACGGCCAGCAGCTGATAGCCCGCCTTCGCGCGCTTCAGGTTCTCGTCAACGATCTGCCTGAGCGAACCAGCAGCCGCCGCCTGGCGAGCACGCTTGTTCTTGAACTGCAGGTCCTTCAGCGTTGCCAGCGTAGAGGCGGTACGCTCGTTCACGTCGAACAGCGGCACGTTGAGCTCGGCAGCCGTAGCGCGCAGCTCAGCTTCCATGCGATGCATGTACGCCAAGGCATCGAAGCTGCTCACGGCTTCGATACGGCGAAGGTTGGCGCCAACGCTCTGCTCCACGGTAATCTTCACGAAGCCAATTTCGGCAGTGTTGGACACATGGGTGCCGCCGCAGAGCTCCTTGCTGAAGCCATCGACGTCGACCACGCGTACGACCTCGCCGTACTTCTCGCCGAACAGCGCCGTAACGCCCGATTCGCGCGCTTGCGAAAGCGACGTCTCATACGTGTTGACGGCATGGTTCTCCATGATGATGCGGTTGGCGATTTCCTCGACCTGGTCGAGCTGCTCGCGCGTGACGCCTTCGAAGTGCGTGAAGTCGAAGCGCAGACGATCGGGGGCAACGAGGCTACCGGCCTGCTTTACGTGATCGCCCAGCACCTCGCGCAGCGCACGATGCAGGATATGGGTAGCCGTGTGATTGCGGCGAATGCGCTCGCGGCGCAGCACGTCGATGGATGCCGTTACGGCATCGCCCTGGGAAAGGGTTCCCTCTTCGACGCGAACGTAATGCATGTAGAGACCCTTTTCGGGCTGCTTCGTATCGCTTACGGCAGCGCGGCCGGAAGCGCAGGAAATGGTGCCGGTATCGCCCACCTGGCCGCCCATTTCGGCGTAGAACGGCGTGACATCGAGCACGATGCCGCCCTCTTCGCCCGCATGCAGTTCCGTAACGCGCTGGCCATCACGTACGAGGGCCTTCACGGTAGCCTGGGCCTCGTTCTGAGCGTAACCGCAGAACTCCGTAGCGCCCACTTCCTCAAGGATGACGTTCATAGAGCCATCGTAGGTGCTCCATGCAGCCTCGGCGTCGCCCTGCGTGGCGGCACGCGCACGCTCGCGCTGGCGCTGCATGCATTCCTCGAATTCCTTCGTGTCCACTTCGATGCCGCGCTCGGCGCACATCTCCTGCGTAACCTCCAGCGGGAAGCCGTAGGTGTCGTGCAGGGTGAATGCGGCCTGGCCGGAAAGCATGTTGCCGGAAAGAGCGTCGAGCTCTTCGGCCAGGAACGTGCGACCCTGGCGCAGCGTGGCGCCAAAGCGCTCTTCCTCGGAGAGCACAACGCGGTGAATGAGCTCACGATTCTCGACGATTTCAGGATATACGGGACCCATAACGTCGATGATGTTGTCAACGAACGAGCCAAGGAAGGCACCTTCGATGTTCAGCAGATGGCCCTTCATAACCGCACGGCGGAGCAGGCGGCGCAGCACGTAGCCACGGCCCTCGTTCGAAGGCAGGATGCCATCGGCAATCATGAACGTCACGGAACGCGCATGGTCGGCCATAACGCGCAGCGCCATGTCGACGGCCTCGTCTTCGCCGTACGTCTTGCCGGAAAGACGCTCGCCCACCTGAATGAGGCCATGGAGCACGTCGGTGTCAAAGTTGCTCTGCACGCCCTGCATGATGGCCGCGATGCGCTAGAGGCCCATGCCGGTATCGATGTTCTTCTTCGGAAGCGGGGCAAGCGTGCCATCTTCCTGGCCGTCGTACTGCGTGAACACGCAGTTCCAGTACTCGAGGAAGCGGTCGCAATCGCAACCGGGAGCGCAATCGGGGCTACCGCAACCCACTTCGGGACCCTGGTCGAAGTAGATTTCGCTGCAGGGACCGCAGGGGCCGGTGGGACCGGCGCGCCAGAAGTTGTCGTCTTCGCCAAGCTTGGTAATGTGGCTTTCCTCGACGCCCAGATCCTTCCAGATCTCGATGGTCTCATCGTCGTTCTCGAAGACGGTGAAGTAGAGCTTTTCCATGGGAAGACCAAGCACGTTCACGCTGAAGTCGAGGGCCCAGGCGCACATCTCGCTCTTGAAGTACTCGCCGAAGCTGAAGTTGCCGAGCATTTCGAAGAAGCTAAGGTGACGGCCGTCGGTGCCGATGATGTCGATGTCGTTGGTGCGCACGCACTTCTGAACCGTGGTGGTACCGATGTAGGGAGCCTCGAGGTGCTTCTGCTGCAAGAAGTAAGGCTTGAACTGCACCATGCCAGCGCTCGTGAGCAGCAGGCTGGGATCATCGGGGATAAGCGAGCTGGAAGGCATGCGCTTGCAGCCCTTTTCCTCGAAGTAATGCAGATACGCTTCGCGTATTTCGGCGGTAGTCATGTAGTGCATGTGGTTCCTCTGCCATTGGATTGCCCAATATATGCACGAGAGCCGCACGTGCAATGGCTACGCCTACGGCCCCGTTGATTTCCGAACGTACATTCTAACGCCCACGTAGTTACTCGGGCACGAGTACGTGAAGTTTCCGCAAATCAATAGAAGAAGGGAGCCTAACGCTTCGAATCGTCGCGACCGGAGAGGCGATCGACTGATTCTTCGACGGAATCTACCGCATGATGAGCGGCTTCGTCGGCAGCCTCGATGGCATGGTGCGCCGACTCACCCGCCTTGTGGGCGGCGCGCTTCATTCCCGACTTCAAACGCGTGGAAAGCCGTACTGGCGAAACGGCATCGCGGCGCGGATCGACCGACCCCTCGCCCGCCGGCGTTCCCTTGAAGAAGACGCCATCTTCGGAAACGATGGAACGACCGGTGCGCTTTTCGAAGAAGTACACGAACATCGACTTGCTCATGGCGGCAACGGGGATGCCCAAAAGCATGCCGGTAAGGCCGCCAACCATGCCGTTCATCTGGGTGCCCGCAGCCAGACCTATGGTCATGGCGAAGATGACGAGCATGGGATGCACGTCAACGGATTCCGACATGATCTTCGGGCTGATGAACGTGTAGACCACCTGCTGGATCGTAATGGTGACCACCAGGGCGATGGCGGCAACGGGCAGGCTGTACGGAAGTGCGGCACCTGCGGCGGCGATACCACCGAGCCAGGGACCGATGACGGGAATGATGTTAAGCAAACCCGTAATGATGGCGAAGGCAATGGCGTTGGGAATGCCCAGTATGGCAAATGCGATAGCGCACCCCAGAGCAATGATGCCACACTGCAGAGCCGTGCCCTTGATGTAGCCGCCCACCACGCGCGTAAACGTGAAGTGCAGAAACGACAGGCCCTCGCGATGCTTGTCTCCCACCAGGCGATGCATCTCGCGCACCATGTCGGGCGAGATGAGCAGCAACCAAAACGCAACCACCAGAGCGAACCCTAGACAGAACAGCGTTCCCGAAACGGCGGAGCCAACGCTCGCCATGGCGGTTACGCTGGAAGACACGAGCCCGTTCGCCCAATCGGCAGCAGCGTTCGTGGCGTCGTTGATAATGCCGCTCACCGTGGGATTGGCAAGCAGGTCCTGGTGTTCCGCCATGAACGATTGGTACGCAGCCCCTAGGTCGTTCGCATAGGCGGGAATATCCTGCACCAAGCTAACGAACTGGTCGCCAATGCCGAAGAAGGGCGATGACATGAGCAGCACGACCGCCGCGATGACCACGGCAAACAGCGCATAGCCGCACACCACGGCCCAAAAACGGCTCATTCCCCTATTCGAGAGCCCGTTCACGAACCCGCGCAGGCAGAAGAAGATGATGCCCGTCCAAATGGCGATGCCAACGGGGAGTTCCATGACCTTGAGCAGCAATCCGAAGGCATACACCAAGAACGCAGCGCCAATGAGCGTCCACACCTTGAGCGCCCGTGCGCCCCAAATCTTTACCTTTTCGCTGGAAGACGATGCGTCCACCGCATGCTCTTTGGAAGCAGTTGCCTCCCCCTCCACAGGCAGCGGCATCTATTCGGCCTTTTCCTGGCCATAGGTGAAATACGCCGGAGCGTCGGAGGAAGCTTCGGCCTTGGGCTGGGGCTCCTGCTCGGGAACGACTTCATGCTCTTCGGAAGCTGCCTTGGCAGCCTCGGCCTGGGCCTTTGCCTCGGCCAGCTGCTCGGCCACGTCGCTGGACTTGCGACCACCCAGGACATCGCTCACCTTCGTGGAAATGGTGCTTACCAGGTTGGCGGGAGCCTTCGTAATGGAATCGATGGAGCCGGCGGCGCTGGAAACAGTGCCCGTTACCTCGGAAACGTCCTCGAGAATCTGATCGACGCGCATGAGCTCGAGGTTCGCAGCGTCGACGGTAAGCGATACGCGCTCGACGAGCGGATCGACGCGCTCGGCGGCGGGCTCGAGAGAACCCGTTACCTTCTCGATGTGATCGAGTGCGGGAATGAGCTTCTCTTGCGCGGATACGACCATAGTATTCGCATTGCGCACCGTCTTGATAAGCTCGATGATGAGCCA
>JAILNP010000008.1:0-4403 GCA_024691475.1 Eggerthellaceae bacterium
CCCGTCCATCGTTCGTACACGTTAGCGCTTCTTAAAACGCCTTGCCCCGCACACGGCGGCAACCGTCACCCCCGCAACGGCAGCCGTTGCAACGACGATGGAGACGGCAGTGACGGCAACGGCCGTTACGTCGGTCCCACAGCAGATGGAGTTCGCTTCCTTCACGTGCTTGAGCGCGAAGGCGCGAGCGGCCGGCTTGCGAGACTCGATGGCAAATTCGGGAGCGAAGAAATGCTTGCAATCGACGAGAATGCCCTTGCGAAGAAGAATCTTACGAAGGGCAAGCACGGTGCGACGCGATACGCCCGATGTGGTGAAGAGGACAACGCGTCCCACCTTACCGGTGGGAATGGCATTCGCGTACTCGCGAAGCTCTTTGGCGAGGGCATTCAAGTACGGCGCACCCCCAAGGAAGAGCACGTCGCAATCGAGGGCGGCGGCTGGCATCTCGTCTATCGTGTATGCAGGAACGCCCAGCTCGCTGGCTATCTCATTGGCAATGGCCTCGGTGTTGCCCGACTGAGAGTAATAAACGACTTTGACGTTCATGCGTCCCCCTCACCTGGATGTTGCCTTTCATTCATTATAAATAGCACCCCAGAGGAAACACTTAACGGGGCGGTAGCAATACGGCGAATGGAGAAGGCGTAGTCGCGAAACAGCACGCAGCCCTATACGATATCGAAGAGCTGACGTGAATCAAGATTGCCGGGAACGTGGTTACCTGGCCGAGTTGTTCGAGACGCTTTTCGTTTTCGGTTTGGACCATGACGGCGTACCGTCGCAGAACGAATGGCGTTGCAGTCTTCCCCTATAATGGCTCCGTAACACGCAAGAGGGAAAGGGGCCATCGTGGAGGCTGAGGCATCGGGCCGGTTGAACACCGTTTTTTATTTCGCGGCGAACCATCCATGGATAGCGTATTTTGTCAAAGCAGCCATCCTGGTTTCGCTATTAGTTTTCATCGCATTCGCCGGACCATCGTTGCCGCCCATCTTTTTAGCTTTCATCTGGGCAATCGTGAGCACAGCTTCAGCAATCGGGGTCGCCTATCACAACGTCATCAAGAAAGTGCGCCGCAGCTTTGGCCTCAAACCAGGCGGGCAGCTATATGCTTTGAATAACGGCCGCATTGTGGCACTCGCTCTGGCCTTCGTCATTTCCGCCGCGTGCTTCGCTTCTTTGTTCATCAGCCTACCGAGCTGGAGCATCGAATGGCTGCTCGTGCCACTTGCCATCGCCCTCTTCCCCCTGGTATTCACGCTCGGAAAGAAGTGGCTGGCCAAAGAATACGAACCCGTACTGCTCACCTCGATGACCATCAAAGTGAGCACGATCATCGTCACCATAGTGCTTGCTATCCTCTTTATCGCGATTGGCTACTTCACGCACTCCAATGCAACTGAAAGCAAGGACATAGCGGAGATTTTCTTCTCAACGAACCAGCCGTTCCTGCACTCCCCTTCAATCCTCATCTCCGATCTTGGATGCGTCTTCGCACTTGCCGACAGCGTGAAACAGTTCGAAGAGGAATTCATATTCGGTCTCGCCATTGTCGAATTCCTAAAGGGAGTAGCGATCTCGTACAGTATCGCAAACCTCATCGCGTTATGTGCCACCTCGCTCCGCGAGCTCAGGAACGTATTTCTACAGTTGCAAGTCGTACGCAGCATTTCTCCCGAGCCAGTTTCGGATACGGACAAGACGAAAGTTCTAGACCCGATCACAAACTTTGAAACTATCGCCCTGAAGTACAAGACCAGGAACAGAGACAAATACAACATAGGCAATGCTCGCAACGTATCGATTCGAAAGTACATGCCGCTGAAGCGATTCGTTGCAGCTACGATAATCTTGCCCATTATGCTGATTGGACTCTGCATCTGGACGGGCTACCAAGAAGCCGCCATCACCTCTTCGCCCCTCTATTCCCAAGCTAAGAACGTCATTCGCGACAAGCTAGACGTAAGCGTATTCACCCTAGATGGCAAAACCTATAATTCGAGCCGCGCAAAGGAAATCTACGAAGACGCCATTACCGAAATCAACGCCATCAAAGCAGGGCAATCCAGTAAGCTCACTGCCCTGATAACGGCGGCATATGGAGCATACGAGGCGAACGCCGATTCGCTCATGCTGCATTACTATGGCGATAACCATGACTTCCTACGTGACGAATCATGGACTAGCGGCATCACCGAAAAATTGCAGAACGAGGATGCAATATCAGTCGCTGAGCAGGACGTACGCGATAACGCCTCATTCATCCTCATGCGAAATGCCGATACGACCACGCTCAACGAGCAATACGAAACCTATAAGAACGAACTCGCAGAACTGGAAGCCACCCTGAAGGAACGGTACAAATATTACAACCTGGAGGAATCCGCCATCGACGATCCGCAGGGATGGATCGTCAAGCATGTAGACACCCCTATCCCCGGGCTTGAGGCCTCCGACTTCGCAACGGCAGACAGCATCATCGACGCGGCTTTTCGCGTAAATGGCCTGCCCAGCGACGGAGCCGACCTCTACCACGACCCCAATGCGGTGATTGAATCCGTAATGCAAACACGGTTTGCGGAGCATACGGCCAACAAGCTCGACCGTTATTTCGATTCGTACCACGCCCTATTCAGCGCAAATGACGGTGCATTGGCGTCTCTAAGCAGAACGCTTGACAACCTTCTCTCCAGGTTCGAACAAACTAGTCTCGACATCAGCGATTACCAGAAGAGTGCATACCGTCAGGAAATTGCAGACGCCATCCACGCGCAGCGCGATGCCGAGCTCGCACGCGTCAACGAATACACCGAAGAGAAGCTTCAAGAAGATCTTGAAGGAGTTGAGCCAGAAGAAACCGTAGCCACGATAACCGGAAGCATCCAAGGATAGCAGCTGCACTACGCCCCATCCAACATCACCCGTCCCTCCCCGCACGCAACGGCTATACTTCCACTCGAGGGAGGAGCATATGAACATCAACCAGATTGAATGGTTTTGCCTTGCGTGCGAGCATCGCTCATTTGCGAAGGCAGCGCAACTGGCTCATGTCTCACGCCAAGCGTTCAGCAAGCAGATGAGCAACATGGAACGCACGCTGGGATATCCGCTGTTCAAGCGCGATGAAATCGGCGTGCACCCCACCGAGCGCGCATTGGCCATCTACCCCGCAGCCTTGGATTGCATGAAAGGATACCGATCGTTCGTGCAGGTCGCCGACGACCAGCTGCTGGAGTCGAAGCCCATCGTGCGCATAGGATTCGCCGACGGCATCATTGACGCACTGCCCGACGACTTCCTGTTTCAGCTGGAACAGGAATGCCCCTATTGCCAGATCACGGTTGAAAAGCACTACGTAAATCGCTGCATCGACCTTCTACGCGAAGACGAGCTCGACATGGTCATCTGCTCGACGCCCGGCAGCACCGCGGGACTGCGCGAACGCATTCTCACGCGCTTCCCCATCTACGTTGCTATCCCCCGTGCAATCATGGATTGCTCCATGCGCGAACCCACCCTGGAAGACCTTTCCCACCTGGAATTCTTCGCGCTCGGAAACGACTTCCCCAACGACCGCGAAGTCGAAGTGCTCTTCGAAGAGCGTGGACTGCCCTTCTGCATGAACACGCAATACAACGACTACGACATCATCCTGAACGAAGTGCGCCGCGGTCGAGGTTGCACGTTCGTGCCTGCCACCTGCGTGGATACCATCCGATGCGCATCGGTTCAAATCGTGGACTTCCCGCTTCGCAACCATACGTGGAACATAGGGCTGTATTACGAGGAGGGCTTGCACGCGCATGCGACGCAGCAGGTCATCGACGCCATCTGCGCGCACTTCCCCGTCACGCAACCGCACGCCGAAAAGCACCGAGCCGCCCTGGCGCAATAAGACGCGAGAGGCCACACGTAGCAAGAACCCATAACGCACAAGCGAACTCGCGAAGGCGTATCGCCTCACGTTGCAAGGGGAGGCAACGCTTGCTTGCTCCCCTCTCAAGCAATTGCTCCTTCCACGTTGAACCCGCCCGCGATACCTTGCACCTGTCTGTGAGGGACAGACGAAATCCGCAAGGAAAGGGGAGGTCATGACGAAGACCAACGTCAGCCGTCGCGCATTCTTCAAGGGCGCGGCATTCACCGCTGCAGGCGCGGGAATCGCAGGGCTGGGACTTTCGGGCTGCGCTAGCCCAAAAGGCTCTAGCGAGGCGCCCGCCAAGGCAAGCGCCACCAGCAACATCAGCCCGCAAGAGGCTATCTCGCAACTGAATCCGCAAGACTGGGATTACCGCAGCAATTCGGTAAAGGACTGGAACCAGACAAGTCTGTTCACGTCCTGGAAGTTCGGCAACCTAACGCTGAACAACCGCATGGTGAAATCCGCTGCAGGATCGGCC
>JAILNP010000033.1:0-11079 GCA_024691475.1 Eggerthellaceae bacterium
GAGGCAGCCCTTCGACGCGCGCCGTGCGATACGAGCGTAGAATGTCGCGTAATTCGGAAGCGGGATCGCTGGCGGCGTGCGCCTGGCCGTCGATGACCATCACGCCATCCTTGCAGGCAATTGCCATGCGAGGCTCGAACCCCAGAAACGTATACCTACCGCGTTTTTCGCCTCCCGCCACGCTTTCCAATACGAAGCAATGACGCGAAACCGCTTTGAGCTTGGAAAGCACGCCAAGCGGCGTATACGCATCGGAAAGCAATTCCGCTGCAAGGGGGACGCGCGAAACGCCCTGCTCACACGCAATCGCCTGCGCCTCGCCGAACGAGGGTGCAATGCGCAGGCGCGCCTGCCCCCTAGGCGGACCATTACGCACGCCATCCGCGATATCAGGTACTTCAGCAACACCCATGGAAGCCTCCTTCCGCCATGCCCACCTTGTTGGAGGCGAGCGCGTCGGGGCAATAAAAAAACGCCCCGACGGAACCTATGTTCCATCAAGGGCGAATCGATAGATCCGTGGTGCCACCTTGATTCGCGACCTGGGCCGCGCACTTTGCGGAATGCCAACACATTCCCGGCAACTAACGTATGCCCACACGTCGCGTGCTACTTGGCCAAGGCCGTTCACCGCGCCCTCAGCGGTCCATTTGACGAACTGTGTTTTACCCGATTTCCAGCATCGCGGGCTCTCTGTGAAAGCATATTCGCCGTTACTTCCGCTTCAACGGTTTGGGTATTCAATTGTGAATGAGGTCATACTAGCATGCACGCTTTAGCGCGCGCAAGTAACTATTCGTTGCGCATGCTAAATAGTACGTACACGCACGACTACTTGCGATTGCCCAACATGCCAAGCATGGAACCGTATACGCCGCCCAACTCGCTGGCATCATGGGCGTCCACAAACGCCTCGAGCGCATTCAGCTCGGCAAGTTCGTCGGTCATGGCCACGTATTCGCTGCTGATTTGCGCCATCTTACGCGCCTCCTCGGCCAGGGCCTCGTCCTCGGTCTGGGGCATCGCTTCGCTCTTGTTCTCGTCAGTCATCGTTCATCACATCCAATTCAAGCAGCTTACAGCTGGACTCCAGCGCACGCTGCACAACACGTTCGCCGCGTTCGACGGCAACAACCTGTGCCACGCCAGCCAAACTGCGGTAGTACCCATCATAATCCATCTTGCTCTGTGGCGATGAAGGAAGATCGGTTTCCAGCAGCAGCCGGTCTTCGGGAATGGCCTGCAAATATGCTCGTCCGCGCTTCGTGGCAAGCATGCGTTCCCCCACGCTGAAATACCAGCCAGCACGCCGAGCGCGCATGAGCTCGTCGGACGAACCGGAAAACCAATGGAAGATGCGTATGGCGTCGGATAAGCCCGCACGCTCGACCTCGTCCATGACAACGCTTGCCGCAGAGGACGAATGGAACGACATGACATGCGGAACACCCGGCTGCGCGCACACGGCAAGCACGTGGCGGAAGACCATGCCCTGCTCTTCGCGCTCCCCCGCGAAACGCTTCCCAAAATCCAAGCCTATCTCGCCGATATAGCGACATTGGGGCGCCAGTTCCTCGAAGAGGCGCACTTCCTGGTCGTCCGCCTTCCCCTGCGCCACCCACCAGGGATGAAGGCCCAATCCCAGGCGCACTCCCCGAAAGGATTCCACGGAATCGCGGGCGTCAACATACTCCGAAGGCAAGACGGTGTTCGCGAACATGCCCACGTGATTGCGCGAAGCGCATTCCAGCAATGGATTCATGGCATCCAGAAACGACGGATGGCAATGCATGTCGACGTATTGCATGAACCCTCCTTAGTCGCAAGCTCGCGTCATCACGCACAATGCAGGCAAGCTACTTCCGACGCGCCAGCACGTCCTCGCGCGATTCCACGCCGGCAATGGAGCGAATGACGTACCCGGCAATCATCTGACCCATAATGGGCGGAAAATACGGCATGGTACCCAGCCCCGAACGCTCGCCACGCTCCGTACCCGGGCGAGCCGTGGCAGCCGCGGCTTCCTCGCACGAATACAGCACGCGCAAATGGGAAATGCCCCGCTTGCGGCATTCCTTGCGCATGATGCGGCACATACGGCAATTGACCGTATCGTAGATGTCGGCCACCCGCAGGTACTCGGGGTGCAGTTTGTTGCCACCGCCCATGGCGCTGATCAGGTTGATATCACGTTCCTGGGCAGCCGCCGCAATGGCAAGCTTCGTGGAAATGGTATCGATGGCATC
Organism: Eggerthellaceae bacterium; assembly: GCA_024691475.1. Taxonomy (GTDB): domain Bacteria; phylum Actinomycetota; class Coriobacteriia; order Coriobacteriales; family Eggerthellaceae; genus Denitrobacterium. The sequence goes on from JAILNP010000033.1 coordinate 2,247, forward strand.
CACCACGAAATCGGCTTTGACGGCATGCTCATCGAGCAGCGCATCCAGGTTTTCGGCAAGAACGAACGAGTCGGCGACCTCCACCTGAGCCTGCGGGTTGATATCGAGCACCATCTGGCGCATGACGTCGATCTTCTTGCGGCCGATGGTGCTATGAAAGGCAATGGCCTGGCGATTGATGTTTGTGATATCCACCACGTCGTGGTCGACCAAGATAAACTTGCCCACGCCGCCTCGTGCCAACGCCTCGACGCAGCTCGAGCCCACGCCGCCCAGTCCAAGCACCATCACGCAGCTCGACGCGAGCGCGGCAACGCCTTCGGAACCCAGAATGCGAGCGCTCCGGGTCGTTTCGTTGTGCAGTTCGGGAGCCACTATTCGGAGCCCCTTCGAGACTGGCGGTCGCGCAATGCACGACGAGCCCTAAAGCGAGGGTCGACTTCCCCACCCTCACGCGCAATGCGCTCGAGACGCGCAGCTTCGCGCGGAGAAAATTCCTGCGTTTCATCCGATGGAGCAGCATGCTGCGCGCGTGCACGCGGACGCGGAGTTTCATGGGCGGGCCTATCCGAACGCGCCTCGCGGCGAACGGAATGCGGCACGGATTCGTCATGCGACTCCTGCACCCGTTCGACATCCAGCGTATCGGGCTCGTTATCAGCAGGACGCGCGTCGGCCCCTTCGGCATTACGACGCGCACGCGCCTTTGCGGCCAAATACGTGGGGTCGTCCTCGGGGTGGCGCTTGTACATAAGGCGCACGCTCACGTATTCCAACACGAGCAGCGCAAGTAAGATCGCCATGACGATGAGATAGCCCATGATGGCGCCACGCAGGCCGCTCACGTGAATGAGCATATAGGGAATGGCCAGGGAGAAGACAAAGGTGATGAGGTACAGGCGCAGAACCGACTTCTGACGGCGCATGACCGTCATAACCTGGTACAGGAAGTCGATGCCACCCGTAATGCCGCCGGCAATGACCATAAGCAAGCCCATGGAACGATACGGCTCGAAATCGAGACCGTACAGAATGGTGAGCAACGGAATGCCCAGCCAGTTCATGAACAGCAAGACCACCACGGTAACGGCCAAGACGATGAGCAGCATGGCGACGATGAAGAAGTCGAAGCGCTTGCGGCGATTGAGGTCGTTCCATGCGTCGGCCATGCGTGCGAGCAGCGGCTTGTACACAAGGCCCACCGTAATGAGAATGGCCTGGGCCGGGAAATACAGAGCGTTGTAATACAGCTGATTGTCGTAGGAGAGCGTACCCTCCATCATGAACTTGGGAATGTTGTCGATGAGCGCATAGAGGAACAGCGCCAAGAACAGCGGGAAGCACTTCGTGAACAGGCGACCGATGCTCGCAAAACTCCTACGATTCGATGTGGGCGTTTCGAGCAGGGCAAGCGGTGCCGTGAACAGCACGAGGGACACCACCGCCACGATGGCCATGGCAATGCTGGCAACCTGCAGGCTATGCGTAACGAGCAACAGAAGCGCGAACACCACGAACACGCCCGCCGAGCGAAGCACCTGGGAAATGCCCGCCAGATACAGCTTGTCCATCTGCTGCAGTCGGCCCTCGTACACGTCGGCGAAGCCATCAACGGTCTTATACACCACAACGGCCATAACCATGGTGCGCATGGCTTCGTCGTAGCCATGGAAATCGCAGAAAAGCGAACCAGCCACGATAGCCAACAGACACGTTATGGCGCGCTGAATCTGATATTCCGCGAAGGAGTGTTCCTCGTCGCGATCGGAGACTTGATACGTGCGCACGCCGTAGTTCGCCAGGAACATGAGCAACTGCGCGGCCACGAACGCCAGCGAGAACATACCAGCTTGCTCGCTGCCCACCAGCTGCGTGACGATGATGGTAAGCAGGGGGAAGATAACGCCCCAGGAAGCCAGACCCGCCGTGTTCCACACGTAATCGAGCTTCGTCTGATGGCTTTCGTATTCGGCTTCCTGCGCGAACGACCGATTGGATACGACACCCAGCAGTCTTTCGCCCCACGCATCGATACGACGACGAAGTGGACCCGGCTGGCGCGGCGCGGAGTTGCGCTTGCGCTCGTCGAGCATCTGCGAAATCGCGGCAAATGGACGGGGTGTATTCACGAGTAGCCTTCCTTGGTTCCCTAACTCGAGCTTTGATTATATGGCTCGATGGGCGCACCAGGCAACGCGATACAAGAAGCGGACAGAATAAACGATGCCCGCATCTGGCCTTACGGCAAGACGCGGGCGTAAGAGACACGCAGCTGCGTTAGACCATCTTGTGCGAGGCAAACTGAGGGTCGTCTTCCCAAAGCACTACCTCGCCCTTGGCAAGCGACGCGGGCACATCGATGATGCGCTGGTTGCTGCTGCCCCGAAAGCGCAGTGAGATATCCTTCAGGTCCTTCGCGTAGGGTCCGTCGACGAGGACGTCAATGCAATCGAACAAGTCGGCCGTTTCCGGACAGTTCCTACCACCATAAAGCAGGTTCTCGTACACATCGCCCGTGTAGACCCAGATGCTCTTCCCCGGGCATTCGCGCTTGACGCGCTGCAGGAACGGTAGGAGGCCCGCTTGGTTCACCGGCTCCATGGGCTCGCCGCCCAGAACGGTGATGCCAGCAACCCAGGGATCTTTCAAGCTCTGGATGATTTCGTCTTCCACTTCCTGGGTAAACGGGCGACCGAATGAGAAGCTCCAGGTTTCGGGCTGGAAGCATTCCGCGCAATGGTGCGTGCACCCCGAAACGAACAGCACGGTACGGACGCCAGGCCCATTGGCGATATCGGAGTATTTTATGGCTGCATAATTCACGGCTGCCTCCCTGCGCGAAGAGAAGACGAGGCGAACGATCGCACGACCATTCGCCTCGTTCCCTTGTAGAGTCAAGCGGTTCTACAGATGCAGAACGCGGTCTTTGATTTCCTGGGTACGACCCTGGTTCCAGAACTGGGTTCCAATGTAGCCGCAGGTACGACGGGCCACATTGAGCTTGTTCTGGTCGCGGTTACCGCACTTCGGGCATTCCCACACCAGCTTGCCATCGTCTTCGATGATCTGAATTTCGCCATCATAGCCGCACACCTGGCAGTAGTCGCTCTTGGTGTTCAGTTCTGCATACATGATGTTGTCATAGATGTAGCGCATGACCGTGAGCACTGCCTGCAGGTTGTCCTGCATGTTCGGAACCTCGATGTAGCTGATGGCGCCACCCGGCGAGAGCTTCTGGAACTTGCTCTCGAACTTCAGCTTCGTGAAGGCGTCGATCTTTTCAGCCACATGCACGTGATAGCTGTTGGTGATATAGCCCTTGTCGTTGATGCCGGGAACGATGCCAAAGCGACGCTGCAGGCACTTGCTGAACTTGTACGTAGTGGATTCCAGCGGCGTGCCGTACAGGCTGAAGTCGATGTCGGTGGCTTCCTTCCATTCGGCGCACTTGTCGTTCATGTGCTGCATGACTTCCAGCGCAAACGGCGTAGCCTCTGCGTCGGTATGAGACTTGCCCGTCATGAACTTCGTGCACTCGTACAGGCCAGCGTAGCCCAGCGAAATGGTGGAATAGCCGCCGTAAAGAAGCTTGTCGATCTTCTCACCCTTCTTCAGACGCGCCAGTGCGCCGTACTGCCACAGGATGGGGGCAGCGTCGGACGTGGTGCCCTTCAGGCGGTTGTGGCGGCACATGAGGGCCTTACGGCACAGCTCCAGGCGCTCGTCGAAGATGGCCCAGAACTTGGAGAAGTCGCCTTCGCTGGAAAGCGCAACGTCGACCAGGTTGATGGTAACCACGCCCTGGTTGAAGCGCCCGTAGTACTTCGGCTTCGTGGGGTCGTAGTTCTTCGCATTGGCCACGTTGTCGTAGCCATTGCCCGAGCGGTCGGGCGTAAGGAAGGAACGGCAGCCCATGCACGTATAGCAATCGCCTTCGCCTTCCACTTCGCCCTTGGAAAGCTTGTACTCGCGCATCTTCTTTTCGGAGATGTAGTCGGGCACCATGCGCTTGGCCGTGCCCTTCGCAGCGAGCTTCGTGAGGTAGTAGAATTCCGTGCCCTCGTCGATATTGTCTTCTTCCAGCACGTAGATGAGCTTGGGGAACGCAGGGGTAATCCACACGCCCGCTTCGTTCTTCACGCCCTGGAAACGCTGGCGCAGCATTTCCTCGATGACCATGGCGAGGTCATGCTTCTCGGTTTCGTTACGTGCCTCGTTCAGGTACATGAACACGGTGATGAACGGAGCCTGGCCGTTGGTAGTCATGAGCGTAACCACCTGGTACTGGATGGTCTGCACGCCACGGCGAATTTCGTCGCGCACGCGGCCTTCGACCACGGCATCCAAACGCTCGGGGGAAGGCTCCACGCCAAGCTCGTTCAGCTCGTCGATGGTAGCGCGACGGATCTTCTGACGGCTAATGTCAACAAACGGGGCAAGATGCGCGAGCGAGATGCTCTGGCCACCATACTGGCAGCTGGCAACCTGGGCGATGATCTGAGTGGCGATGTTGCAGGCCGTGCTGAAGCTATGGGGCTTCTCGATGAGCGTGCCGGAAATGACCGTGCCGTTCTGCAGCATGTCCTCCAGGTTCACCAGGTCGCAGTTATGCATGCGCTGCGCGTAGTAGTCGGAGTCGTGGAAGTGGATGATGCCCTTCTCGTGGGCGTCGACCACGTCGGCGGGAAGGAGCATGCGGTGAGCAAGGTCCTTCGAAACCTCGCCGGCCATGTAGTCGCGCTGTACGGAGACGACGGTGGGGTTCTTGTTCGAGTTCTCCTGCTTCACTTCCTCGTTGTTGCATTCGATGAGCGAGAGAATCTTGTCGTCGGTGGTGTTGGACGTGCGCTTCAAGCCCTGCACGTAGCGATAGATGATGTACTTGCGAGCGACTTCGAACGCACCAAGGGCCATGATCTGGTCCTCGACCATGTCCTGGATTTCCTCGACAGCAGGGGCATGACCGCAGACGTCGCATTCGGTGGTGACGTTGTTTGCTGCGGCGATAATTTGATCATGCGTAAGACGGTTTTCCGGCACTACCTCACTATTCGCCTTCGAGATGGCGTTCACGATTTTCGTGACGTCGAAAGCGACCTCAGAGCCATTGCGCTTGATAACCTTCATATGCCCAAACCCCTTTCGTATTTCTGCTTCATTTCTTGTCTGAACATAGTTTTGCATCTAATTTTTATTGTTCACAAGGCTTGACTTTAGCGCTCCTTACGTTTTCGCACGTGAGCACAAAACAATAAATATTGTCGCTCATATTTCGACCACACACCATATCTTGTGGTTATTAATGATACACCATATATCCCATTTTCACACCTTTAGCATAAGCGCAGCTCGTATGGGAAGCGGGTCGAATCGAGCCAAAATCAAGCGGAAAAAACGTGGAGAACGGTAAAAACACTTCCCTATAACAGGGAAGAAATGAAGGCTTCCACACTAGCTCAGACGAAAGAATGCGCGCGTTCTTGAAAGCGGTTCATATAAACCCGCGAACGGCGCAAAAAAGGAGCCGCCCCATAAGGGACGGCTCCCGCAATTCGCAAGAAGCGAATTTACTTCAGGGTTACAGCAGCGCCGGCTTCTTCCAGCTTGGCCTTCATTTCCTCGGCCTGCTCCTTGGCAACGCCTTCCTTGATGGCCTTGGGAGCGCCCTCGACGACTTCCTTGGCATCCTTCAGGCCCAGACCGGTGAGCTCGCGGACAACCTTGATGACAGCGATCTTGTTGTCGCCGAAGCCCTCGAGCACAACGTCGAATTCGGACTTCTCGTCGGCAGCAGCAGCGCCATCAGCGGCAGGAGCAGCAGCAACAGCCACGGGAGCAGCAGCGGACACGCCGAAGGTCTCTTCGATCATGGACACGAGTTCGCTAGCCTCGAGGAGGGACATCTCCTTCAGAGCCTCAATGATTTCTTCCTTGGTCACAGCCATGTTAGTTTCCTTTCAAAGGGGCCGGGTTCTTCCGGCCATACATTCTTGCTACGCGGCGCGGGCGCCGCAGGGTGCTGCTAGGCAGCGGGCTTCTGCTCGGCGACCTGCTTGATCGACTGAGCCAAGCCAGACGGCACACCGTTGATGGTAACGGCAAGACCGCGAGCAACGCCGGAGATAAGACCAGCGATCTGGCCGATGAGAGCCTCGCGAGAAGGCAGAGAAGCGATAGCTTCCACCTGTTCTGCGCTGTACTGAACACCGTCCATCATGCCGCCCTTGATTACGAGGTTCTCGTTATCCTTGGCGAACTCCTTGATAGCTTTCGCGGCAGCAGCCGGATCGCCATCAGCGAACACGAATGCACTCGGGCCAGCGAGGATATCCGCCATTTCGGGGAGATCGGACTCGGCCAGGGCGATGCGCACCAGCTTGTTCTTGTAGACCGTCAGATGAGCACCGGCTTCGCGGATGGAGCGACGCAGCTGCTGCGCCTCCTTCACGCTCAGGCCGCGGTAGTCGACGACCCACAGAGCGGACACGCCTTCGAGCTCTTCCTTGATCTTTGCGAGCGTTTCGACATTCTGTGCGTTGGGCATATTGTGCACCTCCTTCTTTCCCATTCCGGGTTCCACCCCAGGGGAAGGTCGCACGAATAAGAACGACCCCCTGCACCAGAGAGCGCAGGGGGTCGTGAAAGCTTGTGCTCTACAACCACCTCGGCGGGCCGCTTGCGCGATTAAACCTTGCGGTGCCTGCTGTCTCTGGCAGCGGAACTACTGTTCATTGCTGCTGCATTTCTGCAGCCGTTACACTATGCCAGACTCACACGGCGAATGCAAGGAAGCGCACGCGTCCTCCACATTGGGGCTACGCGGAAGCACCACCACCGGCATCAGCCGAAGAGGCTTCGGCAGCAGGCTGATTCGAACCCGCATCAGCAGTCGACGAAGACACCGAGGAAGATTGCCCCGCCGCAGCCGACGTGGCTTCGGCGCTTTTCACCTCGAGCGATTCAACCGTGCACGTGGGATCTCCCTCAATGTAGGAAATCGTCACCGTGTCGCCCTGGCGCACGATCACGGCATTCATGACCGTGGGGAGCGGACAGTCGAAGATAAGCGAGCTGTCCTCGAGCGACAGGTACACGTGAGAGTTGCCATCGATGACGGCTTGCATGGACGTGCGCACCACACCCGTGACCTCGCTGGCAACCGAATCGTCGCCCGTAGTCACGCCATTGGTGGCAAGCAGGGCCTTGTACGACTTCTGGCATTCCTCCACCGTGTCGCCCACGGCTACGTTCTGGTAGCGCTGGATGTCGATCATGGCGAACTTCTTCACCAGGCCCGCGGCATCCTTCAAGGCCATAAAGTACGTAGGCTGGCCATTGATGTTCAGCAGCAGCGGGAAGGTGGCCTTGTACTGCAGGTTCTGCACCTGGCCCTCCGCCGAGCTCATCGCGCTTTCCTCGGTGGCGCCCGCCACGCTGTAGTAGTGCGCCTCCGCCGTACGCTGATTCACGAGCACGAAGCCCACAATCGCGTTGTCGCTCGTAGCGCTGGTGACACCCGTGTATACCCAAACGTCATCGTCTTTGGCAATGTAGTTGTAGCCCAGTTCGCCATCGGTGCCCGGAGTGGTCTGCACCACGCCGCTCTGCCCGAGCCAACTGTTCAGCCAGCCATTATGCAGACTGCCATACCAGTTGTACTGCTGGATGAGCAGATTGCTGGGATAGGCGCGGTCTACCCATTCGGGGCACTCGTCGATGGCGCAATCCTGGCATTCTCCCGTGCTGGCGTTCACCAGCACCACGCGATCGATGGTCTCGCCGCCAAATAGGCCAATGGTGCGCGTTTGAACGGGGCACACCCACCAGGGAGTGCCGTCCTCGTCGATTTCAAAGCTCTTCTCCTCGAACATGTAGAACGGGTAGCGCAGCTGGACATAGCGGTCGATATTGCGCTCGAGAGGCTCGCTTTCCGAGTAATACATAGGCGAAGACAGACGTACCACCTGGGTATTCTGGCTGGCCATATCGACAATCACATAGGCGGGAATGCCCGTGTCCTTGTTGTAGAACCACTTGAACAGGTCGGCATAATTCAGCGGGCTCACGCGGACGGGGCGCCCCTGATAGTTGATCTGGGAATACAGGCTGGAAATCTCGAACTGACTCACGTATTCGGGAATCTCACCCAGCGTGCGGTTACCCAGGAGCACGGCGCTATCTCGATCGATAACGGGAATGGTGTCGTAATCGGGCTCCTGAATGTCGGTGGCGAAGTCGGTATCCTGAATCTGCAGGATACTTGAGTACTTCTCGGCGTTACCCGGCCAAATGCTGTACGACGCGGCCCAACCCAGCACCGCAACCGCAAAGACGGCAACGGGAATCCAGGAAAGCCACTTGAAGCGCTTCGCCTTGCCCGCATTCTTCGGGCGCGCGTTCGAGCCCGCCTTATACGAGGCCGAAAGCGCACGGAAGGTGATGAACGCCGGCAGCAGCACGAACACCACCAAGAACGTCCAGGTATCGGCGGAATGGATGTTGATGGGCGGATGGAACCACCAGTACGCACCAGCAATAACCAGGATCAACACGAGAATCGCAATAATCAGCGTGCGCTTGCGCGGACTGGGAAGCTTGATGGCCTCGAATACACTGGAAAGGCCATCGCCATCTTTACCATCGGACGCAAAGGGATTCCTCTGCCCATGCGATGCCTTGCGCTTCTTCGACGCGCCCTGCGAAGAGGCGCCGGAGGCTTTCTCCTCGGCCGCAGACGCCTGGGAGGCGCCTTCCTGGGGAGGCACAAAGCCTACCATCCTGAAGAATTCATCCATCTGGTCTTTATCCACGGTTACATCCCCTCATACACTTG
>JAILNP010000044.1:0-32822 GCA_024691475.1 Eggerthellaceae bacterium
CTGGGGCATGGCCATTATGGTCATTACCCTCATCTTCCGTTTGATCCTCATGCCTCTCATGCAGAAGCAGATCAAGTCTTCCTATCAGATGCAGAAGGTTCAGCCTCTCATCCAGGAAATTCAGACGAAGTACGCCGACGACCAGCCGCGTATGCAAGAGGAAATGCAGAAGCTGTACGCCGATGCTAAGTTTAATCCCCTTGCCGGCTGCCTGCCTATCCTGCTTCAGATGCCTATCTTCGTGGCATTGTTCCAGGTATTGCAGGAAATGGGATCGCGTACGCAGGGTACTTCGTATCAGTTCTACCACTTGGTGCCCGACCTTACGCTTTCGCCTTCCACGGCGCTTGAGCAGGGTTTCCTTACCTTCATTCCGTACGTTATTCTGCTGCTGATCTTCGCTGGCGCAACGTTTGCCCCCATGGTTCTTCAGCAGCTGCACACTCCTGATAGTTCGCAGAAGAAGCAAACGCTTATCATGTCTGCCTTCATGACGGTGTTCATGCTTTGGATTGGTTGGGGGTCGCCTGCAGGCGTATTGCTCTTCTGGGGCGTTTCCTCGCTGTTCGGCGTAACCCAGCAGCAAGTCGTCATGGCTCGCCTTCGTAAGAACGACGAAGCGAAGGAAGCTGAAATCATCGAGACTCAGCCTGTTAAGGTTGATGTGACGCGCAAGCAAAAGAAGAAGCGTCCCACCAAGTCTCGTTAATTTGTTTACTGCAGTCCCGTCTTTTCAGGCGGGACTGTTGGTATATAACCGCAAAACGCGTTTGAAGGAGTAGAACATGGCTGATGAAATCGAGCAGGAAGCTCAGGTTGAGGTCGAAGAGGTTCTTGAGGAATCCGAAGAACAGGTAGAGGAAATCGCTGAGGAAGCTTCTGAAGATGCCGCTTCTGATGATCTCATTTCCGAAGAAGAGCTTGATCAGATTGCCGACACCGCAATTGCCGCTCTTGAGGATATCCTGAAGTACTTCAATCTTGGCGAAGTCACCATCGACGAGTACGAAGGTGACGAAGGTGAGCTCATTCTGGATATCACCGGTGATGATTTGGCAGTGCTCATTGGTCGTCATGGCAAGACGCTCGATGCGCTCCAATTCCTCATCTCTTCCATTACGTCGCGTCAGATTGGCTATCGCTATCCTGTCGTGGTTGACGTTGAGGGTTACAAGAATCGTCAGCGCGAGAAGCTCGAGTCGCTCGCTCATTCCGCTGCCAAGCGTGCTCTCTCGCAGGGTCGTAGCATCAAGCTTCGTCCGATGACTCCCTATGAGCGTCGTATCATCCATATGGCTCTTCGTGATAACGATCAGGTTGATACGGGATCACAGGGCGAAGGCGCTGCACGCCACGTGGTGATTACCCCAATCGACTAAGAAAATTGACCTTCTGAAATCGATTCTAAGGCCCCGTTTTATAACGGGGCCTTATCTTTACCCACGGAACAACTACTGGGTGATTTATCAGGCTCTCATGATGTTTCACGTGAAACATCTCTTTTTCCTCGCGTTGTGGCAGAATACAAGCAACGTATTTCGATAAGGGGAGCAATGGAATTCACTACTGAACAGAATTCTCTTTTTGAGAAGCATCTTGAATTCGTGATCGAAGCAAATAAGATTACTAATCTCACGCGTATCGTTTCTCCTGAGTCTGGCAGGCTGCTTCATATCGAAGATTCCCTTGCCGCAGTACCTGAAGTCCTTCAAGCTCCTGGAGGTAAAGCAGCTGATATTGGTACCGGCGGAGGGTTTCCTGGTATTCCTCTCTCTATTGCTACAGGCCGTCCCTTCGATTTGATTGATTCTGTTGGCAAGAAGACTGCTCAGCTGGATTCTATTATTGAACAGCTCGGCCTTTCCGACCGTGTTTCTACCTGGCATGGCCGTATTGAAGACCTTGGTTCTGAACGCAAAGGTCAGTATGCGCTTGTTACCGCACGTGCTCTTGCTGCTTTGCCGGTTTTGCTTGAACTTGCGAGTCCTCTTTTGAAAATGGGCGGACAGCTTATAAGCTATAAATCTGGTACGTATCAAGATGAGCTCGAACGTGCACTCACAATTCAGAATAAGGTAGGCATGAAGTTTGTTTCCGTAAGGGAGTTCATGCTTTCTGATAATGAGACGTCACGAAGCGTCCTCGTATTTGAAAAGGCGTCGAAGCCGAAGATGAGTTTGCCACGCCGTGTTGGCTTGGCTCAGAAGAAGCCTCTTGCTTAGTCGTTAGCGAGTTAATCCGATCGTCGCAGGTGACCCAGTTGCCCTTCGGGGCACCCGCTCCGCTGCTCGCTCGATAATGACCCCTTTAAAGGGGCCATTATCTTTGCTCGTGCGCTCGCTGGTTCATGATTTTACAAGCGCTGCTTGAGGTTCCACCGACGATTGTCTGAAGCTATCGCTTCCTTTTCGCCAGTGGAACCTCAAGTACAGCGCGGGCTAATGGTTTTCACAGTGCCCCGAAGGGCAACTGGGTCGCCTGCTGAGCTTTTGTGTATCTTAGACGCGCACTATTGAAGCTCAGCCTTCGGTTTCGTTGATATAAACTGTGAGATAGTGTGTTGATCCTCCCTAATGTTTCACGTGAAACATTAGGAGCATTCTGTTGAATGTCGTTGTAGCTGAGGGGCTCGTAGAATCGTTTTATTGCGTTGAGGATGCATCGTAGTCAGTTTATTGGAAATAAAACGATTCTGTGGACACCAGTTATTACCTAAGAATTGAAATCCCATATACCATTTGATGCTTGTCATGCCGATGAATGAATTACAGATGCATAATTCAGTGAGGTTGTTTCACGTGAAACAACAGGTGCTTGTTGAGTTATTCGTTGATGCTTGTCTTTGAATTGATTGCATAAACGCTTAGGCACGTGAATAACGTCAAGAATTGTTGCAACCTTTAACAGTGTCCTGCTATGTATGAAGCTACGATGTGATGGAATGACCCTGTATGTCGAGATACTGAAGTTATGACTTGCGGCATCTAAGGTTGAGTCTCATTACTGTTTCACGGGTAACATGCTTAGCATGAACCAGATCAAAGCAGTGCGCGATATTATTCATTCGACTAGTTGCTTTGCAAAGCACGTGTCTTAATAATTAATGAAGGAATTCAGTATCGTTCATTCCTTCGATGCTTTAGCTAAATGCTGCGTTCATCCCTGATCTTTCGCATTATGTTTCCACTTGAAATAGACGGCGGATAAGAGACGAATTGTTTCACGTGAAACAATGAAACAAGTGGCTTGTATTGTTTAAACAGACCTTTGTTGGCTTATTACTTTACTGTTGCCGTATATATTTAGATAGTAACCCAGGTAATTGAATTGATGTTTTAGCTGATCTGAAATGGTTGAGGACCATAATCTTCTCGAGCGTGCTAAATCATTCTGCATCGATCAATAAAGCGGTTAGAGCATTTGTATATAGTCAATTTCTCAAAGATTCAGCTTGGTGTTTCACGTGAAACACCAAGCTGAATGGGATCAGGTGGAAAGCGTGTCCTTGCAAATGATCGAACTCGGAGATGCCATCGAAGGTACTGACCTCACCATCGCTTGAATGATCTCAATCCCTTCCTCTGTAAACCGTTTCACGTGAAACAGTTGATTGCCCAGCACGTACGCCTACAAATCTATGCACATCGAAAGAAAGAAAAGGAAAGTTTCACGTGAAACAATCAATCGTGAGTATAATCAGTTGCAACCGATAAGAAAGGGGGTCCTCGTGGGACTATTTGATAGTTTTAAGCGCGAAAAAAAGCCGCTAGATACTGTCGAAGAACCGAAGAATGACCATGAAGAAGATGTTCCTGCAGTAGAGGAGCCAGAACCGGCGGAAACCGAAGAAACTACTCCGGTTGAAGAAGAATTCACCGAAGAAGTCATCGAGATGAAGCCGATTAAGACCATGGATCAGAAAAAACGTGTAACCCATGTTATCGGTGAAACGAAGATTATGGCTATCATCAACCAGAAAGGCGGCGTTGGTAAGTCCACTACGGCAGTAAATCTATCTGCTGCGCTTGGTGAACTCAATAAGGCCGTTTTGCTGGTGGATTTGGATCCCCAGGGCAACGCAACGAGTGGTCTTGGCGTCGATAAGAGCCAGATTGCTCATGATGTCTATGACGTGCTGCTGGATGATGTATCCGTTATGGACGCTATCGTTCCTGACGTGAGTGAGGGCCTTGACCTTCTCCCCGCAACCATCAATCTTGCTGGTGCGGAAGTAGAGCTCGTAAATGAGATGGCTCGCGAGAATCGTCTAAAGAATGCCATTGGTGCTCTTCGTGGTAAGTACGATTATATCTTCATCGATTGCCCGCCTTCCCTAGGCTTGCTTACGATTAATGCTCTTGTCGCATCCGATAAGCTACTCATCCCTATTCAGTGCGAGTTCTACGCACTCGAGGGTGTGACAAAACTTCTTGATTCGATGAAACGTGTCAAAGGCATGCTCAATCCGAGCCTTGATATCTTCGGTGTCGTACTCACTATGTACGATGGTCGTACGACGCTTGCCCGTGAAGTCGCGAACGAAGTGCGTCGTTTCTTCGGCAAGGTTGTTTTCGGCACAATGATTCCCCGTACCGTTAAACTCTCCGAGGCACCTAGCTATGGTCAGCCTATTACCGAATATGATCCCAAGGGTAAAGGTGCCGAGGCTTATATAAACATGGCAAAGGAAGTGATTTCCCGTGGCTAACCAGCGTCGTGGTCTCGGCCGTGGTCTAAATTCCCTGCTTGGTGAAAGCATGGGTGAGGTTGGATACACGCAACCTCAGAAGAAAGAGGAAAAGCCCCAACCTGCTCCCGAGCCGAAGCCGGAGCCCAAGGTTGAAAAGAAGCCCGAACCCGCTCCTGCGGAGCATAAGGTAAAGGCAACGTTGACTGCTGAAGTGACTGAGCAGGCAGCCCATAGTGCCACCATTAAGGAGCGTCCAGCAAATCCGCAGGTTTCGAAGCCTCAACCCCCGCGTCGCAAGGTCGACGAGTATACGAACAAGGCCATTATGGAAGGCGATGTTGCCAAGCCGAAGCCGTATATCGAAGAGCCCGATCACGCTGAAATCAAGGGTGTTGTGGTTCGCGAGCCTCGTAAGCCCGTTGAAGAGAAGAAGCAAACTGGGGACATCGAAGTTCCCCTCGCTTCTGTTCAGCCTAATCCCGACCAGCCGCGTACGAATTTCAACAAGGTTGAGATTGAGGAGCTGGCGCAGTCTATCAAGCGTGAGGGCCTTCTGCAGCCTATCTTGGTGCGTAAGTACAACAACGGCTATCAGATTATCGCCGGCGAGCGTCGTTGGCAGGCTTGCAAATCCCTCGGCATGAAAGAAATTCCCATCCGCATCAAGGATGTTGCCGACGATAAGGCTCTGGAACTTGCACTGATTGAGAACATTCAGCGTTCCGACCTGAATCCCATCGAAGAAGCTTACGGCTACAAGCGTCTTATGGAACGTAAGAACATGACGCAGTCCGACGTGGCCCAGGCCGTTTCCAAGGGTCGTTCTACCATCGCGAATGCACTGCGTTTGTTGGAACTTCCGGAAGATGCTCAGCAGCTGCTGTTCGAAGAGAAGATTACCGCTGGCCACGCGCGCGCAATTCTCTCCGTTCCCACGAAGGAAGGTCGTCAGAAGCTTACCAATAAGCTGCGTGACGAAAAGCTTTCGGTGCGCGAGACGGAAGCGCTTGCTCGTCTGTATGCGGGTCAGGCTCAGAACAACCCGCAGGCTGCGAAGCGCGTTCCCACGCCTGCTTCCTTCAAGAAGGCTGCGCGCGGTCTTCGCGAGCGTCTGCACACGAATGTTCGCATCAAGACGGTTCGCGGTAAGAACAAGATTGAAATTGAGTTCAAAGACGAAGATGAACTTCAGGCTTTGTTTAGTCAGATCATGCGTGACGATCTGTAAATTATCGAAAAAAGCCTAAAAAATTGACCCCCTGAGAGCCTTTCTCAGGGGGTCTTTTGATTGAAAATGGGTGCTTATCCCAGTCTGTTCTTAAGTTGGCCGCAGGCGCCGTCTATGTCGCTTCCTCGCGAATCGCGTATGCTTACGCGAATATGAGCATCTTCGAGCTCACGCATCCATTGAATAAGGGTCGATTTTGACGTTGCCTTGAAGGGGCTTCCCTCAACATCGTTCATGGGAAGCAAGTTAACATGAACATGCAATCCCTTGCAGTAATCAATGAGCGCGTGGATGTGTGCGCTGTCATCGTTCTTGCCTTCGATGAGCAAGTACTCGAGGCTTATGCGCCTACCCGCATGTTCGTAGTAATCTTTGAGCGCATCCTTGAGTTTGGGAAGCGGGGTGCTCGCGCAGCGAGGCATGAGTTCGTCCCTCGTGGATTGGTTGGCGGAATGAAGCGAGAGGGCAAGTGTGTACTGTTCCGGTTCTGCGCCAAATGCCCGAATGCCCTTCACGATGCCACACGTGGACACGGTAATATGGCGCGCGCCAATGGCAAGGCCATCGGGGTGGTTTAGTATTTTCAGCGCTGCGATTACGTTGTCGTAGTTTAGAAATGGTTCGCCCTGACCCATGGCTACGGCGTTGGTAATGCGCATGCCGAAATCGCGGCTTACGGCCAGCAACTGCTGTGCCATTTCGCCAGGCAGGAGATTACGCGTGAAGCCTTCAGTACCAGTGGCGCAAAATGCACAGGCCATCGAACAGCCAACCTGCGTCGAAAAGCAGACCGAAAGCCTACGGGGGTCACCTGAGGCATTGTCGTCACGCGAGGGGATGCCAACAGTTTCAACCAGGTTCCCGTCGGCAAGCTTTAGCAAATACTTGCGGGAGCCATCTTTCGACACGCGTTTGTCGACGACTTCGGGAATGTGCAGGGGAGCCTCTTCGGCGAGTTGCGCGCGCATGGCGGCGGGCAGGTTGCTCATTTCGTCGTATGACGTGGCACCTTTGCCATAAATCCATTGGAAGAGTTGCTTGGCGCGAAAGCGCGGTTGCCCCAGGCTCTTTACGAGTCCTTCGAATTCGTTGGGGGCGTATGTTTCTATTGCTGTGGTCATGCTGGGTATTATACGGAATGGCAAAGTCGCTTTGGTATACTCTTCGCGAATTACAGAGCGCGCGAGACCTACGCGCTTCGGGATATCAATCAATCCAAATTGTCTAAAGAAGGGTATATGGAACTCATTCCTCAGAACATCAAGGTCGCTTTGCTCGCAGGCGGTACGAGCGGCGAAAGGGAAATCTCGCTGCAGTCCGGCAAAGGTGCGCTCGAGGCGCTTCGTGCTGCTGGTTTTTCGGTTACCGAGTTTGATCCAGCGAACTCCGAGGACCTTGTTGAGCTCATTAGAGGTTCGTTCGATGTTGCCTTCCTGTGCCTGCATGGCAAGCATGGCGAAGATGGCACGATGCAGGGCTTTCTGGAAACCATTAACCTGCCGTATACCGGTCCTGGCGTTTGGTCGAGTGCTACGGCTATCGACAAGGCCAAGGCGAAGGTTCATTACATCGAAGACGGTATTACGACGCCGCAGTCGGTTACGCTGCGTTCTGCCAATGAAATGAGCGCAGAGGAAATCATTCAGAAGCTCGGCAATCACGTGGTGGTAAAGCCCGCTACCGAGGGTAGCGCGCTGGGCGTTTCCATTGTCGAGGGCGCGGAAGAGCTGCAGAAGGCAATCGATGCCGACTTCGAAATGGACAAGAAGGTCGTTGTTGAGACGTATGTCTCGGGCACCGAGCTTACCGTTGCTGTGCTTGGCAATGCCAACCCGAAGGCACTTCCCGTTATCGAAATCGTTCCCCAGCTGGGCGAGTTCTATGACTTCGAATCGAAGTATGCGGCTGGTGGTTCCGATCACATTTGCCCTGCGCGTCTTTCCGAGGAGCTTACCCAGAAGGTTCAGCAGACTGCCTTGGCGGCTCATAAGGCGCTGAATTGCCGCGGCGTTTCTCGTACCGATATCATCCTGGGCGAAGACGGCACGTGCTGGGTACTGGAAACCAACACTATTCCCGGCATGACTGCAACGTCGCTGCTGCCCGATGCCGCGCGCGTTGCGGGCATGGACTTCCCTCAGCTGTGCACCAAGCTCATCGAACTGGCGCTCGAATAGCGGCTGCCAGCAAGCATGAGCTAGCAAAAGAGCCTGCCTCCGCAAGGAAGCAGGCTCTTTTTTGATCTGCGAACGGTGGGTGGTGGGCTAGAACCCGAACAATCCCTTGATAAGGAAGAAGGCGCCTACAACGAGCAGGATGATGAAGAGCCATCCGCCAACGAGGCAACCCTTGTTGCGGGCGCGCGACATCTCGATAAGTGATTCGGATGCCGTCATGTGGTCCTTGATAACGGCGGTGCCGGGTTCCAGGTCAAGCTTGGCAACACGCCCCGAGGGAAGCCAACTACCATCGTGTTCGACGACCTGCTCGATGCCCTTCGCGGCAAGATCAACATCAACACGCTTACCTTCGCCAATCATATGGGCAACTGCCACGGTAAACGCTTCAAAGGAAGTGGCGTTGTCGTCGTTGGGGAAGCACACGAGGGCAACTTCGCCCCAGTAGTTTCCCGGCTCGGGCTTTTCGGAATAGTACGTGCAAACCAGGATGGCATGCATCGTCCAGCCCTTGGCCTTGCATACCAGCAGGTCTTCGGCTTCCTTGCCTTGAATCTTGCCGATGTTTGCACCGAATGGGTTGTAAACATCGACGGAGGTATGGCCGCTTTTGTCGGTATTAAAGACGATCTCGCATACGGCGCCGATGATGTTGTCTGCACCCAGTAGCGCCGCGCCTTCCTTCTTGCTGTGTGCCTGGAAGCGGGCGTAGGAACCGTAATAGGGAAGTGCTGCCATGTTTTCTCCTCGTTATGGAAGGGAGCTAGCGGTAATGAATATGCGATTCATGATAGGCTGAATTGAACTCAAAGGTAGGATGATGGTTACGGACTCTCTAGAAACATACATTACCGAAGCAACCCCCAAGCGCATTGTCGAACGGTATCGTGGCCTAAAACAGGCTGCGGAGCAGTCGTATTATGGCGAGCTTGACGATGATGTGGTGGTAATCGATACCGAAACGACTGGCGTGTCGTTTCGTCATGACGAGCTTACCCAGATCGCTGCAGCTCGCATGGTGAAGGGCGAAATCGTCGACTGGTTCGTGACGTTCGTTAACCCGGGGAAGGCAATTCCCGATGATATCGTTCACCTCACGAACATCACACAGGACGATGTGAAAGATGCTCCGAGTCCTGAAGAGGCCGTAGCACAGCTTGCGGAATTCGTGGGTACCAGCGACCTGGTGGCCCATAATGCCAATTTCGACCGGCATTTCTGCACGAAGCCGGCTTCTGGTCATGCATTGCGTGACAATCGATGGATTGATTCGCTCGATCTGGCGCGTATCGTTTTGCCGCGTTTGAAGTCTCATCGTCTAACCGATTTGGTCAAGGCGTTTGATGCGCCCATATCCACGCATAGGGCCGATGCTGACGTTGAGGCCCTGTGTGCTATCTACCGTATCTTGCTGGCGGGCATTCAGGCTATGCCTATTGAGCTTGTGAAGGAAATCGCGTGCTACGCCGAGGAAAGCGTCTGGCCCACGGTGCGCGTGTTCACGTATTTTGCCGACGCGGAACTTGCGGGCGAAAAGCTGAGCCTTCGCAAGATGCGTCAGGAGAACGTGGGCAAGAAAACCTACGCGGTAAAGACCGACGCCGAATCCATCGCCCGCGATGCGCAGGCATCGTTGCAGTTTGCGAGCGACGAAGAGATTGAAGAGGCCTTCTCGCCCCGTGGCATGGTTGGCGCGATGTACCCCGATTTCGAGGCGCGTTCCGAACAGGTGCAGATGTCGAAGTCGGTAAACGCTGCATTCGGGGCTTCGGAAAACCTGGCCGTCGAGGCTGGTACGGGCGTTGGCAAGTCGATGGCGTACCTTGTGCCGTCGGTGCTGGCCGCCAAGAAGAACAACATCACCGTGGGCGTGGCGACGAAGACCAATGCGCTGCTCGACCAGTTGGTGAACCACGAATTGCCGTTGCTTTCCGAAGCATGCGGTGGCATAACGTATAGCGCGCTCAAGGGCTTTTCTCATTACCCCTGCATGCGCAAGATAGAGCAGATTGCTACCGCAGGTCCTCGTATGCGCAGCATATCCGATGGCGAAGTCTGCCAGGCGGCAGCCCTTGCCGGGCTTTTGTCGTTTATCGAGCAATCGGAATACGATGATATTGATGGCCTGAAGATCGACTATCGCGCCCTGCCTCGTTGGGAAATTACCACTACGTCTCACGACTGCCTGCGTCGCAAGTGCCCGTTCTTCGGTTCCAAATGCTTCGTGCATGGTGCGCGCATGAAGGCGGAAGCATCCGATATCGTGGTCACGAATCAGACGCTCCTCTTCTGCGATGTAGCCGCGGAAGGTGGTCTGTTGCCGGCAATTCGCTATTGGGTCGTCGATGAGGCCCATGGTGCGGAAAGTGAAGCGCGACGTGCGTTTAGCTGCAAAATCGACGTCGAGGAGATTCGCACGATTGTTTCGCGCGTAAGCTCTGAAGATGTATCGCGTAATGTTTTCCTGCGTGCGGAGCGACGCTTAACTGGTGCGGTTGACGCTTCGGCAGAGCAGATGAACACGCTGCTTACCGATCAGGAACGCGAGGAAGCGCGGGGAAGTGGTCTTTCCGACGGCGATACCCTCATGTTCGCGTTGAGCGGCAAGGCGAAGCGTGCAGGCATGTTGTATGCACAAACTGCCGAGGAATTCTGCCTGCATGTGAAGGACCTGCTGTACTTCGAGCCCCAGAAGCAGTCGAAGGGCTACGATTACATCGACCTCTGGCTCAACGACGATATTCGCGCCAGCAGCGTTTTCCAGAATCTCGTTTCCTTGGGACGCGCTATGTGCGAAGCATCGGAAAAGCTCATTCGCGCGTGTCAGCAAATGGTGGGCATTATGGAGGACGTTCGCTCCGCTGCTGCCGTTCAGCGTGACATAGCCTCTTTGGCATTGAAGCTGAAGGAGATCGTGAATTCCTGCGAGCTCATTTTGTTCCAGGGGTCCGACGCCTATGCGTATGCCGCCCATTTGCTGAAGCATAAGGGCAAGAATTATCGTGCTCACGGTTCCGAAAGTCTGGAAGCGCTCATGATGAACGTGGGCGACTATATGAACGAGACGCTGTACGCGCGCACGCACAGCGTGGTCTTCACGTCGGCAACCATGACCATCGCCGATTCGTTCGACAACTTCGGTACTTCGCTCGGTTTCAACACGTCGGAATTTTCCAAGACGCGTACCGAACAACTGCCTTCCAGCTACGATTTCGATGGCCATATGACCGTATACGTGGCGAGCGACATTCCCGAGCCGAACGATCCTCACTACCTGGATGCGCTCACTCAATTCCTTATTGGCATACATCGCGCTCAGCAGGGTTCCACCCTTACGTTGTTCACGAATCGCCGGGAAATGGAAAAGAGCTACGACGTGGTGAATGATGCCCTGAAGGCCGACGACTTGCGTGTCGTGTGCCAGAAGTGGGGCGTGTCGGTGAAGGGTCTGCGCGACGATTTCATTGCCGATGAGCATCTGTCGCTTTTTGCGCTAAAGAGCTTCTGGGAGGGCTTCGATGCCCCCGGTGCCACGCTCAAGGCGGTGGTCATTCCCAAGCTTCCGTTTTCCAAGCCCACCGACCCGCTGTCGTGCGCGCGTGGGCAGGTTGACCCCAAGGCGTGGTCACACTACGTTTTGCCGGCAGCCGTTATGGAAACGAAGCAGGCAGCGGGTAGGCTCATTCGCAGCGCCGACGACCGCGGCAATCTTATTCTGGCCGACAAGCGCCTGATTACGAAGGGGTATGGCAAGGTGTTCCTGAAGTCGATGCCCAGCCATACCGTAAAGCAGCTAACGATGCGCGAGATCTGCGAAGAGCTCGCTATGGGGAACTAGCCATTGAAGAAACTGGGTAAGAGTCGCCACGCTGGCGAATCGATACACATCAAGCGCTTTACGCGCGGCACGTCGAACGAACTTTCGTTTAGCGTTCTGGACGCGCGCGGCGATGCGGTTGCCGCACAGGAAGAGGTGGCGCGCAGGAAGAAGAAGCGCGTGGCGCTTCGAGGCGTTCAGTGGTTTATGGCGTTTGCCGCCATTGCCGTGGTGGCCATCTTGTTCGTGAGCTATATGCGCACGCTGGCTCAGCAAGACGAGAAGATGCGTTCGAGCGTGGGTGAGGCCATTGGCTACATTCAGCAGTCCGACGAAGACATCGTAGTCATGGATCAGCTGCTGGGGCAAGAAGTCAATGACGGCACCGTTTCCCAAATGAAGGAGCTTCTCGAGAAGCTTCCCTCGTCGAATTCGCTGCTCGATCGCGCAACGAACAAGGCTACCGAGGTGCTGAACGGCGACGACAATTCCGGTGGTGTGGAAATGGCCACGCGTGCGCAGGAATCCGCCCAGGCGCGCAAGACGCTCGTGCAGGCAGGCAGCGAACTGCTTGATGCTGCCGTTTCCGCCGAGGAAGCCATCGACGATATGAACGAGGCCTGGGAAAACCTGAAGTTGGGCCACGAGAAATCGGTTGCCGCAGCCGAACTGGTGAAAGACACCACGGAAGAGAACGTGACGCAGTCGATGGCGCTGAGCAAAGAAGCCATTGGGTATTACCAGCAGGCGCTACTGTCCATTTCCGCAGCGTCGAAGCTCGTGCCTTCGGCCGACCTGCAGGCTTATCTGAATTATGCGAACACTGCGCTTTCCGCAGAACAGGAAGCCGTCGAGAGTGATGAGGCTATCTTGCTTCAGGATAAATCGACGGCCGAGAATCACAACGATTCGGCGAACACGTACACCACTGCGGCATCGCGCATTGCGGAGACGTTCCCCAGCAGCCCCTCGCAGCCCATTATTGATGCATACAACCAGGACACTCAGCAATTGTGGAGCGATTACGAACAGGCGCGTTCTACTGCCGCGCAAGCCGATGCGTACTTGCGCGATTATTTGAGGAATGCCTGATACATAGCGTATACTTACTATAAATATGCCCATTTGGGCATTGTGTTTACATGATTGGAAGGCGCATACATGTCTCAGATGTTGGACGATATAGCGTATCTCTCTCAGGAAATAGGCCCCCGACCTGCGGGAACTGAAGAAGAACATCAAGCTGCGGAATACATTGCCGAGCGCTTCGAAAAGGGCGCTGGGCTTCGTGCTTCTATCGAGGAGTTCTCCTGCTGCTCGCAGCCTGGGCTGTTGAACGCTATCCTCTTCGGCCTTGCTGCCGTTGTGAGCATCCTGGGCATCTTCATCAATGCAGTACGCATTCCCGCCCTTATCGTTTCAGTGCTGTGCGTGGCGCTCTTCGCGTTGGAAGTGTTCAACATTCCGGTTCTTTCCCGCGTGATGAACCGAGGCGTAAGCCAAAACGTCATTGCACGCTACAAGCCCGAAACGCAGAATGCGCGCGGTCGTCGTCGTAAGGTCATTCTGGTTGCCAATTACGATAGCGATAAGATGCGAGCTGAACTTTCCAGTGGCCTTATGGGCGTGTTCCCGCTTGCCCAGAAGGCATCGTGGGTGGGCCTTGCGGCTCTGCCCGTGCTGTGGGTCATTCGCATTCTTGCTCCCGCAGCTGGCGTTTTCTTCGGCATCCTTATTGCCATTGCTTCCATTTGCGCAGCTATTCAGCTTGCGCTGTTCGTTATTCATCGCACGGCTACCTACAACGAAGCGGCCAACAACAATGCCGCTGGCGTAGCTGCCCTTATCGAGATTGCACGCCTTGCCAGCTTCGGTCGTCAGGTAGACCAGGGCGAAGAGAGCGCAGCGGGCGTTCAGATCGAAGGCGAGGAAGCTGCTCGAGAAGCGGGCGTCATCCCCGAAGGCGCCAGCGTTTCGTACGAGCTGGGCGATAGCGCCATTGCCGACCAGGCAACGGGTGCCATGCGTCCCGTTCAGGTCGCCACGCACGACATTGCCGACGAGCTTGCACAGCCGGGTTATGTTTCCGAAGAACAGCTCACCGAAGATGATGTTGCCCTCATGCGCGAGGAAACCAAGGCCATCTTCA
The DNA here is from genome assembly GCA_024691475.1 of Eggerthellaceae bacterium. Classification (GTDB taxonomy): domain Bacteria; phylum Actinomycetota; class Coriobacteriia; order Coriobacteriales; family Eggerthellaceae; genus Denitrobacterium. The sequence goes on from JAILNP010000044.1 coordinate 14,062, forward strand.
CGGGCGAAGCGCCCCTGCCTGCTGCCCCTGCGCCTGTTCAGGATGAAGAAGATGCTTCGGCTGAAGATGCCGAGGGTCAGGAAGAGGCCGAACAGCCCAAGGAAGACAACATTCCCGATTGGTTTAAGTCTGCCCAGGCGAAGGCGAAGAGTTCCGACCGCAAGGGTAAACCGATTCGTCGCTCTCGCTATGCCGACGCGCTTGATGCCGCCGTGAAGGAGAGCAGCGTTCACTTTGAAGAGGCCAATAAGGTAATTCATCAGGAAGCTGAATCGCGCGACGCTCTTCGCGCGGCTTCTAGCATCGTGGAAGTTGCTGCGCCTTCTCAGGGCGAGGAAAACGATGCCGAGGCCACGCTCGAGCGCGCCGCTCGTGCCCGCGCCGACTTGCGTGCCCGCGCCGAAGCGCGCCTTGCTGCTCGCCAGCGTGCTCACGAACAGGACGAGCAGAATGATATCGCTTCGCAGGAAGCCCTTCGCGAAGAAGAGACTGCTGCTGTCGTGGAGCAGATCGACGGTGCTAGTCAGGCGGAAGCTGCTCAGCCCGTTGTGCGTCGCGATGAAGCGGATGCCGGTTCCACTACTGCTATGGAGCCCATCGACGTATCGAACCTACGCGCCCAGGTTTCCCAGAACGATGATTCCGATCCGCGCGTAGCGCGTCTGCAGGCGCGTCCGTCTCGCGATATCCAGCATGCCGAACGCGTTTCGAACGATCGCGTCGTGTACGACGAAACGCAGAACGAGGAGCTCGTCGATTTCTCCCAGATTCCCGAGCCGAAGAGTGCCGAGCAGGCGCCGGTTCGCCGTCGCCCCAGCGTGCATCAGGAAACTGTTGCGCCGCGCGTCACGCTGCCGGAGGTTTTGCCCACCGACGCCCCCGTGCTGCCCTCGCTGGACGAGCTGAAGCAGCATGCGCCTTTGGCCGATGCAACCGAGGCTCCCGTTCGCACGAGCGGCAATCCCGAGCTTTCCGCGCGCATCCCGCGTATCGATGTGGGTGGCGATGACGATATGGCCGACAACAAGCGTGCGGCCCTTCGTAACACGCTTCCTTCTCTGAGCGGCACCATTTCCGCCGTGAAGCAGCCCGAACCCGAAGAGGAGCGCCATTCTACGGTGAGCGTTGCGGGTTCCTTTGCCGCTTCGGGCGCAACGAGCGCATTCAACCCGGTAGGCGACGAACTTGTTGCCGATGTCGATCCGAACGAGCTCTACATCGACGACGTCGACGATTCTGCGTACGATTCCGACGCTACCGCCACGGGCGCCTGGGCTGGCCCTGGTTACATGGAGATGCCTTCCAAGAAGGGCTTCTTCGGTAGGCTCTTCGGTAAGAAGAAGCGCCACGATGTTGCTCCAAGTGCATCCGAATGGATTGGCGTCGACGAGAACTTCAACCCCACCGAGGTGGGTGCTGCTCGCGGTGGCTGGGAAAGCTTCCAGGAGGGGAGCGACTACGAACGTGCTCAGCAGGCTTCCCAGGGTGGCTATGACGACTACGCCTACGACGACTACTACGACGAGGACGAGTACAACGACAATCCCGGCACCACGCAGCGCTGGAATGGCGGCGCTTTCTCTCGCGCTCGTGCAGCAGCCGAGCAGCTTGGATCGCGCGGCGCGGCCGAGGAAGAGGAAGTGGTCGAGGAGCGTCCGCGTTTCCGCGCTCAGCCCCTTTCCGCGGAGTTTTCCGAGGTTGCCGGCCTGGCTGCGGCTATGTCGGGTGATTCCGGCCGCATTCCCACGCAGTCGGAGGAAATGCAGGAGATCTACGAGTTCCAGGACGATGGCCTGAACGTTGAAGTGTGGTTCGTGGCACTTGGTTCCGAATATAGTGGCAATGGTGGCATGAAGGCCTTTATTCAGGCGCACGAGAAGGACCTGCGTGGTTCCGTCATCGTGAACGTCGAGGCCCTTGGTGCCGGCAAGCTTTCTATGGTTCTTTCCGAGGGCGAGGTCCGTACGAAGAAGGCCTCTTCCCGCATGAAGCATTGCGCTCGTTCCGCTAACCAGGCTACTGGTATGAAGATTGCCGAAACGTCCATTGACTGGCGCGAGAGCGCGGCATCCGTTGCCATGGCCAACGGCCTGCAGGGTGTGACCATTGCGGGTATGGACGACAAGAAACCCGCATTCATGGGGCAGGGCGACGACGTGTGGGAGACCATCAGCGAAGAGAAGCTCCAGCAAAACGCCGAATACGTGCTGAACTTTATAAAGAACATCTGAAAAAAGGCCTGAAATAGCGCTGTATAGCTGCTATTTCAGGGGATGTTCCGAATAAAGGTTATAATGGCACGCGTTGTTTTAGCACCCCAGGGGTGCGAAGGTATGAGAAGGCGTTAAGCCTGTAGACACAGAATTGAGGTTACTCATGGCAATCGAAGCATATTGCATGAAGTGCAAGGCTAAGAAGGAAATGGTGGACGCTGTCGAGAGCACCACGAAGAACGGCAAGCCGATCACCAAGGGCAAGTGCCCCGATTGCGGTACCACGATCTGCCGCATTGGCTCTACCAAGTAAATTCGCATTCTGCGATCTCGAGCGGCCTTCGGGCCGCTTTTGTTATGCCCTCGTTCGGCAGCGTGTTGGGAAAACGTGGTTGCATGCGGGATACATGGAATGCCCCGCGCGTCGCGCGCCAACTGTGCTAGAATTCCTTCACGTGCGGGTGTCGCCAAGTGGTAAGGCACAAGCTTCCCAAGCTTGCATTCGCGGGTTCGAATCCCGTCACCCGCTCCATATTGAACGTAAGCGTCCGCCTTCGGGTGGACGCTTTTTTTGTTCTCGGCGCCTGGTCGGGTCCCCCTCCAGGGCACCGCTCCGCTGCTCGCGTGGGCAAGGCCCCGCACGGGCCTTGCCCTGCGCTCGTGCGCTGCGCTGCTTCATGCTTTTACTTTGCGCTGCCTGGATTGTCGGTGGATTTGCGCGAGGCTTCGCCTCTCGCTCCCCACCGACAATCCAGGTACAGCGCTTTTAATGGCTTTCAGAGTGCCCTGGAGGGGGACCCGACCAGGCGCTAGCCGTATAGGGTCGCGGCGAAGGCAGACGCTTGCGTTCGCTTGCCGTGATGACGGGGTTCGAGCCTGCGGCAAGCTGGGTAAGTAGGCTGTGCATAAGTCGTTTATGGGTTCGCTCGTTTGCGGCGCTTCGCGCTGCAAACTTCGTAACCTTGTTCTGCTGGCATCCGTCGCTCATTTCCGATTGGGTAAAACGGTTTATATACCAAAGCGCAGGGGATGCGGGAGCGTGGCGGCGCTCGGAGGTAATGCTTGCGGCAGGGCGCTTGGGTGCTGTGTGCGAGTGTTTCACGGGAAACGGTGGCGCAGGTTGGCTTGATGGTGGCAAGTGAGGAAGTGTGCACCTGGGGCCGCCCGCCTTTCGGGGCGCTCTGAAAGCAAAAAATGAAGCTGCTTGGCTTAGCCAAGCAGCCATTTAAATGCATGAAGCAGCGCAGCGCATGAGCGTAGGCCTAGGCCCGTGCGGGGCCTAGGCCACGCGAACATCGGAGCGGTGCCCGAAAGGCGGGCGGCCCCAGGTGCAAGGGGCATGGAATTGAAACCTCACAGCAAGCGTAGTGCTACGATGTTTCCCGTGAAACATTCGGCTGCAGGGCAGATGGGAGCGCCATGGCGCGGGAAGCATTTATCTTTGATTGCGACGGCACGATTCTGGATACGTTGCCCGATTTGGTGCTCCTCACGAACGCTACGCTCAAGGAGTTTGGCCTTCCGCAGCATACGTCGAAGGACATTCTGAGCTTTGTGGGGCACGGCGCCCGTGCGCTCATCGACCAGGCGGTACCGAGCAACACGCCTGAGGAAAAGCGCGTTGCAGTGTTCAATCGCTGGAAGGAACTGTACCCAACGTTTGGCTTCGAGGAGACCATCCCCTTCAAGGGCATGCCTTCGACAATCGAAACTCTCAAACGCACGGGTATCAAGGTCGCTGTGCTCAGCAACAAGTTCGACGCCGCAACCAAGGAAGTCACGGAGCGCTACTACCCAGGCGTCTTCGATGCCATTCATGGCGAATGCCCCGATTATCCGCGCAAGCCCGACCCTACGGGCCTTCTGAAGACCATCGCCGAGTTGGGCACCATTCCCGAGAAGACGGTGTACGTGGGCGATTCCCCCGTCGACATCGAAGTGTCGAAAGCCGCTGGCGTGCTCGCTGCGGGGGTGTCGTGGGGCTACAACCCCGAGCCTGTGCTCGTCGCCGCGGGGGCCGATGCCATCGTTCACGCTCCCGAAAACCTGCTGGGATTGCTTTCCCGATAGCGCTCGCGCACTGTCTTTTGCGTTTATCCTCACAGGCATCCATGGAGTCCCCGAGAGGGCGCTATCAATGCTAGAATGGGTGGACGGTGGTTCGAGCGATAGGGGCGTTCTTCATGGCAAAAATCTACACGTACGCATTGCCCTTGGGCGCGGACATCGTAGATGCGTTTTGCCAGCTCCAAAAGGGTTTCACCGATCAATTCGTTTACTATGAGAAAAGCGGGCCCGCCCGTTTGTTCGGCTTGGGGCGCTGCATTGCGCTTTGCTCCGCGAACGACATCGAATACGTGGTAGAGGGCTCTGCGGATATTCCGCCATATCTGTTCACGTATCAGCGTTTCGACGCGGAAAACCCTGCACCGGCTGACGAGATGTTCTCGTCGTTCCCGTGCCTGCGCTTTCTGGTTCCTGAAATCGTTCTCGTTCAGAACGAAGAGGGCTCGTATTTGCAGGTGAACAGTTTGGGTCCCGTGTACGAGGGTCGCGTGCAGCGATTCCTCCGTCAGGCGCAGTCTGCGCCTGCGCGTACGCGCCGCACTATTCCGTACACCTTGGGAAGCGATTCGCGCAGCGCTTGGCATCATGAAATGGAGCAAACGCTGGCCGCCATCGATGAGGGTCGCGTTTCAAAGGCCGTGCTTTCGCGCCGCCTGCCCCTGCATGCCAGCGAGCCGTTTTCCAGCAAGGACCTGCTGGTGAACCTTATTGACGGCAGCGCGCGTGGAACAGTGTTCCTATATCGCTACGGCGACGTGTTCTTCTGCGGCTGCACGCCCGAACTGCTCGTTCGCAAGCAGGGAACCAACATCCAGAGCGAATGTCTGGCGGGCACCATCGGAGTGGGCAATACGCCCGAAGAGCGCGAGGCCCTGGCAATAGAGCTTCTTTCCGACGACAAGAATCGCCGCGAACATGCCTTCGTGGTCGATTTCATTCGTGGGGTTGTCGAGCGCAACTGCCACGATGTGGAAATTCCCGCCGCTCCCATCATCAAGCCGCTGCAGCACGTGCAGCATCTGCACACGCCCGTTTCGGCGCAGATGATGGAGGGGCGCAGCGTTCAGAATCTGGCGGGGCAGCTTTCGCCAACGCCAGCTCTTTCCGGCACGCCGGTGGGCGAGGCCATGATGCTCCTGCGTCAGGTCGAACCGTATAACCGCGGCTTTTTCGGCGGTTCGGTGGGCTATGTCGACGGCGATGGAAACGGTGCATTCTCCGTAGCCATTCGCTGCGGCGTGTTCGATGGAGAAAACGGCTATGTCTACGCAGGCTGCGGAATCGTGGCTGGTAGTGATGCCGATTCGGAATACGATGAGATAGATATGAAGTTGAAGACCATTCTTTCGGCTTTCAATGGGGAAGATAGGGACTAATGGAAGACGCAACGCAACCAATTCCAGCAAGGAAGATCTCGATTGATCAGGGCATCATCGAGGCCGCTGCCAAGGCGATCGCGCGCGAACGCGGGCGTAGCTATGCTCCGTCGATGCCCGACGGCGCTGGCTACACCATGCCGCCTTCCACCAAGCCGCAGCAGGTTCCCATGTCTCGTCGCGAGCGCGAGGTCGAAGAGGCGCGCCGCGCGGCCATGGCTGCCATGCGTCGCGCTGAGGCAACCGCTGCTGCCGTAACGGCGGCTTCGGCTGTTGCCGCGCATGCTCAGTCCAAGAGCGTGACTCGCCCTGCCGCCGCTCAGCCTGCTGTCGACCAGACGGCTCCCGTAGAGCAGAAGACGGCTCCGGTGGAACAGCCCCTTGAATCCGTTATGGTCTCCGAACCCACAGTTGCCGAACCTGCGCGTCAGGAAATGGTCGAAGGTGCGCATGCTGCCGCTGCCGTGGAAGAGCGCGAAGAGCCCGCTTCCGTCGTGGAGCGCGAGCCGCGCGTCATTCCCACCGACCCCGCGGAAATCACGTCGGAATACCTGGATGCGTTCTTTTCTGAACTTGAGCGTTGCGGCGTAACCGATTACGTCATCAGCCCGGGTTCTCGTTCCACGGGCCTTGCCATGAAGGCATTCGAGCGCTTTGGCAGCGTATACGTCGATGTCGACGAGCGCGGCGCTGCATTCTTCGCGCTTGGCTTGGCCAAGGCGAAGCGCCAGCCCGTTGCCGTGATCTGCACGAGCGGCACGGCGGTGGGCAACTGGATGCCCGCCGTGCTGGAAGCGGAATCGAGCCGCGTGCCCTTGCTGCTGCTCTCGGGCGATCGTCCCTCGCGCCTGCAGGGCCTGGGCGCTCCGCAGACGTGCGATCAGCTGAAGATGTTCGGCGACCACGTGAAGAAATTCGTGCAGATGCCCCAGCCTGCGGCAACCGATGAGGCTCTTGCCTTCGCGCGCCAAACGGCCCTGGAGGCCTGTGTTGCTGCGCATGGCTCTGTACCTGGTGCGGCGAGCTGCGATGGCGGTCCCGTGCATATCAACTTCCCGTTCGATGAGCCGCTGAAGCCTGCCCGCAGCAAGGGCAACGAGAAGGTCAACCCGCTTCCGCCTACCGTGGTCCCTGGTCAGGGGCTTCGTCCGGGCGATGCCCGCGGCATCTTCAAGGTGTTCCACGGCAAGCGCACCATTGCCCTGTGCGGTGAAGGCACGTGCAATAACGCTGAAGACGTGCAGGTAATGCTTGAGTTTGCGCACAAGTGTCATATTCCGCTGTTGGCCGACCCCCTGTCGGGTCTGCGCTGCGTGGACGATCCGTACGTCATTGACAACTACGATACCGTCTTCGGCGGGGAAGCCCCGCATGTCGACGTGGTCATTCGTTTTGGCCGCTGGCCGGTTTCCAAGCGTTGCTTCATGGCGCTGCAGGAAATGAACCCCACGCAGATCGCCGTCGACATGCGCGATACGCGCGATTATTCCGCAAGCACGTCGCTGTTCGTGCATGCCCTGCCCGTGGTGTTCGCCGCTGGCATGATCGGCGTGCGCGCCAAGAGCGCAGCGAGCGTGAAGTGCGTGGAAGAGTGGATGGCTGCCAACGACGAGGCGCGCGAGCGCATCATGTCGGTGCCCAGCCGCGTGGGGGCCGACGACTTCGAAGGCGCCTACGTTGCCAAGATGATGTCGCTCATTCCCGAAGACTCGCTGCTGTTTAGCGCGAACAGCATGAGCATTCGCGCCATTGACACGTTCTACTGCAAGTCCGACAAGAATATCCGCGTGCTGTGCAACCGTGGCCTGAATGGCATCGATGGCACGCTGTCTTCCGCCATTGGCGCGGCGCAGGCGTACGAGCAGACCACCGTCCTCACGGGCGACCTGGCGTTCCTGCACGATGCGAATGCTCTGTCGCTGCAGAACGAAATGCACATTCGCGAGATTCGCCACGATGGCCCCGTGCCCTCGATCATCGTGGTGCTCTTGAACAACAACGGCGGCGCTATCTTCGACATGCTTCCGCAGAAGTCGACCGAAGATTACTTCGGCCGCTTGTTCCTTACGCCGCAGAATGTCGATTGCAAGCACCTGGCGCAGGCGTTCGGCGCGGGTTATCGCCGCGTGAGCTCGGTTCACGACTTCCGTCGCATTTATGAGAGCTTCCTGGGCGAGCCGGGTATCAACATCATCGACGTATCGGTGCCGCTGGCTGGCGTGGAATTCCGCTACGGTCGTTACTGGTAGGTTCGATCAGCCATGTCGTTGCCCATCATTCTCCTGCATGGCTTCATGCAGGATGCGCGCACGTGGAACAGCGTTGTCGACGCCGTTCCCGGCGGGAATGTCTATGCCATCAACTACGTGCCTGGAGCGCAGGGGTATTCGTTGCCCCAGTTGGCGGAGTCGGTGCATCGCTCCGTTATGCAGATTTGCCAGGAAAACGCGTGCGACAAGGTGGTGCTCGTGGGATATTCCATGGGCGGCCGCGTTGCGGTGGAATATGCTCGTGCATTTCCGCAGACCTTGGCTGCGCTTGTATTGGAAAGCGCGGGCTTGGGTTGCGTGGACGAAGCCGAGCGAACGTGGTTTGCCGAGCGCAACAACGCATGGGCGCAGCGCATGGAACAGGCCGAATCCATTCAGGAAGTTGTAGACTGGTGGGAAAAGCTGCCGCTGTTTGCAACGCAGCTGGAACAGCCCGAAGAGGTGCAGCGCACCCAGCGTGCCATGCGCCTTGCGTGCGATGCGCGTGCGTTGGCTGGCCAGCTTCGCGACGGTGGCGTGCAGACCATGGCGTTGCAGGCAGATACGGTGCGCATGCTCGCGTCGTTGTCTGTGCCCGTTCGCTTTCTGGCGGGCGAGCGTGATGAGCGCTATTCGCGCATTGCCGATGCGTGCCAGGCGGCTGGCATTGTAGTGACCCGCTTCGATTGCGGGCATAACGTTCATATGGAACGACCAAGTGAATTCGCCTGCGTGCTCAATGAAGCACGGGGCATGGAATAGGAAGGCAGGATATGAGCGACTTCGAGTGGAAGCGCGGTAAGGAATACCGCGAAATCGTCTACGAGACGTTCGATGGCATCGCGAAGATCACCATCAACCGACCCGAGCGCCGCAACGCGTTCACGCCCCTTACCGTTAACGAGATGTACGACGCGTTTTCCGAAGCGCGCGACGACGCGGAAATCGGCGTCATCATCCTTACGGGCGTCAATCACGGTGGCCGTCACGAGGACGAGGCGTTCTGCAGCGGCGGTGACCAGAAGATTCGCGGAAACGGCGGCTACGTGGGTGAAGACAACATCCCGCGTCTGAACGTGCTCGACCTTCAGCGCCTGATGCGCATCGTACCGAAGCCCATCATCGCTATGGTCAACGGCTACGCCATCGGCGGCGGCCACATTCTGCACCTGCTGTGCGACTTGTCGCTTGCGGCCGATACCGCCAAGTTCGGCCAGACGGGCCCGAAGGTCGGTAGCTTCGACGCCGGTTACGGTGCTTCCTATCTGGCTGCCATCGTGGGTCAGAAGAAGGCGCGCGAAATCTGGTACCTCTGCCGTCAGTACACGGCAGCCGAGGCGCTGGAAATGGGCATGGTCAACAAGGTCGTGCCGTTCGACGAGCTGGAAGCGGAAACCGTTGCCTGGGCGCGCGAGATTCTGCAGTGGAGCCCCACGGCCCTGCGCTTCATGAAGGCAAGCTTCAACGCCGCAACCGACGGCTATGCTGGCCTTGCCCAGCTTGCGGGCGATGCCACGCTGCTTTACTACACCACCGACGAGGCCAAGGAAGGCCGCGACGCGTTCAAGGAAAAGCGCAAGCCCGATTTCACGCAGTTCCCCAAGTTTCCCTAGGATCTGCCGGGTGTTTCACGTGAAATCGAATGTAGCCTAGCCATGACCGCAACCATACTGCAGCATATCGAGGACCGTATTGCCAAGTCGCCGCAAGCGCCGTGCTTCATCGACGCTTCGGCAGAATACGCCCAGGTGAATTACGTGGAAGTGCGTAGGAGCGCCGCGCGTCTGGGCATGGCGCTCGAGGCAGCTGACATTCGCCGCGGTAGCGTGGTTGCCAGCGACATGGGCAATTGCCCTGCGTTTCTCTACCTGTTGCTGGCTGCGGCCTATGCCGGGTTTACCGTCGTTATGTTGAATGCCCGCCTTACGGCACAGGAAAAGGCCGAGCGTCTGCGCAGCGCGGAGGTGGCGCTGCAGGTAAGCGGCATGCGCGTGCTTCGCGAAGCCGATGTGCTTGGCCTTATTCAGAACGCGCATGCGGAACCGTCCCAGCTTGCGCATTGGGCTCAGCGCGGAAGAGGCGCGTTCGATGGCCACGCACGTGCGGTGGTCATGTTCACGTCGGGTACGTCGGGAAGGCCGAAGGCCGCCGAGCTTTCGTGGGCGAACCTGCAGGGTGCCGCAGCCTCGTCGAATATGCGCCTGAACGCGCCGGGCGAAGGCGCGTGGCAGCTCACGCTGCCCATGTACCACGTGGGTGGCTTGGAGATTTTCGTTCGCTCGCTGCTCAACGACACGCCGTTCATCATGTATCGGCATTTTGATGCCACGCAGACGCTCTGCGATGCGGCCGTGTACGGCTGCACCCACGTTTCCGTGGTCGACAAGATGCTGCAGGACATGCTCGCTTCGCCGCGCGCGGAAGAGGTGTTGCCGCTGTACGAATGCATTTTGCTGGGCGGCGCCGCACCCAATAGCGTTACGCTCGAGCAGGCTGCCGCCCATGGCGCGCGCGTGTACACCAGCTATGGCATGACGGAAACGTGCAGCCATGTGGCCTCACGCTTGTACCAGCAGGGCGATGGCCTTGCGCTCGATATCATGGCGCCGTATCAGGTGGTCATTCTTTCCGCCGACGAAAATGGCTATGGCCAGCTGGGCGTTCGTGGTCCTGGCGTATTCAAGGGCTATCTGAATGCGCACGCTGCGTTTACGTCCGACGGCTTCTTCATCACGGGCGATCGAGCGCGTTTGGTGGATGGCCGCGTGGAAGTGGCCGAGCGCACGGGCGATATGTTCGTATCGGGCGGCGAGAACGTCTATCCCGAAGAGATTCGCAAGAAGATGCTGCAGGTACCGGGCGTAACCGACGCTTTCGTGTTCGGCGTGGAAGATGCCGACTGGGGCCGTCGCCCCGTTGCTTTCGCGGAAGCCCGCGAAATGGCTTACGAACCTGGGTTCAATGCCCAGGACATGGCCGATTCCGTGCGCATTAGTCTGCAGTCGCGCTTGGCGCGCATTTACATGCCGAAGCACATCATCGTATTGCCGGAATTCCCGCGCACGGGCATTGGCAAGGTCAATCGCATGGCGTTGCGCATGCGTTACAACGAGCGCCTGGAAGCCGTGAAGATCGATATTTGGCGCGTGAAGCAGCCCCTGGTGGGCGGTGGCCAGCGAACGGCGCGCACGAAGCTGCGCGAGCGCGAATCGCTTATCGTGCGCATCACCGACTGGGCGGGTCGCACGGGCTTGGGTGAAGACGTGGCGTTTTCCACCGACTGGTATCTGCCCGAGACCATCGACGATGACCTGCCCGTTTTGGAGAAGGCCATCATTCCCGTGGTGCTGAAGTACACGTTTTTGCATCCCGTGGAAGTGAGCCGCGTGCTTTCCCGCGTGCCCGCTGCCCAAAAGCATCCGCTTGCGGCGGCGGCCGTGGAGTCTGCCTTCTGGGATTTGCACGGCAAGGTCATGGGGCTTTCCGTGCGCCAGCTTATCGGCGCGCGCGATTCCGTGACCGAAGAGGGCGCCGCGCTTGGCGTACCCGCAGGCTGCGCCCCCGGCGGTGCCGTTGTTGGCATTGCGGGCGAACGCGAAACGGTTGATGCCGTGCGCGATGCGCTTGCCGCGGGGTATCGTCGCGTGAAGATCAAGGTGAAGCCTGGGCATATTCGCCCGATTATCGCCGTGCGCGAGGAATTTCCCGATCTTACGCTGCTGGCCGATGCGAACCAGAGCTTCACTGAAGACGACATGAAGGAACTCAAGTGCCTCGATGCGTTGAACCTTGCATGTATCGAGGAACCGCTTGACCCGAAGCATGCGCCCCATGTGGGGCCAAAAGGCCTGTTCGAGCGCTTGGCTCGCTTGCAGCGCACCTTGCGTACGCCCATTGCGCTCGACGAGAGCTGGACGAACGCCAGCCAGCTCGACGACATTCTGAAGGAGCATCGCGACTTACGTTGCGTAGTAATGAAGATAGGCAAGTTCGGCGGAGTGCAACCTGCGCTGGACTTCTACAAGCGCGCCCGCGGCATGGGCGTCACCGTATGGATGGGAGGGATGTACGACACGGGCATCAGCAAGCGCCTGCATGCGGCATTTGCCATGCTTCCTGGGATGAACATTCCCGGCGACATTTCCGACACGTCGCGCTATTTCGAGCATGACATTACCGAACCGCCCTTCGTATTGGAAAAGGGGTCGCTCGTGGTGAACCCCGTGGGTGGGGAAGCAGGCCTTGGATGCGGTTTGAACATGGAAGAATTGCATAGGGTTGAGCTGTGGAGACGCACCTATCCAAATGCTTAACCGCAGGCAAAATATACAAAATAGTAACGTTAGGTGTGGTAATCTATTCACCGTTGTGTATATCGCTGGGTAAAAGATGCGCGGCTTTTGCTTAGCCCGGTAAAGGAGTTTGCATGGCTGGTAAACCAGCTGTCGTCGACCAGACTGTCGACAATCCCCAGGGCATGGGGTTCTTCCATCTTATCACTTCCGTAATTACCCTCATCGTTGGCTCGGGCGTTTTCAGCCTGTGCAGCGATATGGCGGCGAACGGTGCCGACGGTCAGGCCATCGTGCTCGCTTGGTGCATCTCCGGCGTGGGCGTGCTGTGCCTCGTGCTCACGTTCTTCTGCCTTTCCCGCGTGAAGCCCAAGTTGAAGGGCGGCATCTACAGCTACGCCAGCGAGGGCTTCGGCCACTTCATTGGCTTCTGCAGCGCCTGGGGCTACTGGATTTCCGCCATCCTGTGCATCGTGAGCTTTAGCGCTCTGCTGTTCAGCGCGTTGGCATACTTCTTCCCGGTCTTCGAATCGGGCAACAACCTGCCTTCCATCATCGGCGCATCGTGCATCGTCTGGTTCTATACCTGGCTGGTTTCCCGTGGCGTTACGGAAGCTGCGGCCATCAACGCCGTGGTTACCATCGCCAAGATGGTGCCCATCTTCACGGCCATCATCGCCATCGTGTTCTTGGGTCATTTCCACCCTGACACGTTTATGGCGAACTTCAACGTGATGACCACCGATGCCGAATCTGGTGCCATCCTGAACAGCGGCGACAAGATCCTCTCTGCACTTACCACCACGGTGTGGGTGTTCATTGGCATCGAATCTGCCGTGGCCATTTCCGGTCGCGCCCGCCGCGATTCCGATGTAGGCAAGGCCACCATCGTCGCATTCATCTGCGTCCTGTGCATCTATCTCATGGTGTCGCTGCTTTCGCTGGGCGTTATGCCGCTCGACGAGCTGGCCGCTCTCGAGAATCCGCCGCTGGCCAACCTCATGGAATACGCCGTGGGCGAATGGGGTGCCATCCTCATCAACTTTGGCGTGGTGCTTTCGCTTGTTGGCGCCATGCTCGGCTACGTCGTGCTTACCGCCGAAAGCCCCTTCGAGGCTGCTCAGCAGAAGGCCGGCTTCCCGTCGTTCTTCGCGAAGACGAACGAGAAGGGCTCGCCCGTTGGCACGCTGGTGCTGAACGCCTGCATCATCGAGATCTTCCTGCTCATTATGATGTTCTCCGATAACACGTATCAGTTCTTCTACGTGCTTTCCGCAGGCATGATTTTGCTTCCGTACCTGTTCAGCGCAGCGTATATGGTGAAGGTTGCCTTCAAGGAGCCCGAAGCGTTCCAGGGCAAGGTAAGTGCCTCGCCCGTGTTCTACGGCATCATCGGTCTGCTTGGCGTTGCGTATGCGCTGCTGCTCTGCTGGGCAACGGGCGCCGTGGGCCTTACCATCATGAGCTTCCTGTTTGCCCCTGGCATCGTGGTCTACGTTCTGTCGAAGAAGAGCCGCGGCGATGGCTACCTGCGTGGCACTGCCGACAAGATTGCCGTGGCCGTCATTCTGGTTGCCCTGGTCGTGAGCATCTACTTCCTGGTTACCGGCCAGATCGTCTGGTAGTTCATACCAAGTGGCTGGGTACCGAGGGAGGACCCAGCCACTTCGTTTCGGTCGGCTTGGAGCCGACGAATTCTCATATCCGTGTTAGTGAAAGGAATTGGATATGGCATTCTCTAACATCATCGTGCGCCGTCCGTGCCCTGCCGTTTGCGATGGCATCACGAGTGCTCCCGAGCTGGGCAAGCCCGACTACGAGAACGCGCTGCGCCAGCATGACGCATACATCCAGGCGCTGGTGAGCCTGGGTCTGGAAGTTGACGTTCTTCCCGACGCCCCCGAATTCCCCGATAGCTGCTTCGTGGAAGACACTGCCGTGCTCACGCGCGAGTGCGCCATTATCGACAACCCTGGTGCCGGCACGCGTAATGCGGAAGCTGAGCTCATGGAGCCCATCATTCGCCGTTACTATCCCGAAGACCGCATCGAGCACATTGTTGCCCCCGGCACGCTGGAAGGTGGCGACGTCATGATGGTGGGCGACCACTTCTATGTGGGTCGTTCCGCGCGCACCAACGAAGAGGGCATCCGCCAGTTCATCGCCATTCTGGAAAAGTACGGCCTGTCCGGTAGCGAAGTGCCGCTGGAGGAGGTGCTGCACCTGAAGACGGGCGTGAACTACCTGGAAGACAACAACATGCTGGTGAGCGGCGAGTTCATCGACAAGCCCGAGTTCGCCAAGTACAACAAGATCGTTGTTCCCGAAGAAGAGGCCTACGGCGCCAACTGCATCTGGATCAACGGCACGGTCATCGTTCCCGAGGGCTACCCCACGGTGCTCAAGGCCGTTCAGGACCTGGGCTACGAGACCATCGTGCTCGACACGAGCGAGTTCCGCAAGATCGACGGCGGCCTGAGCTGCCTGAGCCTGCGTTTCACCGCTCTGAAGTAATTGCCGCGGGCATGCCCGCAAGTCAAAGCCAAACTCGGACGGCCTGTGGGGAAACCTGCAGGCCGTTGGCGTATGTTGGGTGGGTGCGTTCTTATACGTGCAAGAGCTCGACGGGTTGTTGCGGTTGGGTAATGCGAGGCGCGCTTGCTTGGATGCATTTCGCTTGTTGTGGCATTCGCCGATGGGCCGCATGGCGTATGGGTGAACTGCGCGGGCACGTAGCTGCGATTGCGGTATGCTCGAGCGAACGAGGGAAAGGAAGGACATGAAGCTGCTGATTGCTTCCGATATTCATGGTTCGGCAACGTGGTGCCGCAGGTTGATGGATGCTGTTTCCCGTGAAACACCTGACCGCATTGTGCTGCTGGGCGATGCTCTCTATCACGGCCCGCGCAACGACCTGCCCGAAGGGTATGCTCCCAAGGAAGTTGCTGCCATGCTGAATGGGGTGGCGGAATCCATCGTGGCCGTTCGTGGCAATTGCGATGCGGAAGTGGATCAGATGGTGCTCGATTTTCCCTGCATGGCCGACTACGCTACCCTGGTCGATGGCGATACTACGCTGTTCTGCACGCATGGTCATGTGTGGTCGCCCGAGCGCATGCCGTTGCTTCCCAGCGGTGCGGCCTTCCTTTCGGGGCATACGCACGTGAAGGTGAACGAGGATGCGCGCATGAGCGTGCGTGATGGCGTATTGGTGCCTGCGAGTGGGGAAGACACTAATGCGGCAGGGGGCGATGTGCGTACCATTCGCCTGGTCAACCCTGGTAGCGTGAGCATTCCGAAGGATGGAAGTCACAGCTTTGCGTTGTACGAAAACGGAGAGTTCGAACTGGTGCAGTGGTAGGCAGGTGAACGGCCGTTGTGGTGTCGGGGCCTTTTGCGGGCTTGTTCGCCGCGTCGTCTGCTGTCGATGAGTGCTTCCGTTGAAGGTGTGCTTTGTGTGTGCGGCCGATTAAAAGTTGCAATGCGGCTGTGTTCGTCGTATCCTAACTGGGCTGCTTAAAGCAGCGCCAGACATTGCGGGGTGGAGCAGTCTGGTAGCTCGCCGGGCTCATAACCCACGTCGCAGCATTGAAAACCGCATACGGAATACCACACATTGCGGGGTGGAGCAGTCTGGTAGCTCGTCGGGCTCATAACCCGAAGGTCGTCGGTTCGAATCCGGCCCCCGCGACCAAAACCAAGTCCCTGACCTGCGAAAACGGTCAGGGATTTTTTATTGCGGGGGAATTTTCAGGCCGAAAAAGTTTACCCCTGAGACCCTTCCTGGCCCAAATTGCCAGCCTTCTGATAAGGGTCAAAAACACGACTAAATCACTTATATAAACTACTTTGAGGATAACCGCGCGGGGGAATTCGGGGGGAATTTTCTCGCTACTTCACGGGAAACACGGTATTACACGGCACACGCGGGGGAATCGGAATCCCAACCCGCGTCGCTGCAGCCGGGCGCTGCATGTCCGAAAAATCGCCCCATTCCCCCCTGCCGGCCTCCTCTCGCAACCGACTTCGATGCGATCGGGGCGGACCCGTTCATCCGCCCCGAGGCGCCATCGAAGATGTGGGTTCCGTGGTTAATGAACGACGAGAACTCTAGCGGACTATCCGCGTTTCCCGCGACTTGCCGTCACTCGCCGCAGCATGTAAAAACCCCTGTCATTGAAGCGATGCATCCGCATTCGGCTTTGGCGTTGCCAACGAAGCACCAAGACAGGAGGTATATCAATGCAGTCGCAAGCCGCTGCGCCCCAGGGCGCAGGCCATTACCCGAATCCCTATCTTGTCTACGGAGCGCCCTCCGGGTTCGCTCCCCTCACCGACGAAGCCGGCGTCTACCTGCCCACGGGCCCCGGAGACGCCCAGCGCATGGAGCTCCTCAACATGCCGGGCGACGGCTCGGACGTTTGGCTGGACGTGCGGGCGGTGCGGCTGTACCTGCAGATCTCGCTCACGTCCATCTACGAGCTCATCCACCAGGGCGAGATCCCGGCCGTGAAACTCGGCACCAAGACCATCCGCGTGAACCGCAAGGTCCTCGAGGAGTACCTGCAGCGGGCAACTGTTCTAGGCGAAGCATCCGTCGCCTAGCGATTGCATCGGAATCACGACGATGAACCCGTCTGGGGCACGTCACAACTGCTTCAGATACTCTTCGAAACACTGACCGCTCTCATGCATCTCGCGAGCTGCGGCTACGCCTACATAGCGGAAGTGCCACGGCTCGCAGTCGATGCCCGTGATTTCCTCCTTGCCCTCAGGGTAGCGAAGTATCCAGCCGTACTCCCAGCTGTGCTCGGACATCCAATCCCAGACTGCCGCGTTGTCCTCGTAGGTCTGGCTCTCGCTCGTCACGTCGATGGCGAGGCCCGTCTCGTGCTCGCTGGTGCCCGGCTCGGCAACTGTTCGCAGCGCGAGCCTCCTCGCCTCACCCTCCGAAAGCCCGTCGCCGACGCCTTCGGCTATTGCATCGTCGAGCACCTGCTGCTGTTCCTCGCGCGAGCGGTACGACGAATTGACCTTGGGGCGGAGCCCCGCAGCGCGAGCCGCATCGAACATGCGCTGCAGGTCCGGGTAGCATCGCGAGTCGACTGCCTGCCCGCCTTTAAGCTCGGTGAGCTCGGGTTGGTATGGCCCCATGGGATGCTCGTCATTCACGAGGACGAGCATCCATGCATCGCCTTTCCCAAATGCCGTGCCCGACAACGTGTTCGGCGCCCACGGGACAAGAACGTGAGTTGCGAGCGTCACGAGGACGAGCACGATGACGGCGATTGCTGCGACAGGCGCCTTTCGCTTGCGCCCACTCTTCGTAGAAGCTCTCCGCTGCGGCGGCATCCTCTCGGTATCGCCCATTGCCGCGTAGCGCGTGTATGGGCGCATTGCCTCCTCCATCTCCGCCTGCCTATCCGACGGATAGCAGCGTACGGCCGAGGTGGCTTAACCTTCCCATGGCGAACCCTTACGTTTCCCTTAAGATTGCGCCGGAGCGGGCGCGCGTGCCCGCTAGCCGCGCGCAGCTCGGGTAGACTTGCCACATGAAGAAGAACGGCACAGAAAAGCACAGGCCCAAGGTCCTCGTCGTGGACGACGACGCGGCGATCGTCGCCCTCGTCGCTGACGTGCTCGTCGCCTCCGGCATGGAGGCCGTCCCCTGCACGTCTGCCACCGAGGCGCTCGGCAAGCTTGCGCAAGAGAAGCCCGACCTCGCCCTGCTCGACGTCATGATGCCGGGCATGGACGGCTTCGAGCTATGCTCGCGCATCCGGCAGACATCCGCCATCCCCATAGTGTTCCTCACTGCGAAGGATGCGGAGAGCGACCTGGTGGTGGGGCTCACGTTGGGCGCCGACGACTACGTCGTCAAGCCCTTCAGGCCGCGCGAGCTCGTGGCGCGCATACGGGCGCGGCTGAGGTCGACCGACCATGCGGACGGCGCCCTCGTCACGCGCGACTTCGAGATCGACCGTCGCGGACATGCCGCCCTGCTGCACGGGCAGGAACTGGACCTGACGCCCAAGGAGTTCTCGATCCTGGCGATGCTGGTCGAGCGTGCCGGATCGCCCGTCCCGGCGAGGGAGCTCTACGAGCATGCCTGGGAAGAGCCCTACGACGCCTCGGCCGCCAACACCGTCATGGTGCACATCCGCCACCTGAGGCAGAAGTGCGAGGCCGTTGACGCATCGCAGCCGTTCATCGACACCGTATGGGGCGTGGGCTACCGCATTCGCGGGGAAGGCGATGCGTCATGAGCGCTACGGCGAGCGAGCAGGGGCGTGCGCTGAGGCGCAGCCTCTGGGGCACCCTCGCGAGGTGGACCGCGATCTACGTCGCGGTGTTCCTCGTCGCGTGCTTGGCGTTCGAGCTCGTACTCAAGGACGAGGTCGCCACCTACGTCGCCGACCTGACGTCTGATTACATCGCCGTGAACGCCGAGGCAGTCGACAACTACCTGGATCTGAACCAGAGCACCGGGTCTCACTACGAGGTCCTCTACGAGAGCGGTGACGGGACGGCAATCATACGAGATCTGGACACCTACTACCGCAT